>NZ_FUID01000100.1 GCF_900163635.1 Leucobacter sp. 7(1) | reverse complement strand
CATCACCTCCAACACCCCCATCGCCTCCCATCGCCTCCCACACGAGGCATCTTCGCCAAACTGAGCGATATTTGGCAGAAAATCGCTCAGTTTGGCGAAAAAGCCTCCGTGAGGAGGGTGCGAGGCGGGGCGCGGGGTCACAGCGCGCCCAGCCAGCGCGCCCAGCCAGCCCGCCCGCCCGGCCGGCTACCCCGCCCGCTCGAAGACGACGTGGCCGTCGAGGATCGTGAGGTCCACGGCGACCTGGGGCAGCCCCGCGGCGCCCACCTCGAAGGGGTCGCGTTCGAGCACGACGAGGTCCGCGACCTTGCCCACTTCGACGGTGCCCTTCCAGTCCGCCGCGCGATCCTGCGCCGCCGGCACCGCGGTGTAGCACCGCAGCAGGCCGAGCAACCGCTTCCGGGCCTCGGCCGGATCCCCGGCGGCGGCACCGCCAGTCGCGAGAATCCGATCTTCGGCCGCGGCGATCCCGCGCCGCCAGTCGAAGTCGAGCACCGGCGCGTCCGAGGACAGCACCAGCGTGCCCGCTTCAAGCGCCGCGGCGAGCGGCCAGGCGGCGTCCGCGACTCGCTCGCCCAGCATTGCCGCGAGCCACTCGCCCGCGTGAGCCGCGATGCCGGCCTGCGTGTTCAGCCACACGCCGAGCTCGCCCATGCGTGCCACCTGCTCAGGCGTCGCCAGGTCGCCGTGGATGATCACGTGGCCAAGCTCGCGCACGCTCGGAGTCCCCGGGACGGCCGCGGCGTCCACGAACGCATCGAGTGCGAGCTGGATTGTCCGGTCGCCGGTGGCGTGGATCCCGACCTGCAGCCCCGCCGCGTGGGCAGCCATGAGCATGTCCCGCAGGCCTGCCGCTTTCGCCTCAATACTGTCGCCGCGCACGAGCAGCTCGCCGTGCGTGCCGTCGTCGTATTCGTGATTCGTCCAGGCCTGGCGCGAAAGCGGGATCAGGTCGCCGAAGATCTTGACCCCGGGAATCGAGAGCCAGGTGGGGTCGCTTTCGCCCGCAAACTCTGCGTGCGCGCGGATCCCGGCGACGACATCGGCCACGTCGCTCGGGCCGTCGAGAATCCCGTGTAGAGCGAGCAGGGTGACGCGCTGCCGCAGCTCGCCCGCGGCCGCGAGCTCCCGGTAGATCTCGATGACCTCACTGTGGAAGCTCCCGGTTTCCCCTGCGTCCTCCCCCGGACCGATCCCCGGCTCGGTGAAGCTTGTAATCCCCAACTCACTGAGCAGCGGGCCTGCCCGGAGAATTGCGTCACGCCGCTCCGCCCGATCCTGCACAAGGGTTCCGGACAGTGCTGCGGCAGCCTCGGGGTCGGCGGCCGCAAACAGGGTGTGCGGCCAGCGCGCGCCCAGCCACGACGCATGGAGGTGCGAATCGTTGATCCCCGGCAGCACGGCCCGGCCGGCAAGCTCGATCACCCGGGTGTTGGGGCCGCGCCAACGGTGCAGCACCTCGCCCCCGCCGACCGCCACGATCCGGCCACCCGCGACGGCCACACTGCCCGCGGTCGATCCGGCGGCATCCAGCACGAGCACGGTCCCGCCGTGCAGGATCAGCTCCGCGGTGTCCAGCGCATCGCGCGCCTCGGTGTCTTCCATGATCCCCTTTCCCGCGGCCCCCATGGCCGCGCCCTCAACGAGGGCTTCACGCTTATGGTCAACGTATGTAGAATAAAACTACATGATCGGCGCCCCGGGCAACGAGGCCGCGCCGATCCCACCGGAACGGAGCCTTCAATGACGATCCCCACATCCACACTCGCCGCCGTCCTCACAGAACACGGTGCCCCCCTCGAACTCCAGGAGCTTCCGCTTCCCGACCACATCGAACCCGGCGCGGCCCTCGTGCGCATCACCTGCACCACGCTCTGCGGCACCGACATCGAGATCTGGGCGGGCAAGATGAGCTTCCCCGGCATGCTGCCCATGGTCCTCGGCCACGAGATGGTCGGCGAGGTCATCGCCGTGGGCGAGGGCACCACCGATGCGCTCGGCGAAGCTCTCGCCGTCGGCGACCGGATCGGCTGGTCAGAATCCGTGTGCGGGAAGTGCTTCGGCTGCACGGTGCTGCGGCAGCCCGTGGCCTGCAGTAACCGCGGCTACGGCTTCTTGCAGAGCACCCAGGTGCACCCGTTCGCGACCGCCGGCCTCGCCGAGATCGCCTATGTCACCCCTGGCGCGCAGAAGCTCCGCCTGCCCGACGAGGTGAAAGACACGTGGGCTTCCGCCGCGGGCTGCGCCGCGAAAACTGTGCTGCGGGCATTCGAGCGCGCGGGCGGGGTGCGCCCGGGATCACGCGTGATCATCCAGGGCTCGGGGGCGCTCGGCCTCTTCGCGACCGCCGTCGCAAGTATTTCGGGTGCCGCCACCGTGATCACCGCGGGTGCCCCCGCGGCCCGGCTGGAACTCGCCCAGCGCTTCGGTGCGACCCACACAATCGACATCGCGGGCGGCTCCGAGGCGACAATCGCGCGCGCGCTCGAGCTCACCGACGGCGAGGGCGCGGACCTGATCCTCGATTTCGCGGGCGCCCCGAGCATCGGCCCCGAGGCGGTCGGCATGGCCGCCCAGCGCGGCACCATCGCGATCGTCGGCTCCACCGGCCCCGCCGGCGAACCGTTCCCCCTCTCCACGATCATGGGCAAGGAGCTCACAGTCGTCGGCTCACTCAACGGGGACGTCGCCGACTACTACCGCTCCATCGAGTTCTTCCGCAGCTTCGCCGACCGCTTCCCCTGGGACGAGCTGTTCTCGGCCCCCTGCGGCCTCGAAGAAGCGTCCGCGCGGATCGCGAACATGCACGAGCTCGGCGAGGTGAAAGCCGTCATCGATCCGCGCCTCACACGCCGCCCCTAACCCACACCCCTCCAGCGAACGGAACGCAATGACGCACCCACCTGTCCCCCAGCGCCGGATCGGCCAGAGCGAGCTCACCTCCTCGGTGTTCGCGCTCGGATCCTGGCACATCTACGACCGCATGCACTTCGAGGACTCCGTCAAGATGGTGCGCACCGCCATCGACCGCGGGATCACGCTCTTCGACGTGGGCGTGTACGCGGCCCCCGGCAGCCCGCCCGCCTTCACCGACGTCCTGTTCTCGGCGATCATTCGCGCCGCGGGCGTCGCCCGCGACGAGTATCTCCTCTCTGAAAAACTCTGGCTCGAGGGCTGGGACGATTCCACCGGGTTCCGCAGCCAGCTCGACGGCGCGCTGTTCCGCGTCGGTGCCGAGCATGCCGACCTCGTGGTGCTCGGCGACCTCCGCCGTGACGATGTCGCACTCCGCGACATCGTCACGAATCTCGCCGAGTTGCAGCGTGACGGCCTGATCCGCGCCTGGGGCGTCAACAACTGGTCGGCGTCGAACGTGCAGGCACTCCTCGACATCGCCGCGACGGAGGGGCTCCCCGGCCCGGCCATGGCGCAGCTCAAGTACAGCGTGTCGCGCCGGTCCATCCCCGACGGGGCCCCGTTCGCGAAGCTCTGGGATCAGGGGCTCTCGATGCAGGCATCAGACGTCATGGAGGGCGGCTACCTCGCCGGCAAAATCGCGACGGACCGTGAGGTGGGGCGGGATCCCGGTGGGATCCGCGAACGCATCATCATCGATGTGCCGGCATTTGTCACGCTCGCGGAGGAGCTGGGGGCGACACCAGCGCAGCTCGCGATCGCGTTCACGCTCACCCACCCGGCAACCGCCAACACGCTCTTCGGGGCGTCGAGCGTGGCCCAACTCGAGGCGAACCTCGGGAGCCTGGAACTCCTGGATCGCGTCGGTGCGGCCGAGCTCCGCGCCCGGGTCGAGCCGTTCTGGGCCGATCGCGGCCTCGTGGATCCGGAGGGCCCGTAACCATGACCGAGTCCATCCTCGTGAACAACCCCGCCATGCCGATCGCGCTGGGCCGACCCGCGCTCACCCCGGTGCTGTTCGATCCGGAACTCGTGCCGATGCTCGATGCGTTGGCGGCGAGCGCACAGCCGCCGCTCACCGAGGAGACGCTCGCGGCGATGCGCGGTGGCGGCGGTCCCGCCTTCCCCGACGGCACGGCTGTCGCTACGGCACTCGGTGTCACGTCCGAGGAGCTCCGTATCCCCGGCCCCGCCGGTGCCCCTGGATTGGAGGTCACCGTGTTTCGCCCCGCGGCGACGGCAGGATCGGACACCGGATCCGATGCGGGATCCGGCACCGGTCTCCCGGTGCTGGTGAACTTCCACGGCGGCGGCATGATCGTCGGCCACCGCAGTTGGGAGCACGCCCGCGTTGCCGAACTCGTCGCCCAGCACGGCGTCATCGGCGTCAACGTGGAGTACCGCCTGGCCCCCGAAGATCCGTTTCCCGCCGGCGCCGAGGACACCTACGCGGCGACGTGTTGGGTGGCGGATCACGCGGCAGAGCTCGGGGCGGATCCTGCGCGGCTCGTCGTGATGGGGGGCAGTGCCGGGGGCGGCTTTGCCGCGGCTGTAGCACTGATGGCGCGGGATCGCGGCGGCCCGCGCATCGCCGGTCAGCTCCTGCTGTGCCCCATGCTCGACAACACGAACACCACGGTGTCGAGCAGGCAGTACGACGGCATTGGCACGTGGCAGCGGGACGCGAACCTCCTCGCCTGGCGCTGCGTTCTCGGGCCGGATCTGGCCTACGCCGCGGACGCCCCCGCCTACGCGGCCCCCGCGCGGGCGGCGGACCTCTCGGGGCTTCCGCCAGCCTTCATCGAGGTGGGGGCCGCCGAGATGTTCCGCGACGAGGACACCGAGTACGCCCGGCGCATCTGGGCTACGGGTGGGCAGGCCGAACTGCATGTGTGGGCGGGCGGCTGCCACGGTTTCGACATGTACGCGCCGGAGACCGAGATCACTCGGGCCGCACTCGCGAGCCGCGACTCGTGGCTCCGCCGGATCCTGGGCGGGGGTGACCGTGGCTGACGCACCCGCGAATCTCCCGGTCCCCGTGCCCTACGATCCGGAGCTGCTCCCCGGGCTCGCGTTCTTCCGTGAGCTCGTCGAGCCGATCCCCCTCACCGCGGACACAATCGCGGAGAACCGGGCGCACCTGGCGTCCATCACGCAGGACATGGCCACGCAGACCGCGGGCCGCGCCGTGACCTGGGAAAACCGGATCGTCCCGGGCCCGCCCGGGGCACCCGACGTCGCCGTCACAATCGTCCGGCCCGCAGTGCAGGATCCCGTGGTGCCGGATCGCCCGGTGCCGGATCCCGCGGTGCCGGATCCCGCGGTGCCGGATCCCGCGGTGCCGGATCGCCCGGTACCGGATCCCGCGGTGCCAGATCCCGATTCCGCCCCGCATCTCGCCCCCGCGGTCCTGGGGATCCACGGCGGCGGCTACGTGCTCGGCACCCGCTTCTTCGGCACCGGCGAACTCATCGATCTTGCCGAGACGCACGGCACCGTCGGCGTCGCCGTCGAGTACCGGCTCGCGCCGGAGCACCCGGCGCCCGCCGCGGCGGAGGACTGCTACGCGGCGCTCGTCTGGCTCGCGGCACACGCTGCGGAACTCGGCATTGATCCGGCGCGGATTGTGGTGTCCGGCGCGTCCGCCGGGGGCGGGCTTGCCGCCGCCGTGGCGCTCCTCGCCCGGGATCGCGGCGGACCGGCCCTCGCGGGGCAACTCCTGAACACCCCGATGATCGACGATCGCAACAACACAGACTCCTCGTGGCAGTACGTCGGCGTGGGGGCGTGGGACCGTGGCAATAACGATGTCGGCTGGGACGCGGCCCTCGGCGACGACCGCGGCACCGAACGCGTCGAGGCGGTGCGCGCCCCGGCCCGCGCCACGGATCTGTCGGGGCTGGCCCCAGCGTTTCTCGAGGTCGGTGCCGCGGAGGTGTTCCGTGACGAAACGATCGCCTACGCGAGCCGGATCTGGGCGGCGGGCGGCCAGGCCGAACTGCACGTCTGGTCGGGGGCCTACCACGGCTTCAGCGGTTTCTCCCCCGACGCGGTCGTCTCGCACGCCGCGAACGCTGCCCGTGACAGCTGGTGGCGCCGGATCCTCGCGCAATGAGCGCGGCACGATCCCCATCGGGCGCGACCCCGCGCCCGATGGGGCTCCTCAGGATCACCCTCGTGCTCGGCGCGCTGGAAGCGTTTGGTCCCCTCTCAATGGACCTGTACTTGCCGCAGCTGCCGCAGCTCGCCCGCACCCTCGACACAACCGACGCCCTCGCACAGGCGACGATGTCGGTGTGCATGATCGGGCTCGGGCTCGGGCAGCTCATTGCCGGACCTCTCTCGGATCGTTTCGGCCGGAAGCGCCCGCTCGTGACCGGCGTGATCCTCTTCGCCCTGCTGTCCGCGGTGTGCGCGTTCGCGCCCTCGATCGAGGTGCTGCTCGTGGCTCGCTTCCTGCAGGGCCTCGCCGGATCCGCGGGCGTGGTCATCAGCATGGCGGTCGCGCGAGACCTGTTCGAGGGGGTTGAACTCTCACGGATGCTCTCGCTCCTGGCGCTCGTCACCTCGCTCACGCCAATCATCGCGCCCGTGATCGGCGGGCAGCTCGCGCGGATCATGGACTGGCGTGGCATCTTTCTAGTGCTCGCCGGGGTGGGAACCGTACTCGTGTTCGTGGCACAATTCGGGCTCCGAGAAACCCTGGGCGAGGGACGCCACTCCGGCAGCGTGCTGGGCACCACCGTGCGGCACACCCGCGAGATCCTGCGGGATCCACTGTTCGTCGCGCTGATGATCGCGGCATGCCTCGGCGGTGCCGCGTTCTTCTCGTATCTGTCGATGTCGAGCTTCGTGATGCAGGATCAGTACGGGCTCACCCCGCAGCTGTTCAGCATCGTGTTCGCGATCAACGCGCTCTCTCAGCTCGCGGGCGCACAGATCAGCCGGCTGTTCGTGGCGCGCGTCGGCACCGCGCGGATGTACCTCGTGGGTCAGCTGGCCGGGGCGAGCGCCGCGCTGGTGCTGCTCGGTGCCACCCTCGCCGGGGCACCCGCGATCGTGGTGATCGTACTGCTCGCCGTGTTCCTCGGTTCGAACGGGCTCGGCGGCCCGAACGGGACGACGCTGGCGCTCGGGCACCACGGCGGCCGGGCCGGGACCGCGTCAGCGCTGCTCGGCATGGCGATGTTCACGGCGGGCGCGATCGCCGCGCCCCTCGTATCCGCCCTCGCCGGCACCTCCGCCGTCACGATGGTCGCGAGTATCGCCGCGGGATCCGGCGCTGCCGCACTCGTCGCACTGCTCGCCGTGCGGCGGCTGGTGCCACGGGGCCAGAGCGGTCCGGAGTGATCACGCAAACACAACCGGGCTGCCGCGCAAGACAAGCGCGGCGCTCGGCCCGCGCCGTACGCTGAGACTATTGCCCGGACTCGGAGTGGAGGATCCATGAACACCTACGAAAGCCTGCTTGCAGCCGTTGTCGCGGAAGGCGGTGAGACGCGCGAGGTGTTCGACCCCGCGACGGGCGAGCTGATCGGCCTCGCACCGATGCAGGATGTCGCCGCGCTCGAAGCTGCGATCGACACGGCCGAGGCCACCCAGCCCACCTGGGCTGCGCTCCCAGACGCTGAGCGGAGCGCGCTGCTCCACAAGGCTGCCGACGCGATCGAAGCGTCGTCAGAGGCGCTCGCTGAGCTCCTCTCGCGTGAGCAGGGCAAGCCGCTGAACGGCCCGAACGCCCGCTTCGAGGTCGGAGCCTGCGTCGCGTGGACGCGCACCCCCGCTGACACGCCCCTGCCCGTCGAGGTCATCATTGACGACGAGTCCGGCTACGCCGAGATGCACTACCGCCCCCTCGGCGTTGTGGGCGCGATCTCGCCGTGGAACTGGCCCATGATGATCTCGATCTGGCAGATCGCCCCCGCCCTGCGCATGGGCAACACTGTTGTCATCAAGCCCGCCGAGAACACCACGCTCTCCGTGCTGGCGCTTGTCGCCGTGATGAATCAGGTGCTGCCCGCCGGCGTCCTGAACATCGTGCCCGGCAAGGGCAGCACGGTCGGTGACGCCCTGACGCGCAGCCCGAAGATCAAGAAGATCATGTTCACGGGTTCCACCCCGGTCGGCAAGAAGATCATCGAGGCCTCGGCCCCGAACGTCACCCGCCTAACCCTCGAGCTTGGTGGCAACGATGCCGGGATCGTTCTGCCCGACGCGGAACCCGCGAAGATCGCCGAGGATCTCTTCTGGGGCGCATTCATCAACACGGGCCAGACCTGCGCCGCGCTCAAACGACTCTACGTGCACGATTCGATCTACGACGCGGTCGTCGACGAGCTGGCCAAGGTGGCCGCAAACGTGCCGATGGGCGTGGGCCTCGACGAGCAGAACGTGCTCGGCCCGCTGCAGAACAAGTCACAGTTCGACATCGTGGATCGCCTGGTCGAGTCCGCGAAGGCCTCGGGCGCACGCGTCGTGCTCGGCGGCAACCCCGATCGCGACGCCGTCGGCTACTTCTACCCGGCCACGCTGATCGCCGATATCGATCCCCACCAGGAGCTCGTCTTGGAGGAGCAGTTCGGGCCGGCGCTGCCGATTATCCGGTACACGGATCTTGATGATGCCGTGCGCCTCGCCAATGAACTCGAGGTAGGCCTCGGCTCTTCGGTGTGGTCGAGTGACCGAGCGAAGGCCCTCGAGGTCGCCGCGCGCTTGCAGGCCGGCACCACGTGGATCAACTCGCACGGCGCGCTGCACCCGATGATCCCGTTCGGCGGGGCGAAGCAGTCCGGCTATGGCCGCGAATTCGGCGTGGAGGGCCTCAAAGCCGTCGCCGAGCCGCACGTCATCAGCGGCTAGGCGCCGAACCGCACGACAACCGCGGGCCCGATGCCCCACCCGAATCACTTGGGAGGGGCACCGGGCCCGCGGCGTTGGGAGGCAGCTAACGCTGCGCGCCCAAAGACTCCAGCGCTGCCTGCACGCGCGCGTTCTCTTCGGGGGTCGCGATTGTCATGCGCACGCCCCCACCCACCGAGCGCACCAGGATCCCGCGCTCCTGCAGCGCCTGGGCCAGATCCGCTGGCTGCGCGACGTCAAGGAACAGGAAGTTCGCCCCGCTCTCAACCACGGCCCAGCCGCCGCGTCGGAGATCCGCCGCGAGGCGTTTGCGCTCCGCCACCGTGTCCGCGATGCGCTCCGCGAGCGACTGCTGCGCCTCCGGGGCGAGCAGCGCCAGGGCCGCGGCCTGCGCGGGCATACTCACGCCGAACGGCACGGCGACGCGCGCGATCCCAGCGATCAGCCGCGGATCCCCCAGCGCATATCCGACCCGAGCACCGGCGAGCCCGTAGGCCTTGCTGAAGGTGCGCAGGATCACGAGCCGCGGATCGCGCCCCACGTCCGCGGCCAGCGACGCGTCTGGAGAGTACTCGATGTACGCCTCGTCGACCGCCACCACCACGTGCTCGGGCACGCGGGCCAGGAACGCCCGGATCGCATCGGCAGAAAGCACCGTCCCGGTCGGGTTGTTCGGGTTGCACAGGAACAGCAGGCGCGTCGCCGACGTGACGGCTGCCAACAGCGCATCCAGGTCGTGCACGAGCTCACGCAACGGGACCGGCACCGGGGTAGCCCCCGCCACCACGGTGGCATTGCGGTAGTACGGGAACGAGGGCTGCGCGAACACGACCTCGTCACCCGGCCCGCACAGCGCGGTCACCAGGTCGCGGATCAGCGCCGAGGATCCGGTGCCGACAGTCACGTGCTCGGGTGAGAGGCCCGCACGTTCGGCCAGCGCTGCACCGAGCGTGCCGCTCGAGAACTCCGGGTAGCGGTGCAGTTCCGCGGCGGCCTCCGCGACCGCGGCGCGCACGCTGTCGTGCGGGCCGGCGGGGGCCTCGTTCGACGCGGCCCGCACCGGGGGTGGACTCGCCTCAGGCCCGCCGTCCGGTCGCGTCCCCGGCACGTAGGGCGGCAGTGTATCTAGCCCCTCCCGGAGCGAGATCGGGCTCATGCGCCGACCTCCACTGCGGCCACGAAGCTCTGTGTTACCAGGAACTCCGCGAGTCCGTGCGGTCCGCGCTCGCGTCCAAACCCTGAAGACTTGACGCCACCGAAGGGCGCGCGAGGCTCGGGTCGCGCCGCCCCCACAAACACTATGCCCGCCCGAAGCCGTGGGGCCACCGCGAGCTCCGTCTCCCGGCTCGGACCGATCACGCCTGCGGCAAGCCCGTACGCGGTACCATTCGCGAGGGCGATGCCTTCCCCCACCTCTTCATAGCTTTGAATCACCAGCACCGGGCCGAAGATCTCCTCCTGTACGATCGCCATGTCGGGCGCGGTGCGCGAGAACGCGACCGGGGCCACAAACCAGCCCCGGCTCGGGAGCGCCGAGTCTCCCTTGTCTCCGGTGTCCGCGGCCTCACCGGCGTCTGCGCGGATGAGCCGGGCACCGGCGGCGACACCAGCGTCGATATAGGAGCGGACGCGGTCGCGCTGCGCGCGCGTCACGAGCGGGCCGAGCGTCGTGGTTTCCGCTTCGGGATCCCCGACGCGGTGCCGCGCCAGGGCAGCGGACACGAGCCGCTCCACCGCGTCGAGATCTGCGCGCGGTACGATCAGCCGCGTCAGCGCCGCACAAGTCTGCCCGGTGTTCACGAGGCAGCGCGCCACCCCGTAGTCCACAGCCGCCGCGAGGTCGGTGCCCGGAAGCACCAGCAGGGCGCTTTTCCCGCCCAGCTCCAGGGACACGCGCGTCACCCCGGCGGCCGCGGCGCGCTGCACCGCGATCCCGGCGCGCGTGGACCCGGTCAGCGACACGAGATCAACGCGCGCATCGGACACGAGCTGCTCCCCGATCACGCCGTCGCCCAGCACCACGCTCAACACCTCGCCCGGGATCAGGATCCCGCGCTCCGAAAGCCGAGCGCGCGCCGTCGCAAACGCGTCGGCGAGGGCCAGCACCGACTGCGGGGTCACCTCGCTCGGCTTCAGCACAACGGGGCAGCCGGCGACGAGCGCCGGGGCGACCTTGAGTGCAGCTTGGTAGAGCGGATAGTTCCAGGGGGTGATCGCGACCACGACCCCCGCGGCCACCGATTCGACGCGCGCAGCACCTATGACCTCGGGCTCGAGTAGTTCCGGGGCGTCCTGCACCGCATCGCGCACCGCGGCGATCGCGGCACCGACCTGCTGCACGGCCGCCTGAGCCCGCGGCATCCCGACCTCGGCGACGACCGTCGCGATCAGGGACTCGCGTTCTTCCTCCAGGACGTTCGCGATCGACTCAACCAGCGCGATGCGATCCCGCACCGGCGTGGCAGCCCAGCGATCCCGAACCGCGACCGCGGCGTCGAGCGCCTCGGCCGCCTGCTCTGCGGAGGCGAAGGCCACCGTCGCGAGCGGTTCCTCCGTCGCGGGGTTCGTGACTGCGTATCGGCCCGACGCCGGCGACGCCGCGACCGGCCGCCCGGCGATCACACTTGTCAGGAGTGGGGCGCTCATGCCTGCCCCCGCCCGTTTGCATCGCCGTAGCTCGGTTCGGCGATCAGATCCCAGGGTGTGGGGAAATCGGTCACCGGGACAACCACGAGCAGCGGCTCGCGCACGCCCGCGTGATCTCGAATCACGGCGGTCAATTCGTCCGGGGTGCGCACTGTGCGGACCGCGACTCCGAATGCCTCACCCAGCAGCGTGTAGTCCGGGTTATGCAGATCCACCCCGACCGTGCGCCCGAAGGTTTCCTGCTGGATCCGCTCGACGTTGCCGAACACACCGTTCTCGAACACGATCGTGACGAGCCCGAGCCGATACTTTGCTGCCGTGGACAGCTCCTGCAGCGCCCACCCGAAGCCACCATCACCGTTGATCGACACGACCGGGCGGTCCGGATCCGCCGCCTGCACGCCGAGCGCCGTCGGAAAGCCATATCCGAGGGTGCCCTGATATCCCGGGGTAACGTAGCTCCCCGGCGTGTACACGGGGTACGCGATGCGGGAGGGATAGCCGACCTGTGTCAGCTCGTCGACAAACACGCCATCGTCGGGGAGGCCCGCGCGGATCGCCAGCAGCCAGTCGCGCTGCGGGGCTACTTCGTCGAGCAAGCGGTCGGCGCGCTCCCGGAGCTCCGCAGGGTCGGGGGTGCCTTCCGCTGCCGCCGCGGTCCGCGGGGCCAACTGCGGGAGGAGCGCCTCAAGCGCCAAGCGCGCATCCGCGTGCAGCGCGAGCCCGAAGCTGCGCGGCGCGGCAAGGTCGGCCGCCTCGGCGTTGATCGCGGCGATTCGGTGCCGGCCCGGGTGCACCACCGGCCGGCCCTGCTGCGTCATGAATCGAGTTCCCACGGCGAGTACGAAGTCCGCCGCGTCGAGCGCCGGGCCGCCCGCGAGCCGCGTGAGTGCGAGTGGGTGCCGGTCACTCACGGCACCGCGCCCATTACGGCTCATCACGATGGGGGCGCCCAGGGCTTCGGCGACCGCCTGCAGCGCCGTGGCTGCCGGGATGTCGCGGATGCCGCCGCCCACGTAGATCACGGGCCGCTCGGCGGCGCTCAGCTGGGCCGCCAGATCGGCGATCTGCCCAGCGTCCGGTGCCAGCGGCTCGCCCACCGCCGCGGGGAGGATCGGAGCCGTGGCGACGGTCTTCAGCACATCCGGCGGCACCTCGATCGCGACGGGCCGTGGCCGGCCGCTCTGCACCTGCCGGAACGCCTCGTTCACGGCCGCGGGGATGTCCGCGGCATCCGTGACCAGGCGATGCCACTTGGTGAGGGAAGCGATGAGCCGCGACTGCTCCGGAATCTCGTGCAGCATCCCGAGGCCCGCGTCGATCGTCGGCGACGGGATCTGCCCCACGATCATCACGACCCGGCTGCTCGTGGCGTACGCGGTCGACAGCGCGGCACCCGCGTTGAGGAGGCCCGGGCCCGGCACGACCAGGCAGACGCCCGGCTTGTCCGAGACACGGGCATAGCCGTCCGCCATGTACGCGGCACCCTGCTCGTGCCGGGCGACGACGAAGTCAATCTGATCGGCGTGTTGTGCGAGGCCGTCCACCGCATAGTCGAGCTGGATGCCGGGGACCCCGAACACCTTCTCCACTCCCTCGGCTACCAGCTGCGCGGCGAGAAGCTCGCCTCCCGTGTGTGTCATCAGTTCTCTTTCCTGCTGCGTCAGTGTCGGTGCGTGTTGCTCGGCGGTCATGGCGTCGCCGAGAGCACCGCGGTCAAAAACTTTCGTGTGCGTTCGCGCTGCGGCCGCTCGAGCACCTGCTCGGGGGTGCCCTGCTCCACGACCACTCCGCCATCCATGAACACCACCCGGTCCGCCATCTCCCGGGCGAAGTCCATCTCGTGGGTGACCACGATCATCGTCATCCCCGTGGCGACGAGCTCCTTCATCGTGTCCAGCACCTCCCCCACGAGCTCGGGGTCGAGCGCACTGGTCGGCTCATCGAACAGCATGAGCTTCGGACGCATCGCCAGGGCCCGGGCGATCGCCACGCGCTGCTGCTGCCCGCCCGAGAGCTGGGCGGGGAAGCGCTGCTCAAGGTGCGCGAGGCCCACCCGATCCAGCAGGGCCCTGGCTCGCTCACGGACCTCGGCGAGCGGCTCGCGGCGCACGCGCACGGGAGCTTCCGCGACGTTCTCGAGGATCGTCATGTGCGGGAACAGGTTAAAGCGTTGAAACACCATGCCGATGTCGCGTCGCTGTTTCGCCACCTGCCGCGGGCGCAAGCGGCGCAGCCGCCCGGCAACGATGCTGCTGCCCACCGGCGACCCGTCGACGAAGATCGCGCCGCGATCCACAGTTTCGAGTTCGTTCACGCAGCGCAGCAGCGTCGACTTCCCGGATCCGCTCGGGCCGATCACGCACACGACCTCGCCGGGCGCCACGGTGAGGTCGATGCCCTTCAGCACCGCGACCTCGCCGTAGGACTTGTGGACGCCGACGATGTCGACGAGCGGCTCGCCGCTGCCTGCAATGTTGTCAGTCATTTCCGGGCTCCTTACCGGGTGTAGCCGCGCGAGAGTCGGCGCTCGAGGATGTGCTGCAGGGCGCTCAGCACGGATACGACCACGAGATACCAGAAGGTCGCCACGAACAGCATTTCGAGGGTGCGGAAGTTCACCGCGCCGATGTTCTGGACCACGGTGAGGAGGTCGCCGCCGGCAATGACCGACACGAGGGAGGTGGCCTTCAGCAGCGAGATGAACTGGTTGCCGGTCGGCGGCACGATCACGCGCATCGCCTGCGGCAGCACTACCCGACGCATCGCCGTCGTGCCACCCATGCCGAGCGCGATCGCGGCCTCCCGCTGCCCGGGGTCAACCGACATGATGCCGCCGCGGACCACCTCCGCCATATACGCGGCCTCGTGCAGGCCAAGCCCCAGGCAGGCCGCAACGAAGCCGGTCACGAGGACGTTCGTGTTGACCTCGAGCAGCGTAAGGTCCGTGAACGGGATCCCCACGCCGAGCGTGGCGAACAAGAGCCCGAGGTTGCCCCACACGAGCAGCTGCACAAGCAGCGGCACCCCGCGGAACACCCAGATGTATCCGCTCGCCAGCCCGCGCAGCACGCGGCTATGCGACATCCGGGCGAGTGCGAGCAGGATCCCCAACGCGACCCCGATCACCATGCCGATGGCGGCCAGCTCGAAGGTGACAAGCAGGCCCTGCAACACCGAGGGGGTGAACAGGTACGCACCCACGGTGCCCCAGTCGAGCTTCTCATTCTGCGCGAGCGACAGCACGAGGGCCGCAACCGCGAGCACGGCGATCGCGCCGATGACCCACTGTCCGGGGTGCCGCACCGGCACGGGCGGCACGCTCAGGTCGACGTTGGGGTGCCGCGCTTGGCCGTCAGCGGCCAGCGTCGGGTTCGCGGTCGTCTCGGTCATCATCCGAATGCCCCCGCGCCAACTCCGTTCACCTGGAACTCTTCGCTCGAGAGCGCGTCGGCACCCGCCTCGTAGGCGTCGAGGATCTCGCCGTAGGCACCCGCGGCTTCGACCTCGGCGAGTGCCGCAACGAGGGCGTCCGCGAACGCTGTGTCCTCGAGCGGGACTGCGATGGCAAACACGCCACCGAGATAGGTCTGATCCATCACTTCGAAGGCGGTGCCCCCGTCGACCTGGGATGCCAGGTACCGCAGCGGCACCGTGCCCCCGAAGTAGCCGGCAAGGTTCCCCGAGCGGAGCTGGGTCTGCCCGGCCCCCATGTCTTCGTACAGCTTGATCTCGATCGCCGGCTTGCCGGCGGCCACGCAGTCCGCGCTCGTGGTCTCGAGCAGCTCGGCCTGTGCGCTGCCGCGCAGCGTGCCCGCGGCGTGCCCGCAGAAGTCCTCGATCCGGTTCAGCTGCTCGGGGTTGCCGGCGGTCACGAGGAACCCGGAGTCGCTTTTGATCCAGTCGACCATCTGCATCGTTTCTTCGCGCTCAGCGGTGTCGTTCATCACCGTCCAGATCGCGTCGATGCGCTGCGCCCCCAGCGCGGGGACGAGGCCGGGGAACGGGGTGTCCACGAACTCGACCTCGACGCCGAGGACGTCACCGACCGCGGCGGCGAGCTCGGGGATCAGACCCTCGACGTCCGTCGTGGGCTTCGTGATGTAGGGCGCGTTGGTGGTGGGCGAACCGAGGCGCAGCACCCCGGAGTCCTGCACGGAGGCGGGCAGCGCAGCGTGAAGCTCGGCGTTGGCCGGCAGTGCGGTCTGAGCGCTTCCGGGCTCGGATTCCGGCTGGGGCGCGCTACAGCCGGTGAGTGTGAGCGCGAGGGCCGTCGCCCCCAAGATGAGGGTGCGAGACAGCGCACGAGTGCGCGGTGCGGGGTACGTCATTGAAACCTCCACGGGTGAGAAATAGGTGGGTAGGCCGGGCGTGGTTACACGACGGCGGGGACGGCGGGAGCATGCAGGCCCGGCACGCCGGGGCGGGTGGGAACGGTCACGGTACGCGCATCCCCGTGCACCGTGACGCGGGTGAGGTCGCAGCCGACCACGACCTCGCCAGTGAAGCCGCCTGCCCGCACGCCGTCGAGCAGGCTCGCAACATCGGCCTCGTTCTGGGGCGCGGGCCACAGGTGGGTGAGCACGAGCACGCCGACCCCGGCCCGCTCAGCGAGCGCGCCGACCTCGTGCGGGAGGGCGTGGTAGTCGATCGTGTGCGTGCGATGGGGCGGCACCCGATCCGGCGCGACTACCTCGTGGACCAGGACGTCGGCACCGCGGGCGAGCTCCTCGAGCTCGGCGCAGGCGCGCGTGTCCCCGGAGACGACGACGGCGTGCTCACCCCAGCTCACGCGGTATCCCACGGCGTGCTCGACGGGCTCGTGGCGCACGGCGACCGCGTCGATCCGCGTCTCCCCGTCCTCCCACACCCGGGTGCCCTTCCGCTCGGGGGTGAACTCCCGCACGCGGGGCCGGGCGATGTCGGTGACGCCGCGATGGATCCGGCGGAACTCGAGGTCTCCCTCCAGCGGGGTGAGTACGGAGCGCGCGAAGTCGGCGGCGAGGCCCGTGGGTGTCACGAGGTCAATGTCGTGATCCGGGTTCATGATCCAGGCGGACATCAGCACGTCGCTGAGGTCCGTGGTGTGGTCCGAGTGATGGTGGGTCAAGCACACGACAGTAAGATCACCTACATTCACGCCGGCCTCGGCCAGGCGCAGCACCGTGGAACGTCCGGTATCGATCTGCACGGTGGCGTCCGGCGTGCGGATACAGACCCCCGGCCCCGCGCGATCGGGGACCGGGATCGGCGTCCCCGTCCCGGTGAGGGTGATCTCCAAAGCGTTGCTGTGCACGCCCACTCCTTCTCGTCATTGAACGGATGTTTCTATCTTGGGCGGGCATTCGAGTTCACACAATTTCAAGTATTTTTAGCCAAACTATAGAATTGGTTAACTCTCGTGCGATCCCGCGGTACGTTGAAAGGGAAAAATGGAACGTCGCCAACTGGAGGTATTCCTCGCCGTCTGCGACCGCGGCAATATGGCCGAGGCTGCACGGGACCTGCACATGTCCCAACCGGCGCTCTCCCACACAATCAAGGCGCTCGAGAAGAACGTGGGCACACCGCTCTTCCACCGCCTGCCTCGCGGCGTGCGGCTCACGTCCGCGGGCGAAAGCCTTCGGCTCCCCGCCGCACAGATCGTGAGCGACTTCGCAATCGCCGCCGAGCGCGTCCGCGCGGTGCGTGGACTGCGCGGCGGCAGCCTGGACGTGGTCTCACTCCCGGGGCTGGTCACTTCCCCACTCGCCCCTTGGCTCGGCCGCTTCGGCAAACACTGGCCCGGTATCGAGGTGCGGATCGAGCAGGTGGAAACACCCGAGCAGGTCACCCAGATGATCCGCTCCGGTCGCGCCGAGGTTGGGCTCACCGTCGGCGATGCGACCGAGGCAGAGCTCGTGTTCACGCGGGTCGACACGCAGGAACTCGTCGCGGTGCTGCCCGCAGCCTCGGGCGAGCGGCTCGACGCAGCACGGGACCCCGGGAGTGCGGCAGCGCCCGCCTCGCCGCGCAGCAGCATCACGCTGGCCGAACTCATGCGCGAGGGCCTGATTACCGGCAAACGCGGGACACTGATCCGCGACCTCGCCGAAGCCGCGGCGCTCGCGGACGGCACCCCGTGGCATCCGGTGATCGAGGTCGAACGCCGAGAAGCCGCGCTCGCCTTCGTACACGCGGGCGCGGGTGCCGCGGTGCTGCCCCGCGCCTCAGGCGAACAGGCCCGGCACTCCGGACTCCGGGTGCTGTCCCTGGCGCCTCGGATCCGGCGGCCGATCTTCGTACTGCACCGGGCGGGCCCGCTCTCCCCCGCTGCCAGTGCCTTCCTCGACCTCGTGACCTCAATCCTCCCCGAGCGCTGAGTCGCCGAGCCTCGGGTCGCCGACACGTTTTCTCCACAGATCGCCCCTCGGCCTCCTGCGGCGAACCCGGGTCACCGATACTCGAAGTATGGCCGACGAGCAGCGCGATCCGAGCGTCGATACGCTCCTGCACACCACCCACGAGTTACTTCAACTCGGACTGACCGGGCGGATCATCGCAGAGCGGACGGCGAGCGGTGAACTGACCCGACTTCGGCGGGGCTGGTACGCCGAAACCGCGGTGCTGCGGGCGGCGTCGCCACGGACCCGGCAGCTTGCCGCCATGAGGGCTGCGCACCACGCGACGCCGTCTGGCATCCTGTTCGGCCACCGTTCCGCAGCGACGGCGCACGATCTTCCCGTCTGGTCGGACTGGCTGCGTGCGACCGGCGGCGGTGCTCCGCTCCCCTCCCTCGAGGAGCAGCTCATCACCGAGCAACTGGTGCCACCCGGGTTCCGAGCTGCACGCAGCACCTTTGTTCGGTATCGGCAGGGCACGGTTCCCGACACGGACCGGTGTACCGTGGCCGGCGTGCCAGTCACCTCGGTCGACCGCACCCTATTCGACCTCGCGCGCTCCGAGCCCTTTGAGGTGGCCCTTGCCTGCGCAGACCAGCATTTGAGACGCACATTCCGGGTCGGCCCACACGTCGACATCGCACGCTGGCGGAATTGGCAGGCCGTGTTTCGCAAACGGATTACCCATGCGGCGGGTATGCCAGGGATCAGGCGCGTGCGGGCATTGGCCGCGCTTGCCGACCCCCGCGCAGATTCGCCGTTGGAATCGGTGAGCCGACTGCGGCTCACACAACTGGGGATCGATATTGAACCCCAGTTCGCGGTCCGCGGGGAGCGTGGTGGCACGTACTACGTCGACTTCTGGTTCATCGATGCGCCATTTTTCGGCGAGTGTGACGGGAAGCACAAGTACACCGACCCTGCGCTGCGCGGCGCCCGAAGCGCTGAGGAGGTCGTGGTCCGGGAGAAACGGCGACACGACTGGATCACCGGGTCGACCGGGCGCCGCGGAGTGCGCTGGGGTGCAGCCGACGTGATGAGCGCGGCGACGCTCGGTGCCCGCCTCGCCGCATTCGGTGTGCCGGTCCCGGGCACGCCCTCCGAGCGCACCGACCCCGCCACGGCAACCCTGCTCCGACGCCTGCGCTAGCGCCGCCCCGCGCATTCACCAAACGACCCCTTAACGCCGAAACGACCCCGAAATCACAGAAAATCCTGCGATTTCGGGGTCGTTTCGTGACTAAGGGGTCAGGTCGCGGTCGCGGCTCGGCCGGGCCGGGCCGGTTACCAGCGGGGCTTGCGCTTCCCGTCGGCGCGGTTATCGCCCTGGTCGCGACCATAGCCGCGGTCACCACGGTCGTTGCCGTAGCCGCCGCGCCCGCCGCGGTCCCCGCCGTAGCCACCGCGGTCGTTGCCGCGGTCGTTGCCGTAGCCGCCACGGCCACCGCGATCGCCGCCACGGTCGTTGCCGTAGCCACCGCGGTCAGCGCCGCGATCGTTACCGTAGCCGCCGCGCCCGCCGCGGTCGCCGCCACGGTCGCCGCCGTAGCCACCACGGTCGCCACCGCGGTCGTAGCCGCCGCGTCCACCACGGTCGCCGCCACGGTCGTAACCACCACGGCCACCGCGGTCGCTGCCACGATCGCCGCCGCGCGAGCCGCGGTCTTCCCAGCCCTTGCCGCGCGGGGCCGGGCCCCGGTCCTCGGCCAGTTCGATGAGCTTGCCGCTAATGCGGGTCTCGCCGAGCTTCTCGAGGGTGCTTGCGGGCAGGGACGCGGGGAGCTCAACGAGCGAGAAGTCGTCGCGCACCTGGATGCGGCCGAAGTCGTCGCGGGTCAGCCCGCCTTCGTTCGCAATCGCGCCGATGATCTGGCCCGGGTTGATCTTCTGCCGGTGGCCGACCTCGATGCGGTACATCTTGAGGTCAGAGCGCCGCTCACGCGGGCCACGGTCCTCACGAGCGGGGCGCTCGCGCCCGGCACGGGGATCCTCTTCGAGGAAGGCGCGCGCCTGCTTGCGATCGCGCTCGAACTTGCGGTCGTCGGCGTCGGTGAGCAGCAGCGGCGTGTCGCCCTGCGCCACCACGGCGAGTGCCGCTGCGACATCGGTCTCGGGCACGTCGTGGTGACGCACGTAGTGCGCGATGATGTCGCGGAAGCGGTCAACGCGCGCAGTCTCGCCGAGCGCTGTGGTGATCGCGTCATCGAAGCGGGACAGACGGGTCGCGTTGACCTCTTCGACTCCGGGCAGCGGCATCTGCGTGAGGGGCTGCTTGGTGGCCTTCTCGATCGCGGTCAGCAGCCGGCGCTCGCGCGGCGTAACGAAGCTGATCGCGTCGCCCGTGCGGCCTGCACGGCCGGTGCGGCCAATGCGGTGCACGTAGGACTCGGTATCGATCGGCAGATCGTAGTTGATGACGTGGCTGATGCGCTCCACGTCGAGACCACGGGCCGCGACGTCGGTCGCCACGAGGATGTCGAGGCTGCCGTCCTTCAGCGACTGCACGGTGCGCTCACGCTGGTTCTGCGGAATGTCGCCATTAATGGCGGCCGCCGAGTACCCACGGGCGCGCAGCTTTTCCGCGACCTGCTCAGAATCACCGCGCGTACGCGTGAAGACGATCAGGCCGTCGAAGTCTTCAACCTCAAGCACGCGGGTCAGCGCGTCAAGCTTCTGCGTGTAGGACACGACGATGTAGCGCTGCGTGATGCTCGAGCTCGTCTGCGTCTTCCCGGCGATCTTGATTTCTTCGGGATTGCGCAGGTACTGCTTCGAGATGCGGCGAATCTGCGCCGGCATTGTCGCCGAGAACAGGGCAACCTGCTTCTCCTCTGGCGTATCAGCAAGGATCGTCTCAACGTCCTCAGCGAAGCCCATCTTGAGCATCTCATCGGCCTCGTCAAGCACCAGGTACTTGATCTGGCTGAGGTCGAGGGAGCCGCGCTTCATGTGGTCCATGATGCGACCGGGGGTGCCGACAACGATGTCCACGCCACGGCGCAGCGCGGAAAGCTGCTGGCCGTAGGCCTGACCGCCGTAGACGGGGAGCAGGTGCACCTCGGGCAGGTGCGCGGCGTAGCTTTCGAACGCCTCGCACACCTGGAGCGCGAGCTCACGGGTGGGAGCAAGCACGATCGCCTGCGGTGCGCCAGCACCGGGCTGGATGCGGGACAGGATCGGAAGGGCAAACGCGGCGGTCTTGCCCGTGCCGGTCTGCGCCAGGCCGACCACGTCGCGACCCTCAAGAAGGGTCGGGATCGTGGCCGCCTGAATTGCGGAGGGGGTCTCGTAGCCCAGGCCGGTCACGGCGCGGAGTACTTCGGCGGGCAGGCCAAGATCGGCAAAGCTTGCGCGCTCACCCTGGGTGTCGGTGGGAGCTGCGGTGTCACCGGTCACCGCGGCCGGGATATCGGCAACGTCAGTGGGTTCGGTGTCACCGACCACAGCGGCCGGAGTTTCGGCTTCGCCTGTGGGTTCGGTGTTCTCAGAAGAGGTCATCATACTATTCTACCCCGGCTCGGGCCATCCGACGACCCAATATGTTAGCTGGCCTGCTGTTCGCGCATTTCGAGCCACGCCTGACGGCGCTCAGCCTGCCGCGCAGGGTCCGCCACAGGCGAGGCTGCAAGGAGCCGCTGACTATACGGATGCTCGGGTGCGCGCGTGATTTCCTCGCTGTCGCCCACCTCCACAAGGTTGCCGCGATACATCACGGCAACCCGGTGACAGATGCTGCGCACCACCCCTAAATCGTGCGACACGAAGAGATACGACACGCCCGTGTCCCGCTGCAACTCGATCAGGAGTTCAAGCACCGTCGCCTGTGTGGTCAGGTCGAGCGCGCTCACCGGCTCGTCACAGATGATCAGGCGCGGTTTGCGTACCAGCGCTCTGGCGATAGCGATACGCTGCCGCTGCCCGCCCGAGAATTCGCTCGGGTACCGGTCGAGCACGTTCGCGGGCAGGCTCACGCGATCGAGCATCTCCCCCACGGCGCGCCGAGCGTCGCTCTTGCCGACGCCCGCGGTCGAGAGCGGTTCCGTGAGGATCTCCCCGATCGTGAGCATCGGGTTCAGTGATCCGTAGGGATCCTGGAACACGACTTGAATGTCTGCGGCGAGCGCGCGGCGTTCTTTCCGCTTCAGGTGAGTGATGTCTTGACCGTCGAAGGTGATCGTGCCACTCGTGACTGGGACAAGGCCCAGGATCGCCTTCCCCAGCGTGGATTTGCCGGATCCGGACTCGCCGACGAGTCCCACGCACTCGCCCGCGCGGACGTCGAGGGAGACCTCGTGCAGCACGCGGTTGGGGCGGCGGCGGGAGCCGTATTCGACGACAACATTTTCGGCGGTCAGCAGGGGGCGGTGCGCAGTCATCGGGTTCCTTCCGAAACGGACGGGGCGGAGGAGGCCGCCGCGTCGAGTTGCGTGCGGCTCTGCGCCCCGTCGAGGGAGGCAGCGATGAGCTCACGGGTGTAGGGATGCTCGGCGTTCCGGAAGATGGGGCCGACATCATCAATTTCGACGATGGATCCGGATCGCATCACCACGACGCGGTCGCAGATGTCGGCAACGACACCGAAGTTGTGCGTGACGATGACGAGCGCCATCTGGTATTCCTGCTGCAATTCGCGGAGCAGTTCGAGGACCTCGGCCTGCACGGTGACGTCGAGCGCGGTTGTCGGCTCGTCGGCGACAAGCACCGAGGGTTTCCCGGAGATTGCCCCGGCGATCAGCACGCGCTGTGCCATGCCGCCGGAGAGCTCGTGCGGGTAGGCACGCATGACCCGCTCGGGGTCGACGATGCCGACCCGCGTGAGCATCGCGAGAGCGCGATCCCGCGCCTCGGCGCGACTCATGCCGTGTACGGCGCGGAGCGGTTCGGTCAGCTGGAACCCGATAGTGAACGACGGGTCGAGGTTTGTCATCGGCTCCTGCGGGATGTAGCCGATCTCATGGCCCAGGAGTTGTGCCCGGTCGCGTCGGGACAGCGTGGTGACGTCCTCGCCGCCGATCCAGATCGCATCCGCGGTGTAGTAGCCAGATTTGGGGAGCAAATCGAGCATGGAGAACACGGTTTGGGACTTGCCGGACCCGGACTCCCCCACGATGCCGAGGACCTCGCCGGGGGCAACATCGAGGGTGATGCCGTGCACAACCTCGACCTCCCCATCCGGAGTCTCGTACCTGACGCGGAGGTTCTCAAGCCGCACGGCCGAGTCCACAGCGGCCACGGAGATCGACCCGGTTGTCGTTGTCGTCGCTCCGACGGGTCGCTTCGCCGCATTCTCCGCCGCGATCCGCTTCCGCTCCCGACGCGAGAGCGTCGGCTGTTTCACCCGAATGACATCGGCGAGGGTGGATCCGAGCACCGCGAGTGCGGCAATGGTGATGCCGAGCGCAATCGACGGCCACAGCAGCAGGAGCGGATCGGTTCGCATGACCTTGAAGCCCTCGTTCATCGCGGCCCCCCACCCCGGGGTGGTGCCGCCGCCGATGCCGAGGAACTGGAGCCCGGCCTGCATGCCCATTGCGATGCCAGCGGTCAGTGCCGACTGAATCACGATCGGGGCGGTGACCTGTTTAATCACGTGCCGTGTCATGATGCGAGCATCCGACAGGCCGGAGACGCGGGCCGCATCGACATAGGCCTCGCCGCGGACGGAAAGCACTGTCGAGCGGGTGAGTCGGAAGTATCCCGGGGCCATGAAAATACCGACGGTCACCATCAGGATATTGAAATTGTTGCCGGTGTTGGCCCCCACAATCAGCAGGATCACCATGCCCGGGATCGACTGCAGACCGTCGCTGATCCAGGCCGAAATCCGATCGGTCATGCCGCCGTAGTAGCCGGCCGCGAGGCCCGAGGGAACGCCGAGTACGAGCGCGGTGCAGATCGCAACAAGTGCGCCCCAGAGGGTGGTTTGCGTGCCCCAAATCAGGCGGCTGGCAACGTCACGGCCGGTCGTGTCTCCGCCCATCCAGTGCTCGGCGCTCGGGAGCGCACGCGTCTGGGAGAGATCCACAAGGTTCGGGTCGTAGGGCGCAATCCAGGGCGCGAAGACCCCGACGAGCACAATGAGGGCGAGAACCCCCAGAGAGATCGCCCCGGCCGGGCGGCGGAGGAGACGTATGACAAGCGATCCACGGCGTCCGCCGCGCGTATCGAGCGATTCGGTGAGCGGGGCGGTCATTTCACACGCGCTTTCGGATTGATCCAGCCGAGCAGGATGTCGAGCAAGAAGTTGACGATGACAACAAAGACCACGGTGATGACGGTGATGCCCAACAGCATGGGGATGTCGCCGTTCTGCGAGGAGGATTGTGTGAGCGGCCCTATGCCGGGCAGCGCGAAGATCTGTTCAACGATGATCGCCCCGGACAGCAGCCCCACAAACATCAGCGCGAGGACGGTGAGTGAGGCCGGTGCCGCGTTGCGGAGCAGATGCACTACGACGCGCCAGGTCGGAAGGCCGCGGCTGCGCAGGGTCCGCACGTAGTCCTGGCCGTCTGCCTGGATGATCGCGTTGCGGAGCTGTTCCGCGATCATCACGATGGCACCCAGCGCAAGCGCAATCGCTGGCAGGGTAATCGACTGGATCCACCCGCCCATCGACTGTTCTGGCTGCACATAGCCCACCGCGGGGAAGAGGCGTAGGTTCACGGCGAACACCATGACGAGCACGAGCGCGACCCAGAATCCGGGGAGCGCGAACAGGATCACCGAGGCTGCCTTGACGACCCTGTCGATCCAGCTGTTCGGGCGCAGCCCCGCGAGCGTGCCGAAGATCGCCCCAAGCACCGCTGAGAGCAGGATCGCTGCCGTGACCACCGACAGGGTGACTGGCAACTTCACCGCGAGTTGCGCGCCGACAGGCTGGAAGTTTTTCCAGGAGACGCCAAAGTCGCCCCGGAGCATGTTGGCGACCCACTCGCCGAACTGGACGAGGACGGGGCGATTGGTTCCGATCTTCTCAGCGAGCACAGCCTGCGCTTCGGGTGTCGCGGCGCTGCCGAGCAGGCCCAGGGTGGGATCCGGGATCGCGGCGTGCGCGAGGAAGAACGTGCCCGTCGCAACTGCGACGAGCAGGATCACCCCGGAAATCAGCCGTTTCAGGGTAAAGGTAAGCATGAGGTCTCCGTGAAATCAGTCAGAGAGGGAGGCAAAGCTGCGGGGCCAGTACGCACCGGCCCCGCAGCTGCACTTAGCCCTGGAGGGAGATCTGTCGCAGTGTCGGGAACATCATGCCGGTGACCGGGGTCACCGTGAAGTCCGCGATCGACACATAGGAGTTCGTGGACTGCGCCCACACCGAGTAGAAAGCCTGATCGGTGACGAGCTCGTTGAGCTTTTCCACCTCGGCGAGCTGCGCGTCGCCCGGATCCGCGGTGAGCACCTTGTCGACCTGCGCCTGGACCTCGGGGAACGCCTCGAGGCCGGGGGTCGGGTTGTACCACTGCGGCTTCGAGATTTGCCGCTCCACCGTCGCGATGGGGTTCGAATCCATCGCGATGACGCCGATGAACATCGGATAGTCCGGGGCCACCGACATGTACTGCATGAAGTCGGTTTCCTTCCAGGTGAGGCCGATCCCGAGCTCGCCGAAGGTCTGCTCGATGATTGCCTGCCAGGGCTGGAACGGGGGTGCCATCGGCATCGTCACGTCGAAACCGTCGGCATAGCCTGCCTCAGCCAGGAGCGCCTTCGCGGCGGCCAGGTCCGGCTTCGACTTCTCGGTGAGTGCGGGGACGTAGCCCGGGGTTCCGACGGGGAAGACCTGGTTTGTGGCCTCACCCACGCCCTGTGCGATTGTCTCGACCATCTCCGGCCCGTTAAACGCGAGGTTCAGGGCCTGGCGCACCTTCAGGTTTCCGATGGGCTTGCCCATTTCAGTCACCCCAGCGCGGTCGCTGAACTGGAGGCCCACCCAGGTGGAGAGGCCTGACGCAACATTCCAGCCGCGCTCCTCAGCAAGATCCGTCGCGGTCTTGTCGCCGTAGATGATGTTGAACTGGCCGGTCTCCATGCCGTTGAGCATCGCGGTAGCGTCCGAGAGCGGGCTCACCGTGAGCGGGTCGAAGGGGAACTCTTCTGCGGCCCAATGCTCGGCAACCTTGTCAAAGTGGTACTCCGCGCCGGTGATCGAGGAATCGCCCAGCGTGTAGGGTCCGGATCCGACCGGCTTCTCGGCGAGCGTGCCAGCGTCGATGGCGTCGGGTGCCATCATGTAGCTCCGACCGAGCGCCATGAAGTACAGGATCGTGTCGTCGCGCTCGGTGAGGTGGATGGCGATTGTGTCCTCGTCGACAGCTTCGAAGCTTTCGACCTTAGGGTAGGCCTCCTGGGACCGAGCACCCTGCTTCAGGTAATCCAGGCTCTTCACCGCGGCGTCAGCGTTGAACGGCTCGCCGTCGGAGAACACCGCGTCAGTGCGGAGGTTCATAGTGATCGTCGTGAAATCGTCAGAGACTTCCCAGTCGGTCGCGAGCGCCGGCTGGGGTGTGCCGTGCTCGTCGATGGCGAGTAGCGGGTCATAGATCGCCGACATGTAAGGGCCATCAAAACCGACGTCGGCAAGGGAGGGATCCCAGGAGGTGACGTCGAGGAAGTTGCCGATGCTGAGCGGTTTCACGGCCCCGGTGGCTTCGTCGCCACCACCGGCCGATCCGCCGCCACCGGAACACGCGGTCAATGCCAGGGCCGCGGCAGCCAGCGCCGCAACACCCGTGAGGGTTTTCTTCATCATGTCTGCTTCTCTCGGTCTTTGGACATGTGTGGTGTGGTGAGGCTCCGTTGCTGTTCCACCGCACATCCGGCCGACGATCCGGTCCCCGGGGGTGTGATGGACGTCACTTCGGTGTGCCGTCGGTTTTCATTCTACGATCGTTGACTAAAAAAGCAAACTATCGTCTACGTCCCGAGAATAACAATTTCGCACGAGCCCCCGCAGCGCCTGAATCCCGCAATTGTCGAGCCGCAGGGTGGCAGATCCGGAGGCAGATCATATACGATCTGAACCACGACCAAAGGAGGCCCCGTGCTCGACCAGACACAGATTGACGCCATCGCCGACGAGCTTGTGCAGGCGGACATTGACCGCGCGATTCTGCCCAAGCTCACCGCACGCTACCCGGACATGGTGATCGAAGATTCCTACGCGATCCAGAAGGTGTGGTCGGATCGCCGAATCGCGCAGGGTGCGAAGCTCGTGGGTCACAAGATCGGCCTTACCTCGAAGGTCATGCAGCTCGCCACGGGGATCTCGGAACCCGACTACGGGGTCATCCACGACGACATGGTCTTCGAGTCGGGTGCGGTGCTCGAATTTGACCGCTACTCCAACGTGCGCATCGAAGTCGAGCTCGCCTTCGTGTTGAACAAGCCGCTCGCGGGCCCCGGCGTCACAATCTTCGATGTCCTCGACGCCACGGCGTACGTGGTGCCCGCCCTTGAAGTGCTGAACTCACACCTCGAACTCGAAGGCCGCACGATCGTGGACACCATCAGCGACAACGCCGCGATGGGCGCCATGGTGGTCGGCGGCCGCCCGGTGAAGGTCGACGAGGTCGACCTCAGCTGGGTCCCCGCGCTGCTGTACCGCAACCAGACGATCGAGGACTCCGGCGTGGCCGGCGCGATCCTGGGCCACCCCGCCATGGGCGTCGCCTGGCTCGCAAACAAGCTCGCTCAGCACGGGCAGAGCCTCGAGGCCGGAGAGATCATTCTCGCCGGATCGTTCACGAAGCCGATGTGGGTGGAGCGCGGCGACACGATCCACGCCGACTACAACGAGCTGGGTTCGGTGACATGCCGATTCGTGTAGAGCTTCCCGCGACGCTGCGCGAACGCCTCACCGCGAGCGAGCGCCCACTCATCGGCCTCTGGGCGTGCGCGGGGAGCCCCATCACCGCGGAGATCGTTGCCGGCAGCGGCTGCGATTGGGTGCTGCTTGATGCCGAACACTCCCCCAACGGGCTCGAGTCGGTGCTGGCGCAGCTCTACGCGATGTCGGCCTACCCGGTCGCACCGCTCGTGCGCCCGCCGTTTGGCGACACCGTCACCATCAAGCAGTTCCTGGACCTCGGTGCGCAGAACCTCCTCATCCCGATGGTGGACTCCGCCGAGCAGGCCGAGCAGATCGTGCGCGCCGTGCGCTACCCAGACGGCACCGCCGGCGGCGGCGTCCGCGGCGTCGGGTCTGCGCTTGCGCGTTCGGCGCGTTGGAACCGGGTCGGGGGGTACCTCGGCCGCGCCAATGAGACGATCAGCTTGACCGTGCAGATCGAATCCGCGGCGGCCGTCGCCGATGTCGAGCGCATCGTTGCGGTCGACGGCGTGGACGCGATCTTCGTCGGCCCGTCCGATCTCGCCGCTTCGATGGGGCTGCTCGGCCAGCAGGGTCACCCGGACGTGGTTGCGGGTGTGCTGCGCGCGATCGCGGCGGGCGTTGCCGCGGGGAAGCCCGTCGGCGTGAACGCGTTTGTGCCGGCTGACGCCGAGCGCTACATTGCCGCCGGTGCCTCATTTGTTGCGGTCGGCGCGGACGTCGCGATCCTCGCCCGCCAAACCGAGGCGCTCGTGGAGCGCTTTGTCGGCGCGGCAGATGCGGGTGACACCCCGCGCGCGAGCTACTAAGGGGCGGCAGTGGAGTAGTGCTGGGTGGAGCGGGGATCGCTGATGACGTGTCGTGATTTTCGCTCCTCACGGACGCCCCTTCGCCGCTGCGCGGCCACTGGTCGACGCAATCAGCCTCGGCATCGATGCGCGAACGCGTGGCTCAACCATCTCCCGCGTCGCCCAAACAGCAGGAGATCCACGGAAAACGAGGAGATTTTCTGCCGCAAACCGAACATCGGCGCAGGATCTCCGAGGTTTTGGTTGGCGCTGGTGGGCGGTTGCGTGGGGCCGGGTGGCTGAGCGGCCGGTGGCCGAGCGGCCGGGGCTCGTGGGCGTTAGGCCCAAGAACCCGAGACAGGCCTACCAGAGGCACGGGATCTGACACCACTTTCCAAATCCCTGCAGATCGTATACGATAAGAAATACAACGAGATGAGCGAGGTTGCCATGACGTACGGAATCGACACCCCCGGCAAGATTATTGCCGTTCACCTGAACTATCCGTCGAGGATCGCACAGCGTGGCCGCACGCCCGCGTTCCCGTCCTACTTCTTCAAGCCGGCGTCCTCCCTCGCCCCCACCGGCGGCACGATCGAGCGCCCCGCCGGCACCGAGCTCCTCGCCTTCGAGGGTGAGATCGCCCTCGTGATCGGCAAAACCGCACGCTGGGTCGCCCCCGAAGACGGCTGGGACTACGTCTCCGAGGTCACCGCCGCGAATGACTTCGGCCTCTACGACCTGCGCGCCGCCGACAAAGGCTCGAACGTCCGCAACAAGGGCGGCGACGGCTTCACACCCGTCGGCCCCGCCGCGATCCCGACCGACGGCATCGGCCAGGACGCGTGGCGCGTGCGCACCTGGGTCAACGGCTCACTCGTCCAGGACGACACGAGCGACACGCTCAAATTCCCCTTCGGGCAGCTCGTGGCCGACCTCTCGCAGCACATGACGCTTGAGCCGGGAGACGTGATCCTCACGGGCACCCCCGCTGGCTCCTCCGTCGTGCTCCCCGGCGACGTCGTCGAGGTCGAGGTTGACGCCCCGAACGCCCCCGGCGCACCCACGACGGGTCGCCTGGTGACCACGGTCACGCAGGGCACCACCGCATTCGGCGACTTCGGGAACACGCCGAAGGCCGACGATCTACAGCGCGTCGAAGCCTGGGGCAGCGAAGCAGAACACGCCGCGGCAGTCGCCGCCGGCCGCGCGACGCCGCTCGACGGTGATGCAGCCGCCACAGGCCCCCTTACCGACGAGATCCGCGAGCTGCTCGACGGCGTCGCCGTAGCGACGGTGTCCGCGGCACTGCGCAAGCGCGGCTACGTTGACATCTTCATCGACGGGGTCCACCCGAACCACGAGGGCGACCGCATCCTCGGCACCGCCAAGACCCTCCGCTTCATTCCGTTCCGCCCTGACCTGTTCAAGTCGCACGCTGGCGGCTTCAACGCACAGAAGCGCGCATTCGACACCGTCAACCCGGGCGAGGTGCTCGTCGTCGAGGCGCGCGGCATCCCCTCCACCGGTACGGTCGGCGATGTGCTCGCGTTGCGCGCCCAGGTGCGCGGTGCCGTGGGGGTCGTCACCGATGGTGGGGTGCGCGATTTCGCGGCCGTCCAGGAGTTCGACATCCCCGTCTTTTCGCAGGGCGCGCATCCGAGCGTGCTCGGCCGCCGCCACGTCCCGTGGGAGACCGACGTCACCATCGCCTGCGGCGGTGCCGCAGTACAGCCCGGCGACATCATCATGGGTGACCGCGATGGCGTTCTCGTGATCCCCCCGTTCCTCCTCGCCGAGGTTGCCGCCGAGGCCGCAGAGCAGGAGATCGCGGACGCCTGGGTCGCGGATCGGGTCGCCGAAGGCCACGCCGTAGATGGCCTCTTCCCCATGAACGCCGAGTGGCGCGCCAAGTACGAGGCGTCGCGCGGCGCGGCCGGAACGCAGGCGTAACCGTGTCAACCGAGTCGAAGTCCGAGCGCGCGTATCGCCTGATCCGTGAACGGATCGACAGCGGCCAGTACGTGCCGGGCTACCGGCTCGTACTCGCGCCGATTGCGACGGAGCTCGACATGTCGGTGGTGCCTGTACGCGAGGCGATCCGCCGCCTCGAAGCCGAGCAACTTGTCACGTTCGAACGCAATGTCGGTGCCCAAGTCGCGCTGATCAAAGAAACCGAATACCTCCACACGATGCAGACGCTCGCACTCGTCGAGGGATCCGCGACCGGACTGGCAGCGCCATTTATTACGGCCGACCAGATCGCTCGCGCCCGCGCCGTCAACCAGACGATGCGGGAGTCGCTCAGCGCCTTCGATCCGCAGCGCTTCACCGAACTGAACCTCGAGTTCCACAGCGTGCTGTTCGAGACCTGCCCGAACCCCCACATCCTCGACCTCGTGCACCGCGGCTGGAACCGGATGAAGGTGCTGCGCAACTCCTCATTCAGCTTTGTCCCCGGTCGCGCCAGCGAATCGGTGGACGAGCACGAGCGGCTGCTGCAGCTCATCGAGCAGGGCGCGTCCGCACTCGACATCGAGCTTGCCGCTCGCGCGCACCGCACCGCCACCCTCGACGCCGTGATCGACCACCAGCACGCGCAGCCCGGAGCCGCACACGCCACCGCGACCCCGGCCGCCTGATCCGGCGCTCCCCGCCCGGATCCTACCAGACCATCCCAAACCCACAGTATCACCTCAGAAAGCAGAGACCATGAACCACCAGAAGCCCGAAGGCCTGCCCGAGAAGATTCAGCTCTTCATCGACGGCGAGTTCGTCGACGCCATCAGTGGCGCAGAGTTCGACGTGATCGAGCCCGTCACCAACGAGGTCTACATCACGGCCGCATCCGCCCAGAAGGAAGACGTCGACCTCGCCGTCGCCGCAGCGAAGCGCGCCTTCGACAACGGTCCGTGGCCGACGATGCTCCCCCGCGAGCGCTCCCGGATCCTGCACAAGGTCGCCGACATCGTCGAGTCCCGTGACGAGCAGCTCGCGCTGCTCGAGAGCTGGGACTCCGGCCTGCCGATCACCCAGGCGAAGGGCCAGGCCCGCCGCGCGGCCGAGAACTTCCGTTTCTTCGCCGACCTGATCGTCGCCGAGCACGACAACGTCACCAAGGTCCCGGGTCGCCAGATCAACTACGTCAACCGCAAGCCCAAGGGCGTCGCAGGCCTGATCACACCCTGGAACGTTCCCTTCATGCAGGAGTCCTGGAAGCTGGCCCCGGCCATCGCGACCGGCAACACTGTTGTGCTGAAGCCTGCGAGCTACACGCCGCTCTCCGCAGCGCTGTGGCCCGAAATCTTCCGCGAGGCCGGCGTCCCCGAGGGCGTCTTCAACCTCATTCTCGGCTCGGGCAGCGTCGCGGGCGACGCGCTCGTGAAGCACCCCGACGTGCCGCTGATCTCCTTCACCGGTGACAGCTCGACCGGCGCAATGATCTCGACAAACGCCTCGCCCTACCTCAAGGGCCTCTCCCTCGAGCTGGGCGGCAAGAGCCCCTCGATCGTGTTCGCGGATGCCGATCTCGAAGAAGCCCTCGACGCCACCGTGTTCAGCGTGTTCAGCCTGAACGGCGAGCGCTGCACCGCGGGCAGCCGCGTGCTCGTCGAGCGCTCGATCTACGACGACTTCGTCGCTCGCTACGCCGAGCGTGCAAAGAACATCGTTGTGGGCCTGCCCTCCGATCCGGCAACCGAGGTGGGCGCGCTTGTGCACCCGAGCCACTTCGAGAAGGTCATGAGCTACGTCGAGATCGGCAAGACCGAGGGTCGCCTCGTCGCCGGCGGCGGCCGCCCCGAGGGCTTCCCCGAGGGCAACTACGTGGCCCCGACAGTGTTCGCCGATGTGAAGCCGGACGCGCGGATCTTCCAGGAGGAGATCTTCGGACCCGTCGTTGCGATCACGCCGTTCGACACCGATGAAGAGGCGCTGGAGCTCGCGAACGACACGAAGTACGGCCTCGCCGCCTACGTGTGGACCACGAACCTGAAGCGCGCACACAATTTCGCCCACGGCATCGAGTCGGGCATGGTGTGGCTGAACTCGAACAACGTGCGTGACCTGCGTACCCCGTTCGGCGGCGTCAAGGCCTCGGGCCTCGGCCGCGAGGGCGGCTACCGCTCGGTCGACTTCTACACGACCGCGCAGTCGATCCAGATCACCCTCAACGAGGCACACTCGCCGCGCTTCGGCGCCGGCAAGTAACCGCGTCGGGGATCCGGCACCGCTCCTTCCGCACGCGGCGCAGAGCCGGTCCGGATCCCCCACCGCCAGCTCGCTGGCGCCCAGATTTTCCGCAAGACCCTTTCCCACATTTTCGCGCTCCGTCGCGCGGATCCCATCCGATGAATGATTGAAGGACAACGTCATGTCTGAACTCGCAGGTCGTGAAAAGACCTCATCCGGCTTCTACGTCACCAAAGAAGCCCCGATCAACGCCGCTAACCCGGTTCCGACCCCGTCGGTGCCCGCGCCGGATATCCTGCGCTGCGCGTACATGGAGCTCGTGGTCACCGACCTCGCGGCCTCCCGCGCGTTCTACGTGGACGTGCTCGGGCTCACGGTGACCGAGGAGGACGAGACCACCGTCTACCTCCGCTCGCTCGAGGAGTTCATCCACCACAACCTCGTGCTGCGCCAGGGACCGATCGCCGCAGTTGCCGCGTTCTCCTACCGCGTCCGCACCCCCGAGGACCTCGACAAGGCCGTCGCGTTCTACACTGAGTTGGGCTGCCGCGTTGAGCGTCGCGCTGACGGCTTCACCAAGGGCATCGGCGACTCCGTGCGCGTCGAGGATCCGCTGGGCTTCCCCTACGAGTTCTTCTACGATGTCGAGCACGTCGAGCGACTCGCCTGGCGCTACGACCTCTACACGCCGGGCGCGCTCGTGCGCCTTGACCACTTCAACCAGGTCACCCCGGATGTGCCCCGCGCCGTGCGCCACTACCAGGACCTCGGCTTCCGCGTCACGGAGGACATCCAGGACGAGGACGGCACCGTCTACGCTGCGTGGCTGCGCCGCAAGCCGACCGTGCACGACACGGCCGCAACCGGCGGCGACGGCCCCCGCATGCATCACGTCGCATTCTCCACGCACGAGAAGCACAACATCCTCGCGATCTGCGACAAGCTTGGCGCGCTGCGCATGTCGGACCGGATCGAGCGCGGCCCCGGCCGCCACGGCGTCTCGAACGCGTTCTACCTCTACATCCTGGATCCGGACGGCCACCGCGTCGAGATCTACACCCAGGACTACTACACCGGCGACCCGGACAACCCGGTTGTCACCTGGGATGTGCACGACAACCAGCGCCGCGACTGGTGGGGCAACCCCGTTGTCCCGTCCTGGTACACGGACGCATCGCTTGTGCTCGACCTCGACGGCAACCCGCAGCCTGTGATCGCCCGCACCGACGCGTCGGAGATGGCCGTGACAATCGGCGCTGACGGCTTCTCGTACACTCGTGACGAGGACGGCGAGAAGGGCTTCAAGCTCGGCAACACGCTGTAAGGCGGGAGCACCATAAGGGGGTCGGGGCGCGTGCGCCTCGGCCCCCTTCGGCGTTGCGGGTCCGGGTTCCGGGATCTGGTGGGTTCCGGGATCCGCCGAGCCCCGGGATCCGCCGAGCCCCGGAATCCGCCAGACCCTGGATCCGCCAAACCCTGGCTCCTCCAAACTGAGCCAATTTATCTACAACGATGTATATATGGCCATAAATGGCTCGTGCGGGCGAATTTGGCTCAGTGTGGACGACCAGCCAGGGCTAGCTCGGGAGTTCCGTGAAGTCTTCCAGGTCCTGCACCAGGCTCGCGTAGGTCGCCGGGCGCCGCGCACGCAAATAGGCCGCATAGGCGAGCCCGCCAACGACCGCGGCGACAAGCACCCACGGCAACGCAAGCACGTAGCCGGCATCGGATCCGGCGACGAGGTCGAAATTCACAATCGCCATGATGCTAAACGTCAGCAGCGCCAGGAAACCAAGGCCCGGTGCCACGAAGGTGCGCCACCACCGCGGATCGCGCTTCCGCCGGAAGTATACGACCACGGCAAGCGCCGCGATTGCCTGCACAATCATCACGGAGAGCGTCCCAAAGCCGAGGCCCACCGGCACGAGGGTGAAGATCGGGGGCAACTCGGTATCCACGAAGAAAGCGAAGATCGCAGCAATAATCAGCCCAAACAGGTAGTTCACGAGGAGGCCGCGCTGCGGTGCACCCTTGTCGTTGGTGCGGGCGAGCCAGGCCGGCAGCACGTGCGCCCGGCCGAGCGCAAAGAGGTACCGTGCCGCCGAGTTGTGGAAGGCGAGCTGCGCGGCAAACAGACTGATCACGAGGAGGATCACAGCAACGATGCCCATGAACGGCCCGAGATAGTCACCGATCAGCGCGAGCGTCAGATCACCGTCTGCCTCGTGCGCGAGACCCGCAGCCTGCGCGTCCCGTACACCCAGCGCGCTGACGATCGCCCACGCGGCGAACGCGTGCAGCAGCCCGATCACAATAATCGCGACATACGTTGCCCGAGGCACGGTCCGGCGCGGATCCCGCGCCTCCTCACCGAACAGCGCGGTGGCCTCGAAGCCGATGAACGCGGTCGCCACCAGGAGCAACCCAATCCAGACAGATCCTCCGACAAGGATCTCCGGGCTGAAAGCGAGCGTGAACGCCTCCACGCTGAAACCTGTCTGCACGAGCACGGAGATCGCGAAGGCGAGGAGCAGCAGGATCTCGAGCACAAGCGCCACACCCAGAACGACCGCGCTCAGATGGATGCCGGATCGGGCCAACAGGAACACGATCGTGAACAGCACGAAACCGCAGAGGAACCAGTTCAGCTCAAAGCCGAAGACCATCGGGAAGGCCACTGCCCCCGTAAAGAACCCGATCGTGCCGAGTGCCCCCGCGACGAACACGTTGTAGCCGATAGTGGCGATGATGCCGGTGATGAGGCCTGCCGCGCGGCCGAGTCCTTTGACGACGATCGCGTAGAACCCGCCGGCGTTCGTGAGTTCTTTGGTCATCTGCGCGTAGCCGACCGCGAACAGCAGCAGCGCGAGCGCCACGATGATGACGGCGACGGGCACACCGCCCCCGTTGCCGTGCGAAATTGCGAGTGGCAGCACCACGATGCCCACGGTGACGGGTGCCACCGCGGCCAGCACGAGGAACACGATCGAGGCGACGCCGAGCTGGTTTTTCGCAAGGCCGCCTGGGGAGGGGTCAGTCACGGGGAACTCCTTTGTCCGGTGGGTCCGGGCGGCGTCGTTGCCGTCCGGGCGGGCTCGAAGCGACTGTCTCTCGTCGTTTCGAAGCCTGACGCAGATCCTCACACGCGGTGCCGGATCGCGCGATCGGACCGGGCCATCCAGCGCGGAGAGTCAAGTCGTCGCAGGTTTTCCACGCCGCAGTGCAAGAGCCGCGCGCCTCGCGCCCCGCCACACACCGGGCTTGCCAAGTGGATAGCCGCGCGCGTCAACATGGGCTAAGCTCGGCCCCAAATCGCCGACATAGGAGTCCGGGTCCGCCCTGAGGGAACAGCAATGCAGAGTTCACACACGGCAGCGTCACTGCCAACGCGCACACACGATATCGACGCGTATCAGCGCACCGTAGCCGAGTCGTTCGTGCCGCTCCGGATCACGCCGACGGGCCCGGGCCCGTTCGCGGGGACACTCCGCGGCGTCAACGCCGACGAGGTCGCGTTCACCGAGGTTCGGGCACGGCCGCAGCTCGTCGAGCGGACGGCCGGCGGCATTGCCCGCGGCGGCGCGGGCTACATCAAGGTGAGCCTGCTGCTCGCCGGATCCGGCGTCCTCATTCAGAACGGGCGCGAGGCCGTAATGCGGCCCGGAGACATTTGCTTCTACGACACCTCGCAGGAGTATTCGCTGCTGTTCGATACCCCGTTCAGCAACCTCATCATGATGTTCCCGAAGCAGCGGCTCGAGTTCCCCGCCGGCTTCACGGACTCGTTGACGGCGGTCTCTCTCGGCGAACAGCACCCGCTCGCCGACGCCGTAGCCGGATTTATCACAAACGCGGCTCCGCACCTGCACGAGCTCACCGCGCCGGCCCGCACGAAGCTCGCGCACACGAGCGTTGAGCTCTTGAACTCCGCGCTCGCGGCGGTGTTCGACGTGGACGCCCCCACGGTGGACCCGCATCAGGCGCTGCTGCGTGAGATCACGGGCTTCATCCTGACGCACCTCCGGTCCCCGTCACTCTCCCCCGACGAGATCGCCGCGGCGCACTTCATTTCCACCCGCCACCTGCACACGCTCTTCCAGAAAACGGGCACGTCCGTTTCCGCATGGATCAAGGAGCGCCGACTCGAAAAATGCCGGGCGGATCTGCTGGATCCCGCGCACGCCGGCACGGGCGTGGCCGCGATCGCCGCTTCTTGGGGCTTCCCGGATGCCGCCCACTTCAGCCGGAACTTCAGAGCCGCCTACGGGGTCTCACCCCGGGAACTGCGCAGCGAGGCGAGCGCGCGGTAGCCCGGGGGCCGCCCGGATGGCGGCCCCCGGCGGGGTGCGCGGGATCGGCACTCGAATCAGCGCAGCCATGCGGCCGGAGTCACCTCCTGACGTGCTGCTCTTGTCTTCCGGCGCACGAGCGTGTGGAACCGCGCGTCCCGAGGCATCGGCACCTCGATACTGGGACCATCCGGATCATCAACGAAGAGTGAGGGACCCCATGACACACGCACCTGACACGACGCACACCCACGGAAAGCGGGTGAGCACGCCCGTCATGGCTGTGCATCCCCTCGACCCGTTGAACGAGGTGGAAATCACCGCGGCTCGCCGCGTGATCGAAGCTGCCGGGCTGCTCACCGAGCATGTGCGCGTTGCCATGCTCCTCCTGCAGGAGCCGACGAAGCCCGAGCTCGCGGCGTGGAAGTCGGGCGATCCGATCCCGCGTCGGGTGGTCTTCACACTGCTCGATCGCGCCACGATCGAGCACACCGAGGTGGTGGTCTCGCTCGCCACCGAGCAGATCGAGTCCTCCCGGACCCTCCCCACGACCGAAGCACCCTTCGGTCAGGCCGCCGTACTCATGGAGGAGTTCACAGGCGTCGGCGACATCGTGAAGGCGTCCCCCGAGTGGCGCGCCGCAATGGAGCGCCGCGGCCTCGGCGAGTACATCGACACCGCGTATTGCTCCCCGCTCGCGCCCGGCTACTTCGGCCGGGAGGACGAACAGGGCCGCCGCTTCGTTCGTTCACTCGTGTACCTCACCCCGAACGAGGGGGACAGCCCCTGGGCGCACCCGGTCGAGGGCATGCTGGTGCGGGTCGATCTCACCGAGCAGCGCGTCATCGACGTCTACGACGAGGGCGACGTCCCGACGCCGATGCGCAACGGCAACTACGGTCTTGACGCTCAGGGCCCCGCCCGCACCACCCTGAAGCCCATCGACATCACGATGCCGGAGGGTCCGAGCTTCTCCGTCGACGGTAACCGGGTTCGGTGGGAGAACTGGGACCTCCACGTCGGCTTCAACTCCCGTGAGGGCCTCGTCCTCAACAACATCGGCTGGCACCAAGGCGAGGAGCTTCGCCCCATTCTGACGCGCGCCAGCGTGCCCGAGATGGTGGTTCCCTACGGGGACACCGACGAGACCCGGTACTGGATCAGCTACTTCGACGCGGGCGAGTACCTGCTCGGCCGCTGCGCGAACTCCCTCGCGCTCGGCTGCGACTGCCTCGGGGTGATCCACTACTTCGACGGCTTCGTGAACGACGACCACGGACACGCGGTCAAGATCCCGCAGGTGATCTGCATGCACGAGGAGGACTACGGGATCCAGTGGAAGCACACCAACGACGACGGTGAGACCGAAACCCGGCGCAGCCGCCGCCTGGTGATCAGCTACTTCGCCACAATCGGCAACTATGACTACGGCTTCTTCTGGTACTTCTACCTCGATGGCGCGATCCAGTTCGAGGCGAAGGCCACCGGCATCGTGTTCCCGGGGGCAGGGATTCCGGGCAGCCCGAACGCCCACAACACCGAGATCTCCCCCGGCATCTTTACGCCGATCCACCAGCACATCTTCTCCGCGAGACTGGACGTCGCAATCGACGGCGAAGATAACACGCTGCACGAGATTGAAGCCGTGCAGATCCCGATGGGCCCGGACAACCCCTACGGCAACGCCTTCACCTGGTCGAACACCCAGCTCACGACCGAGCAAGGGGCCCAACGCCTCGCCAACGGCCCAATGAGCCGCGTCTGGCAGGTCGCGAGCGCCCACCGGAAGAACATCGTGGGCAAGCCCACCGCGTACTGGCTGATCCCCGAAGAAAAGTCTCTGCTCCTCGCGCAGCCCGAGTCGAGCGTGTACGCGCGCGCCGCCTTCGCCACGAAAAACCTCTGGGGCACCCAGTTCGCGGAGGGCGAGCTGTACCCGGCGGGCCTGTACCCGAACCAGAGTTCCGGTTGGGACGGCCTCCCGACCTGGACGAAGGCGGACCGCAGCCTCGACGGGGAAGATATCGTGATGTGGCACTCCTTCGGGCTCACGCACTTCCCGCGCACCGAGGACTGGCCGATCATGCCCGTCGACTACGCCGGATTCTGGTTCAAGCCACAGGGCTTCTTCGATCAGAATCCGACTCTCAATCTTCCCGCCGAATCCCGCTCCTCCTGTGCGATGGATGAAGACGGCTGCTGCTCGAGCGGTGGCTGTGGCTGCTGCAGCGGCGAGCGCTGCACCTGCGCCAATCCGAACTGCGGGTGCGGCAAGTAGCCATCCCTCCCACTCCGTGACTCGACGATAGGACCACACATGTTTACCGCTTCCACTCTGCTCGCAGCCGTCACGACAGACGGCCCAAACTCCCGTGAAATCTTTGATCCGGCGACGGGTGAGCTGATCGGGCGCGCGCCCGTCGACACCGATGCCGACGTGGATCGAGCCATCGACACCGCGGTCGCCGCCCAGACCTCCTGGGCTGGCCTCAGCAACGACGAGCGCGTGGCGATCCTGCACCGCGCCGCCGACGCGATCGAGGCAAACGCCGAGGCGCTCGTCGAGATCCTGTCTCGCGAGCAAGGCAAGCCGCTCAACGGTCCGAACGCCCGCTTCGAGGTGGGCGCGTGCGTTACCTGGCTCCGCGTCACCGCCGACACCCCACTGCCCGTGGAGACCGTCATCGACGACGGCGACACGTACGCCGAGATGCACTACCGCCCGCTCGGCACCGTCGGCGCGATCACCCCGTGGAACTGGCCCATGATGATCGCGATCTGGCAGATCGCGCCCTCGCTTCGGATGGGGAACACCGTGGTGCAGAAGCCGTCCGAGTACACCCCGCTGTCGGGCCTCGCGCTCGTCCACGTGCTGAACACCGAGCTCCCCGCGGGGGTGCTCACCGCGGTTTCCGGCGGTGGCGAGCTCGGTGCTCGGATCGTCGCCAGCGAGCGCGTCGACAAGATCATGTTCACGGGGTCGACCCGCACCGGCAAGCGCATCGTCGAGGCGAGCTCCGGCAATCTGAAGCGCCTCACTTTGGAGCTGGGCGGCAACGACGCCGGCATCGTGCTCGACGACGTCGACCCGAAGGCCATCGCCGAAGGCCTGTTCTGGGGCGCGTTTATTAACACGGGTCAGACGTGCGCTGCCCTCAAGCGGCTCTACGTACCGGACGCGATCTACGACGAGGTCGTTGCGGCGCTCGCGGAGTTCGCCGCAGCCGTGCCGATGGGTGTGGGCCTGTCTGAGGAAAACCTCCTCGGCCCGCTGCAAAACGAGATGCAGTTCAACGTCGTGGACCGGCTCGTGGAATCGGCGAAGGCCGCGGGTGCCCGTGTGGTGCTGGGCGGAACACCGGATCACGATGCGACCGGGTACTTCTACCCGACGACGCTGGTTGCAGACATCGATCCCGAGGCAGCACTTGTTGTGGAAGAACAGTTCGGCCCCGCCCTCCCGATCGTGCGCTACACGGATCTCGATGAGGCCGTACGGCTCGCAAACGCGCTCGATGTGGGGCTCGGCGGCTCCGTCTGGTCTGCTGACCGGGAGCGCGCCCGCGAAGTTGCGGCGCGTATCACCGCCGGCACTGTGTGGATCAACTCCCACGGCAGCATCCACCCCGCCGTCCCCTTTGGCGGCGCGAAGCAGTCGGGGTACGGCCAGGAGTTTGGCACGGCCGGTCTGAAGTCGGTGTCACAGCCGCAGGTCATCCAGGGCTAGTCTGTGGGACTCCTCCCGGGGTTCGTGATGGTCGCCGCCGGGGCATTCTGCTTCGGCGGCGCCGTCATCGGTCGGCGCTGGATCGGGATCGTGGCCTCCGCGGTGATGCTGCTCGCCATGCTCGACCTCGCCGTCAGCCGCATCGTGGCCCCGGTGCTCTGGGCGGGGGCGCTTGTCGCGTCCGCCGTGCTGCTCGGCATCGGGCTGCGTGGTCGCGGTGTTGCGGTGCCGGATCCCGCTCCGGTTCAGGATGCGGCGGTGCCGGGGCCAGCGCTGGGGACTGCCATGATCCGGCATCCACGTCTGCTCGCCGCGCGGGAATCCGAGTCGATCCGGCGGCGCGCGTGGTTACCGCGCGCCGTGATGGTTGCGGCGGCGCTCGCGTATCCCGCGACCGCCTGGCTCGTGCTCGGCCACAGTGGGCAGGCCGAGGGTACCGCCGGGGGTACCCGGGATGCCGGGGCCACACTGGGCACAGTGGCCCCAGCGGCCGCGCCCGCCCATCACAGTGCGGCGACGCTCACCGGCGCACTCCCCCTCGCGGCCGTCATCCTGCTTATCGCCGCACTTCTCGGACTGGGCGTGCTCGCCATCCGAGACCGGCGCACCCTCTCCGCTTCGGAGGCCGGGGGCATGGCCGCGATGCTGCTCGCCATGCTCGCGGGTCACGGCTGAGCGCCCCGCGCCCAGCACCCCTCGCCTCACCCCCGCCGCCCTGGCACCCCGGCTCGCCCAAACTGAGCCAATTTATCTACGACGATGAATATATGCCAGAAAATGGCTCGTGGGAGCGAGACTGCCTCGGTTTCGGCGGTGGCTTGGGGCGGGGCGCGCGGGCCGGGGGCTACGGCTGGCCAGCCGCCGCCGCGAGCGTACCGGGCGCGAGGCCGAGGGCGAGTTCCGCGTAACTGCGCACCGCGGCCCGGCATTCCTCACGCGGGGTACGATCCCCGATCAGCGGGTACAAGTCGTAGGCGTCCTCGAGCGCGACGAGGTTCCGGGAAATCATGCCGGGCGGTGAGGCAAGCGCAAACTCGCCGGTGCCCGCACCGATCTCGATGAGGGTGCGGTAGAGCATGATCTGGCGCTCCACGAGGGCGCGGTGCGCGGGGCGGTATTCAGGATGGTCGGTCAGGATCGGGACGCTCTCGTAGACGTGGCGCAGTTCGTCGCTGATCTCGTCCGGAACGCCGGCCTCAATCATGGCGGCCACCCGGGAGGCGGCGCTCTCCGGGCGGTCGAGGATCGCCTGACGACGCTCCGCGAACTCTTCCATCGCCCCGGCGAGCGCCGTGATCTGAAGTTCGTTCAAGCTGCCGAAGTAGTGCAATACGTTTGCGGGGCTCATTGTGGCCTCAGCGGCGATCGCGCGAACGTTGACGCCCCCGCGGGGGCGCGTCCGCGCGACCCGCCAGAAGGCCTGGACGATCTCGTCTCGGCGTTCCAGACGGCGTCGCGCGGTCGCATTCATGTGGCTCAGCCTAGAGGATCCTGCGAGTCCCCGGGGTCGGCCCGAGCAGGAATCCCGCGACCGACCCCGGCACGGCGTTAGCCTCGCGCCTCCGGCAGCCCCTCGACCGGCACCTTGACCGACTCGGTGAGCCCGGCGTAGTACTCAGGGCGGCGCGCCTTGATGATGAGCCCCACGATGATCCCGCCGATGAAGAGGATCGGCGTCGGCAGCAGGAGCACTTGGTTGATCGGGCCTTCGAGGCCGGTCACCACTTCGAAGTTCGTGACGATCAGGGTGAAGCCAACCACGAGTCCGATTGCCCCCAGGATGGGAGCGATCACCACCCGGAAGATACTGTGGCCGCGGCGATCCCGCAGGAAGTACCAGACCACGGCGATCGCAGCGAGCGCTTGTGCGAATACCAGGCCCTGGACGCCCGTCGCGTAGGTCCAGAGTGCGAGGCCGAGGAACGGATCTGCGCCGACGAGGATCGCGATCAGCACCCCGATCGCGGAGAACACGGAGAGCGTGAGACTGGCGACCGCCGGAGATTGCGTCCGCGCGGTCGTCCGGCCGAGTGCCCGCGGCAGAAGTCCCTCACGGCCCAGGGCAAACAGGTATCGGGTGCTCGCATTGTGGAACGACAGCACACACGCGAAGAAACTCGTGACGATCAGGATCTTCATCACGTAGCTGGCCCACGCCCCGGCGATCTGCTCGGTGCCGTCAATCACCATCGTCTCGAAGGAGTCGCTCGCGGCGAGCTGCAGGATCCCGTCGACACCAAACGCAACTGTCAGAATCCAGAAGGTGAAGCCGTAGAACACAGCGAGGAACACAACTGCGATGATCGTGGCGCGAGGCACCGTACGCTCGGGGCGCTTCGCTTCTTCGGCGTAGATCGCGGTGCTCTCGAAGCCCAGGTACGCGCCGAACCCAACAACGAAGAGCGCGCCCGCGGTCGGCGCGAAGAACACGTTGTCGAGGCTGAACGGCGCGGCGCTCCAGGGCTCAGGACCACCGTTTGCAATTGTCGCGAAGGCCAGGACCAGGAGGATCGCAACCTCGAGCGTGAGCAGCACCGCAAGAACCTTCGCGCCGACGTCAATCTTGCGATAGCCGAGGAACGCGACGATGGCGACCGAGATCAGCGACCAGACTCCCCAGGGCAGGTCGATCCCGAACAGCTCAGCGAACGTGAACTGGGCGAAGAAACCGATGAAGCCGTAGAAGGAGATCACCAGGGAGATATAGGCAAACACGGTGACCGATGACGCGCCGAGGCCGAACGGCTTTCCGAGACCGCGAGAGACGTACGCATAGAACGCCCCGGCGTTGCGCACGCTCTTCGACATCGCGGTAAAACCGAGGGCAAACAGGATCAGCACGACCCCGCTGAACAGCATCGCGCCAGGTGCGCCGAGGCCGCCGAGGCGGAATGATGTCGCGGCCCCGCTCACGACAACAGTGAGAGGCGCGGCCGCGGAAACGACGAAGAAGATGATGTCCCACGTGCCGAGACGTCCCGCGGCGAGCTGCGACGAGCTCCCCGCGGCGCTCTCGGCGGGGGCGACTGGTGGGGCGGGTGAGCTGGGCATGGGGACTCCTTTGTCTGGACGCGAGATCCGGCTAGGATTTGAACATCGGTCAGATCCACCTGAGGAACTTTTGTGTTCCGTAGTCTAGGCACAAGTGAACGGATAGAACAATGTTCAATGTTGAGCACACCACTCCCGCACCGCGAGCTCGCGCCCTCGGCGTCCCGTTCGACGGGACACCCGGCCCCTGGAACGCCATCACCGACGTGCCTGGGCTAGAGGTGGGCTATGTGACAATCTCGAGTGATTCGCCGGTGACCGCCCGAACCGGGGTGACGGCCATTCTGCCGCGCGGCCGCGAGCGCGCCGGTTCCCCCTGCGCCGCGGGAGTCGCTGTCCTCAACGGCAATGGCGAACTCACCGGGCGCAGCTGGATCGAGGAGTCAGGCCAGCTCCAGGCACCCATCGCGATCACCAACTCGCACGCGGTGGGCGCGGTGCACCGCGGGGTCGACGCGTGGATGGCGGAGCAGCACCCCACGAGCGCGGCGGCGTGGATGTTGCCCGTGGTGGGTGAGACGTGGGACGGCTATCTCAATTCCATCAACGCGGATATCGTGCAGCCCGCGCATGCCGCCCGCGCACTGAGCGACGCGCGCACCGGCCCCCTGGCCGAGGGCAATGTTGGCGGTGGCACCGGCATGAATTGCTACGGGTTTAAGGGCGGCACGGGTACCGCATCGCGCATGGTCCAATCTGGCACCCAGAGTTGGACCGTCGGCGTGCTCCTCCAAGCAAACTTCGGTTCGCGTTCTGAGCTGCGCATCCAGGGGCACCCGCTCGGGCGAAACTCTGCGGCCCCCAATCCCATGGAGACCGAGAACTGGTTCCAGATGGATTTGGGCGGAGACGGATCTGTCATCCCGCCTGCCGCGACGATTCCTGCCGCGAAGGCCACGCCGGGGGCCGGGAGCGTGATCGTGGTCGTCGCCACGGACGCACCGCTACTCCCGGATCAGTGCCGCGCCCTGGCCCGGCGCGTGCCACTTGGCCTTGCTCGCACCGGGACTACCGGCAGCCATTTCTCGGGCGATATCTTCCTCGCGTTTTCGACGGCGAACGAATCGGGCCTCAGCTCCCGCATGGGATCCGACACCATCGTGACCGAGTCGCTCGAACATGTCGCATGGGGCAGTATCGACCCGTTTTTCGCCGCCGTTGTGGAGGCCACCGAGGAGGCCGTGGTCAATGCTCTGGTCGCGGCCCGTGACACGGTGGGACGCTCCGGACATACGAGTTTTGCGCTCCCCCACGGGGAGATTAGCGCCGCATTCGGGGGCTGACACGCGCCGGGCACTCAGGCCACGACCTCATCACACTCATCGAGGCACACTGTCCATTTGGATAGCCGTGCGCGCACCGTCATGCCCCGTGCGCGCTCGGCACAGCTTCTCGCTTCACCTCCCCCGTTCCCGAACCTAGACTCAAGTCGCATGTGCTGCCAGCGCGGACGCTGGCATGGTCGGCAACGCCGCAAGACCGGGAGGGAATCCACATGACCACCACCTCATCGACGCCGCAGGCGTCACAGGCCCCAGGGCTGAGTCGCCGCACGCTCGGCGTGCCGGCAATTACCCTGATGATCATCGCCGCATCCGCGCCACTCACCGTGGTGGCGGGGGGTGTCACCACATCCTTTGCGGTTACGAAGTCGCTGGGCGTACCGCTCGGCTTCCTGCTGATCGCGGTAATCCTCACCGTCTTTGCGGTCGGCTTCACCGCGATGGGCCGCCACATCACGAACGCGGGCGCGTTCTATGCCTACATCTCGCAAGGCCTGAGCCGCCCGCTCGGCGTCGGTGCCTCACTGATCGCGCTCGTCTCATATAACGCGATGCAGATCGGCATCTACGGTCTCTTTGGATTCCAGCTCTCCATGTTCCTCGAGGCGAAGTTCGGCTTCGCCTCACCGTGGTGGCTCTGGATCCTGCTCTGCATCGTCGTCGTGGGCGTGCTCGGTGTCAACCGCGTTGACCTGTCAGCGAAGGTGCTTGGCATCCTCGTCGGGCTCGAGTTCCTCGTCGTGATCATCTTCGACATCGTCGCCATCGCCGCTGCCCCCGAGGGCGTTTCCACCGCAACGCTGAACCCGACCGCGCTGTTCGGACCCTCGCTTGGCATCATCCTGGTGTTCGGCGTCGCCGCGTTCATGGGCTTCGAGGGTGCCGCAATCTACGGCGAGGAAGCCAAGGACCCGAAGCGCACCGTGCCGCGCGCGACCTACGCCGCCGTGGCCATCATCGGCGTCTTCTACGCGTTCAGCGCCTGGGCCTTCTCCGTTGGCGTCGGCCCGTCGCAGATCGTCGGATCCTCGCAGGAGTTCGGCCCCGACCTGATGTTCGTGTTCATGACCGACCACGTCGGCGTGCTGTTCTCAGACATCATGACGCTGCTGTTCCTGACGAGCCTGTTCGCCGCGCAGCAGTCCTTCCACAACGCCGTAGCGCGCTACTTCTTCTCGCTGGGGCGCGAGGGCGTGCTCCCGGCGTGGTTTGGCCGCACCAGCCGCGCGGGCGCACCCTGGGCTGGGTCGGTTGCGCAGACGATCATCGCGCTTGTGGTTGTCGTCGGCTTCGCGCTCGCGGCGGACGCGTTCGGCGGGGCTGCCGCTCTCGGGGACGCCGCTTTCCTCTACCCGGTGCTCACCATGTTCACCTGGCTTACGAACACAGGCGCGATGGGCCTGGTGCTTCTCATGGCCGTGATCGCCGCCGCCGTGATCGGGTTCTTCCGTCAGAATCGGCGGGGGCTCAGCGTGTGGACCACGCTCGTCGCCCCGATTGTGTCGGGAGTAGCGCTGCTCTGGGTGTTCATCATGATTCTGATGAACTTCCAACTGATGCTCGATCAGGACGAAGCGAGTGCCTCGACCTTCGTACTCCCGGGACTTATCTTCGCCGCCGGCATCATCGGCATCATATGGGCGCTGGTGATCAAAGCTCGAAAGCCCGCGATCTACGCCCAGATCGGCCACGGCACCGAACCGGGCGCTTACGGCACGGAGCTTGTCGACGTCGTGGATCTCGAGCGTCCGTAGCAGGTTGTCGCTCGGCGGCCCTTTCTCCCACACCACTCGGGAGAAGGGGCCGTCGACGTTCCTGCGGGATCCGGGGGCCGCGATCCGGGCTACGCACCAGCGCCAGCCCCGATCACCCCACCCAAACCGAGTCAATTTATCTGGACGGACCCAAATACCGCAGAAAACGGCGGCGGTTTCAGGTGGTGAGTGCAACACCTGCCCTATCTCTAGCAGGAAGCCCTCACCACTGA
>NZ_FUID01000011.1 GCF_900163635.1 Leucobacter sp. 7(1) | reverse complement strand
TCAGTGGTGAGGGCTTCCTGCTAGAGATAGGGCAGGTGTTGCACTCACCACCTGAAACCGCCTGCCTTCACACCCCAATCTGCGTCCCTTCGACGCTGCTCCACGGGGCGGGAGCGGGCGGGGATGCGCCGGGATGCGCGGGTACACCTAAGCACCGAACGGGTGCGACGCGAGCAACACCTCAGCGGTGCGCTCAATATCGTCGGCGAGCGCCGCAGACGCCCCCGCCACATTGCCGTCGCGGAGGGCCGCGAGGATATCGGCGTGGCGGGCATGCAGGGAGCTTGTACTCAGGAGCACCCAGCGCGCCTCCCAGAACAGGGGGCCGCGGCGCAGCCACAGGCTCTCGATAAAGCCGAGCAGGAGCGGGGAGTGCGCGGCCCGAAACAGCGTGAACAGAAACTCGGTGTCGGCGCGCTGGGTGGCCGCAGGATCCCCGGCAGCTTTGGCCGCGGCGAACGTCTCAAGATGACCCTGCAGCGCGGCAAGCTCAGGCTCGGCTAGGTGTGGCACCGCAAGTTCAAGCGCGTGCGGCTCGAGGCGCGCCCGCAGCCCGGTCAGTTCCCGGAACTGCTCTCGGGTGAGGTGTGGAACAACAGCGGTTCCCGCGGGCGTGGTGTCGAGGGCGTGCTCGCTCACCAGGCGACGGATCGCGGCGCGTACCGGCATGGGGCTGAGGTCGAGCCGTGCGGCGACCCCGCGAATCGAGAGGCGCTCACCCGGCGCGAACCCACCGAAGAGGAGCGCGTGGCGGAGCGCAGCGTACGCCTCCTCTTCGAGCGCGCCGGCCTGGGCGGGGGCGCTCGAAGAGGGTTCCGGTGTGGGGGTCATCGTGTCCATTGAATCAGAGTGGCGCGGGATCGCGGACTGGGCGCTGCCGGATCGCGGCGGATTATTTTGTGATCACATTTTATGACATAGTGTGATCATAAACCACGCACCCGTCGTCTGTTCGCAAAGGAGCCCCACTATGTCCCACCTCTTCTACCAGGCCAAGGGCCGCCGCCCGGTCGGCACGCGCGCTGAGGGGATCACGATCTGGGATGAGACAGGACGCCCGGTGATCGACGGGGCGAGCGGAGCGATGGTCGTCAATATCGGCCACTCCAACGAGCGCGTCCTCGCGGCCATGCGCGATCAGCTCGATCGCGCCACTTTCCTCTACCGGCTGCAATTCGAAAACGAACCGGCAGAGCAGTTCGCGGCGGCGCTCGCGCAGCGCATGCCTGCAGACCTCGACAAGGTGTTTTTCGTGTCGGGCGGTTCCGAAGCCGTCGAGTCCGCGATCAAGCTCGCCCGCCAGTGGGCCGTCGCAACCGCTCAGCCCGAGCGCTGGAAGGTCATTTCCCGCTTCCCCAGCTACCACGGCTCCACGCTCGGCGCGCTTGCGGTGACCGGCTACGATCTCCTCACGCAGCATTACCTCCCCATGATGCAGCCGATGCCGAAAATCCCAGCCCCCACCGCATATCTCGACCGCGACACCCTCACGATGGCGGAGCGCGGGCTCCGATACGCCGACATGCTCGAGACACAGATCCTCGCCGAGGGCCCGGAAAGCGTCCTCGCATTCATCATGGAGCCCGTTGGTGGGGCCACCACAGGTGCCCTGGTGGCCCCCGACAGCTACTACGCTCGCGTCCGCGAAATCTGCGACCGCTACGGGATCCTCCTCATCCACGATGAGGTAATGAGCGGGGCCGGGCGTACCGGCACCTACCTCGCGGGCGACCACTGGGGCTGCCGTCCCGACATCGTTGCGCTGTCGAAGGGCCTCGGGGCCGGGTACACCCCGCTCGGTGCCATGATCGCGCCCGACCGCATCGTCGAGCCCGTACTCGCGGGTGGCGGCTTCGCACACGGCCACACCTACGCGGGCAACCCGCTGGCGAGCGCCGCCGGCCTCGCCGTCCTGGGCGAGATCGACAGGCTCGACCTGCTGAGCAACACCACACTCATGGGCGAGCGCCTCCTCGCCGGGCTGCGCGAACTCGCGGAGCGTCACCCGGTGATCGGGGACGTGCGGGGCAAGGGCCTCCTCCTGGCCGCCGAATTCGTGGCCGACCGGGACACGATGGAGCCGCTACCCGCCGAGCTCAACGCCCACGAGCGCATGGTGGAGCTCGCCTTCGAACGCGGCCTGATCCTGTACTCTCGCCGCACCCGAGGCGGCAAGAGCGGAGATCACTTTCTTGTGTGCCCGCCGATGATCGTGACCGCGGAGCAGGTGGACCAGATTCTCTCGATCTTGGACGACACGCTCGTGGCCCTGGAGCGCGAGCTCGGACTGCCGACGAGCTGAGGGGACCCCCGGTGACACACGACGCACTTCCCCTCCCCACGGGTTTCGTCGAGACCGCGACCGGCCCCGTGCCGCTCGCTGACCTCGGGCCGACGCTCTCCCACGAGCACCTCTTCATCAACCTCATGGCGGAGCGCAGGGGCGACGGCCTGCTCCACGACGAGACACTGATGACGCAGGAACTCGCCGTGTTTCGCGCGCAGGGCGGCGGCACGATCTTCGACCTGACAACCGCCGAGCTCACGCCCGGCTCCACACTGGATTCGGCACCCGACTTCGACGCGCGCTCGCCAGGGCAAACTCGGAACCCCCGCGCCATCGAGGGCGTGCGTCGGATCAGCGAAGCGACAGGGGTCCACGTGGTGCTCGGCACCGGGAGGTACCGGGATCCGTTCATCGACCCGGATCTGGTGGCACGGCTCGGCGTAGACGGCCTCGCGGACGAGATTGTGCACGATCTCACTGTCGGCTTCGGCGACACCGGGATCAAGGCCGGGCTGATCGGTGAGGTTGGTGCCGATAAGTGGTTCATCAGCGAGACCGAGGCGCAGGTGTTCCGCGCCGCGGCGGTCGCACACCGAGCCACCGGGGCGGCGATCTACACGCACGCGGCGCGCTGGAAGGTCGGGCTGGAGCAGTCGGAGCTGCTCACCAGCTGCGGCGTTGCGCCCGAGCGGATCGCGATCGGCCACGTCGACACGGTCCCGAGCGTGGAGTACGCGGTCGAGCTTGCGGATCGCGGGCACTATGTGGGGATCGACACGATCTACTCGAACGCGGCGTACTCCGTGGAGCACCGCGTGGCGCAGGTCCTGGCGCTCGTGCGTGCCGGACACCTGGAGCGGATCCTTCTGGCGCACGACGTCTGTGTCCCGTCCCTGCTGCGCGCCTTCGGCGGGCACGGTTTCGGCCTCGTGATGGGAGAGTTCCGCGCGTCCCTCCTCACGGCCGGGCTGAGCGAGGCCGAGTTCACCACCATCATGGTCGCGAACCCGGCCCGACTTCTTGCGAGTTGAGGCGGGTGCCTCGGTGCGCGTCAGCGCACCGAGGCCCGGCGCATTGCGAACCAGGTGCCAACCAGGCTGACCAGGATCACCACGAGCGCGCCGAGTGCGAGCCCGCCGCGGGTCAGTCCGCCGATGATCTCGCCGAGATTCGGAGCGAGCGCGAGCAGCACCAGCGCGAGCGCCAGGCCAAGCCCGAGGCCGAGTACGGCCGGCCCCTTCGCCCCGAAGCGCACCCAGATCGCGCCGAACAGGCCACCAACGGTGAGGCAGAAGAGCACCCCGAGGAACCCGGAGGCCGCGAGGATCCACGGATTTCCCGAGCCGACGGCGTAGGTGTCGAGCACGTACGTATTGGAGAACCAGTGCCCGGTTGCGAGTTCCAGGCCAAGCAAGATGACGAGCATCACCGCGACGTAGGCCGCCTGCAGGGCGTTTGACAGCATCGTGCCGATGATGAAGTTGCGGCGCGTGGTGCCGAGCGCCAGCGCGAACGGGTACGTAGTCGCGACCGCCTGTACACCGTAGTAGATCAGGAAACCGGGCAGCGACCAGACCACGCCCATGTTCATCCGGGCCCCGTCGATGTACTCGGCGCTGTCGCTCGGAAGGCCCGTGGCGCGCTGGATCGCGAGCGCGATGATGATCGACACGAGCAGCACCACACCGAGAATCACCGCCGGGGTGCCGAGAAAGTTCGTCAGCCGGTTCAGGTGGAGCCGAGTGACCTTCAAGATGCGGTTCATGAGCTGATCCCTTCAGCGTGGGGCGAGTCGGTCGCGGCGGCCTGCGCGTCATCGCCCAGTCCGTAGGCAGCGACGAGGTCCTGGAGCGAGACCGGGGTGATCTCGAGCCCGGCACCTTCTGCGGCGGCTCGGGCGTCGGGTGTGGGCGGCTCCGAGACGACCGCGGACGCGAGACCGCCGATCCCCCGCCGCGACAGCACGGGGCGTCCCACGAGGAACTCGGTGAGTCCTGCCGCCTTTCCCGCGACCTGGTAGGCGCCGCCGCGGAGCTCTTCCACGTCGGCGTGCCGCACAACGCGCCCCTGGTCCAGCACAATCACGCGTTCCAGGAGGCGGTCCATCTCGTCGATCAGATGCGTCGAGAGAATGATTGTGCGCGGGTGCTCGACGTAGTCACGCAGCAGCTCGTCATAGAAGATACTGCGCGCGGTCGCGTCGAGGCCCAGGTACGGCTCGTCGAAAAAGGTAATCGGAGCACGCGAGGCAAGGCCCAGCACAATGCCGAGCGCCGAGAGCTGTCCGCGGGAGAACTTCTTCACGATCGGTTTCGCGGGAATGCGGAACTGTGCGATCAGGCGATCCGCGAGCTCCTGCGACCAGTTGGGGTAGAAAATGCGGGCCGCCTGGATTGCGTGCTTCAGCTTGTAATCGTCTGGGTAGCGCTGGTTGTCACGCACGAAACACATCCGCTCGATTGTCTCTGCGCGCTCGAACGGATCGTGTCCGTCGATGGTGACGCTGCCCGAGCTCGGGCGATCCTGCGCGGTGAGCAGCGACATGAGTGTCGTTTTCCCTGCGCCGTTGCGCCCGAGGAGTCCGGTAATCACGTCGGCCTGGATGTCGAGTGTTACCCCGTCCAGTGCGGTCGCGCCGCGATAGCTTCGAGCGAGCTCGCGGGTCTGTATGGCGATCGAGGTCATGCGTCCGCCCCTCCCTGTGTGGTGATCAGTGCAATCAGTGCTTCGGTGGTGAGCCCGAGGCTGCGGGCCTCGGCGAGCAGCGGCTCAATGAACCGCTCGGTGAACGCGCGCTGTCGATCCTGCGAGATCTGCGCACGCGCCCCGGGAGAGACGAACATGCCGATCCCGCGTTTTTTGAAGAGCACACCCTGCTCAACGAGCAGGGTGAGCGCCTTTCCCGCGGTCGCGGGATTGATGCGGAGGTGCGCGGCGAGCTCGTTGGTGGAGGGCACTTGCTCGCCCTCCGCGTAGATCCCACGCAATACCTCGTCGGCGATCCGGTCTGCGAGCTGCAGGAAGATCGGCCGCGTATCGTCGAACATCATCACCTCGTTCACTGGTTCATTACTTCACTAATGAACCTACGAGGTGAGTGAGGCGATGTCAAGCGCCGGATCGACCCCCGACCACGAGCGCGGATGCCGAGATCCGAGACCCGCGGCTACCGAGAAACACCGCCACGGTCAGTGCGAACCACCCAGCGATAGCGACCAGCGTTTCCCCGAGCGAGAACTCGAAGCGTGCTCCCAGCACCGCCGCAACCATCCAGGGGGTCACCGCGACCGCGACCGCACGGGCCTGACTCGACCTACCACCCCAGGTGAGAGCCAGCGCCGCGAACAGCGCGAGCCCGACACCGAGCAGGATCCACCGCGACGCCTGCGCCCACATCATCGAGTCGAGCGCCGCAACCCTCCCGCCGAACAACACCGGGGCGCACACGAGGCCCCCGAAGCTCGCGAGCGTTGCGACAGCGGAACCCCAGACCCAGCGCGCGCGGAGCCGCCCGAGAAGCGCCAAGCCGGCCAGCAACGCGAAGAGCACCAGCGTCACCGCCGAGGGCAGAAGTGCGTCGGTGGCGACATATCGAGTGACGAGAAGTGCCAGGGCGAACCCCAGCGCGAGCGCCACGAGGCCACGGGCCCCACGCCGCACCCCGAAGCCGAACAGCGCTGCCGCGCTGAGCCACACCCCGACAAGCACAGCCCCAGCTGCGATCGACCCCTGGGGCGACAGGAGCACTTCATCACCCCGAGGCCGCAGCACAAAAGCGAGGAGGTACACGGCGCCCGCGGCCGCACCGGAGCCGAACGCGAGCGAGGCCAACAGGGCGCGGGACACCGGACTCAACATCCCACTTAGCCACAGCACCGCGGCGTGCCGGGCGATCGCCCACCGCTCCGCACGTGGGACGCAACTCCAGCCCGCCGCCTCCGCGGCATCCCCCAGCACGCCAATCGCCACGGCCTCGTGCGCGTCCCGCCAGGCCCGCGGGTGAAACCGGAAGGCCCGTTCGATCTGTCGCTGGACACTCACACTCATGCGAACCCCAGCCCCGAGCCGCGGACCGCTCTGCTCCGCCGCGCCGCGAGCCGATCCCGCGCTTCTGCGGCGATCCTTGCCGAGCGCGCTGCGGCATCCTCGAGGGCCGCCGCTCCGGCATCCGTGAGCTGGTAGTACCGCCGCGCCCGCCCGTCGGCAATCTCCTCGCCCGCAGCGACCACGAGCCCCTGCCCGGCCAGCCGCTCGAGCGCGGCATAGAGCGTCCCAACCTTCAACCGCACGCTGCCACCAGACAACACGTCAGCCTCTGCAATCAGGGCGTACCCGTGCTTTCGCCCCCCGGCAAGGGCCGTGAGGATCAGGAACGTGGGTTCTCGCATCTCTGGGATAGTCATGCATGGAGAATATTCAATTCATTTGAGTACGTCAACCGCTCCTCGCGCAAAATGACCGCACTCAACGACAACGCCCGCACCGAACTCGTGGGCAACGAGTCGACGACCCCCGCACTCGCAACACGAGCCCGCTCCCGTCACCCCCACTCAACATCCAGCCACGAGCCCGCCACGCCCGGCTGAACTACAGCCGTGTAATTCATCCACAGCCTGTGGATAACTCTGTGGGAAACGTGTGGGAAGAGTGTGGAAACTGGCGCAGCACCGCTATAAAGTCCCCGCCAGGGTCGAAAAAGTTGTGCACAGGCGGCTCGCTGGCCCTATATTGGGATGCAATACATCTATAGACGGAGTCTAAAGTTATGGCCAGTCGCATTGTCCCCGCACACACCCTGCCAGCCCCCACCGCGGGCATGCACCAGGCCCAGCGCCCCACCGGGGTGATCATGGCACTCGTGGTCATACTGTTTGCGTTCGTGGCGCAGTCCGTGATCACCGCTATCGCGCTCGTCACGCAGTCCTTTGTCACCGCGCCCCCTGGCGGCCCCCGCACGGCCGACATGCTGAGCCTGATGGCCACCCGCCCAGGTTTCCTCATTTCACTCTTGGGCTTCGGGGCGAGCCTCGCAACGCTCTGGCTCTGGGTGCGAGCCAAAGAACGTCGCCCCTTTGCAACCCTGGGTTTTGAACGCCGCGCTGTCGCGGGAGCGCAGATCCTCCGCGGGCTGGGGGTCGGCCTCCTCATGATGGTGCTGTGTGTGATCGTGCCCCTCATTACCGGACAAGCATCGCTCACCTGGGCCGCACCCGACGCGAGCGCGCTCCTGTTCATTGGCGCCATGTTCCTTGGGTTCCTCCTCCAGGGGAGCACCGAGGAGATCCTCACGCGCGGTTTCCTCACCCAGGCCGTTGCGCGCAGGTTTGGGCTGCTTGTCGGGATCGCAGTGCAGGCCGTCGTGTTCACGCTGATGCACGGCATGAACCCGGGGATGGGCCCGCTGCCGATCCTCAACCTGCTGCTGTTTGCCGTGTTCGCGAGTTGCTACACGCTCGCCGAGGGCAGCCTCTGGGGCATTTGCGCCATGCACGGGATCTGGAACTGGGCGCAGGGGAACCTGTTTGGTGTCGCGGTATCCGGCCAGAACGCCGCCGACTCGTTCTTCACCTACGAGAGCGCTTCCGGTGCCTCGACCCTGATCACCGGAGGCCCGTTCGGGATCGAGGGCAGTCTTGTTACCACTGTCGTGTTTCTCGCGGGAAGCGCGCTGGCACTCCGCGCCTACCGCCGCCGCCGCGCACTCCAGCAGATCTGACCATTCCCCTCCCCGGTCACCGGTGCTACGTTTGAAGTGTGGAATTATTCTTCCGCATCTTGGAATTAGCACAATCGCCCACCGTCGGGCGAAGGAGGGCCATCGTGTCGACACCACACCCTGAACTTCAGCCCGGAGACGTGCCCCCCACGGTCTCCTTCATCACCACAGCCGGGGCCACGCGAGGCCTCTCAGATCTGCTCGGCAAGAAGTCTGTCGTGTATTTCTACCCCGCAGCGTTCACCCCCGGGTGCACCACAGAAGCCTGCGACTTCCGCGACAACCTCGGCGCGCTCACGGCCGCCGGCTACGAGGTGTTCGCCGTTTCCGGGGATGACCCGGAGACGCTTGCGCGCTTCGCCGAAGAACTCGCCCTCACGTACACACTCCTGAGCGACCCCGATCATGCCGCCGCGCAGGCCTGGGGCGCCTGGGGCGAGAAAGAGATTAACGGCCAGACTGTGACCGGCGCCCTCCGCGCCACCTTTGTCCTGGGCGAGGACGGACGCGTCACGCATGCGGAGTACCGCGTGAACGCCGAAGGGCATGTCGCGCGGCTGCGCGAGCAGCTCGGCGCCTAAACACAGCCCCCAGCGAGTCCGCGCGCGACACTGTGCGCGGACTCACTGGTGTGCCCACACGCCCGCGCGAAGCACAGCCCGACCCTGGGCGGCCACAGTCTGACAATTCTGAGAAACAACAGTGTTCTGACTTGTGCCCCACCGAGCGTATGGCTACGCTCACTATCAGCAAACGGAAATCTACTTCCACAAGGTGGAATTAAGGCGAGCAATGTTGCTTTCACTTTTCAACACGCTTCCGCAGGCGGAGGCAGGTCAGTACGTCCGCCCCTGCGTGGACATCGATATCTGGGTGGATGCCGTCGTTGCGGGTCGCCCCTACGACTCGGTCCAGGCGGCCGTAGCCGCAGCCAACACCGCCGTTGCCGCCTGGACCGCAGCCGACCTTGAGCAGGCGCTCGCGCAGCACCCCCGCATCGGGGAACACGCTGCAGGTGCATCCCAGGAAGCACAGTTTTCTCGCGCCGAACAGGAGAGCACGGGCATCAATAGTGTGACCGCGTCCCAGCTGCTCGCCGGTAACCGGCAATACGAGGAGCAGTTCGGCCGAGTGTTTCTCATTCGCGCCGCTGGGCGGTCCGCACCCGAGATCCTCACGGAACTGCAGCGGCGGCTCACGAATACCCCGGAGACTGAAATCGCCGAGGTCGCAGACCAGCTCGGCCAAATCGCCGCACTTCGACTGGAAGGACTCCTCGAATCATGAGCCTGATCACTACCCACGTCCTTGACGCCTCGCTGGGTCGACCCGCGACCGGAGTCGCCGTCACGCTCCAGACCGGCGACGGCACCACGATCGCCTCGGGCGTCACCGACAGCGACGGCCGGATTGCGGACCTCGGCCCCGAGTCGCTCCCCGCGGGGCACTACACGCTGCGCTTCGCCGTGGCGGACTACTTCGCCCGGATTCAGACGCCCGCGTTCTACCCGGTCGTCTCCATTGACTTCACTGTCCGCAGCGAGGAACTGCACTACCACGTACCGATTCTTCTCAGTCCATTTGCATATTCCACCTATCGAGGGAGCTAAGTAGATATGTCCAACACCAACATCGTGCTCGGTGACAACCAGTTCGGCAAGGCCGAGAACCACCTGGTCAAGGTCACCAAGAACGGCGACCGGCACACGATCGAGGACCTGACCGTCATCTCGCAGTTGCACGGCGACTTCGCCTCCGCATACTACGACGGCAACAACGAGCACGTCGTCCCCACTGACACCCAGAAAAACACTGTCTTTGCGTTCGCCAAGGACGGCGTCGGGTCCCCCGAGGACTTCCTCCTTCGCCTGGGCCAGCACTATGTCGATGACTTCGAGTGGGTCACGGGCGGCCGCTGGGGTGCCCGTCAGGTGGAGTGGGACCGGATCCCCGTGAACGGCGAGGGCCACGACCACTCCTTCTACCGGGGCGGCTCGGGTGGCGAAACCCGCACCGCGGTCGTCAAGATCGACGGCGAGAAGCAGTACGTCATCTCCGGTCTCGAGGACCTCTCGGTCCTCAAGACAACGCAGTCGGGCTTCGTCGGCTACCCGGTCGATCAGTACACGACGCTCAAGGAGACCACTGACCGGATCCTCGCCACAAGCGTCACGGGCCGCTGGCTCTACAACACCACAGACGTGGACTTCAACGCCACGTACGAGTCGGTCAAGAAGATCCTGCTCGAGGTGTTCACCAACCACTACTCGCGCGCGCTGCAGGAAACGCAGTACCTCATGGGCAAGGCTGTGCTCGAGGCGCACCCCGAGATCGACGAGATTAAGTTCTCGATGCCAAACCTGCACCACTTCGTCGTCGACTTCACGCCGTACGGGATGGAGAACGACAACGAGGTGTTCTGGGCGGCACACAGCCCCTACGGCCAGATCGAGGGCACGTTGCGCCGCGAGAGCCTCGGCGACACCGACAAGATCTGGAAGGGCGTTCCGGCCTTCGTCTAGTCAACACTCGTGGGTTTGGGTGGTCGACGGAGCCACCCAAACCCACACCCTGCATCAAACAGTTCATGCCGACAAGGAGGTCAGCAGTGAGTCGCAGTACGAACACCAAGCGCGGATTCCCGGGAACCATCGACGTTGAGGGCGAACCCGAGAACGAGCGCCTGCCGCTATCCCGCACAATCATGTACGGGCTGCAGCACGTGCTCACGATGTACGGTGGAATCATCGCACCCCCGCTCATCGTGGGCAGCGCAATTGGGGCAACACCCGATCAGATTGGCATGCTCATCGCGTGTTGTCTGTTCATTGGCGGTCTCGCAACGATCCTGCAGACCCTGGGCGTTCCGTTCTTCGGGTCGAAGCTTCCGCTGGTGCAGGGTGTCTCATTCGCATCCGTCTCGACGATGACCGCGATCATCTCCGGCGGCGGCACAATCAACGAGATCTTCGGGGCCGTGCTCTTGGCCTCCGTGTTCGGGTTCCTCATCACCCCGTTCTTCGCACAGATCATCCGATTCTTCCCGCCCGTCGTCACCGGCATCGTGATCACCGCGATCGGCCTCACCCTGATGCCTGTCGCCGGCAACTGGATCATGGGCGGCAACGCATCGGCCGACGACTACGGTTCCGTGAAGGGCGTTGGCCTGGCTGGCCTGACACTGCTCATCGTGATCGTGTGCTCCAAGATCGGAAGCGGCATGCTGTCGCGTCTGGCAGTGCTTGTCGGCCTCGTCGCCGGGACACTCGTCGCGATTCCCATGGGCATCGCGGACTTCTCCGGCGTGCTGGAGGGTGACATCTTCGCGCTGCCGACCCCGTTCGCATTCGGCTGGCCCGAGTTCCACGTCGCCTCGACCCTGTCGATGTTCATCGTTGTGCTCGTGATCCTCACGGAGACCGCGGCTGACATTCTCGCGGTTGGCGAGATCACAGGCTCGAAGGTGGATTCCAAACGCATCGCCAACGGCCTGCGCGCCGACATGATCTCGAGCATGGTCTCGCCGATCTTCAACTCCTTCACACAGTCGGCGTTCGCCCAGAACGTGGGCCTCGTCGCGATTACCGGCGTGCGGAGCCGCTTTGTTGTCACCGCCGGCGGCTTCATCCTGCTCATCCTTGGCGTGCTACCGATCATGGGCCGCGTCGCCGGGGCGATCCCGATGCAGGTCCTCGGCGGTGCCGGGATCGTGCTGTTCGGATCGGTGGCTGCCTCGGGCATTCGCACCCTCTCCAAGGTGTCCTACAAAGACAACATGAACCTGATCATTGTGGCGACGAGCCTCGCGTTCGGGATGCTCCCCATCGTGAAGCCGGACATCTACAGTCAGTTCCCGTCGTGGTTCGAGGTGATCTTCCACTCGGGCATCTCTTCCGCGGCGCTCATGGCGATCCTCCTCAACATCCTGTTCAACGAGCTCAGGATCGGGAAGCGCTCCCGCAACAAGAACGCGTTTGCCGCGAGCCCGCCCCGCATGGTGCGCGAGGACGAGATCCGCGCCCTCGAGGACGGCGACACCTTCATCGGCGGCAAGCTGTTCTCAAAGGACGGCGACGAGATCCTCGTGCAGCGGGTCGATGAGACCGGAGACGTCACATCCTCGCTCCACATTCCGACAGTTGATCGCGTGCGCGCGGACACCGGCAATGTGAGCACAAAACCGTAGTAACACTTCGGAGCGGTGCAGGGCCCACGCTGGGCCCTGCACCGCTCCCTTGCAGAAAGAGAGCAGCCGTGAACGCCCCAGGCGACTTCCCCCCTCAGCGATTCCGCGAGAAGCTCCAGCGGAGTCTGCTCCCCGGCGACTCGGGTGGCACCCAGCGCGGGGACATCGACCCCGAGGAGACCGCGGAGTGGCTTGAGTCCTTCGAGGGACTCCTGAGCACCGGGGGCACCGCGCGTGCGAGCCACATCCTCGACGTGCTGGGGGCCCGCGCCGGAGCGCCAGCGGCTGCCGTACCCGCAGCCCTCACCACGGACTACGTCAACACGATCCCCGCGAGCGCCGACGCCGCGTACCCGGGCGACGAGGCCGCCGAGCGGCGCTATCGAGCGTGGATCCGCTGGAACGCTGCCGTAATGGTCCACCGAGCGCAGCGTCCCGAGATCGGCGTGGGCGGCCACATCGCCACCTACGCTGGGGCTGCCACGATCTACGAGACAGGCTTCAACCACTTTTTCCGCGGCAAGGATCACCCATCGGGTGGGGATCAGGTCTTTTTCCAAGGGCACGCCTCCCCCGGCATGTATGCCCGGTCGTTTGTCGAGGGCCGCCTGAGCGAGGCACAGCTCGACGCGTTCCGCCAGGAGCGCTCGCGCCCCGGCGGCGGCCTACCCAGCTACCCGCACCCGCGGCTCCTGCCTGAGTACTGGGAGTACCCAACAGTGTCCATGGGTATCGGCCCGATGAACGCGATCTATCAGGCCCAGTCGAACCGATACCTTGCCGCGCGCGGCCTCAAGGACACCTCCGAACAGCAGGTGTGGGCGTTCCTCGGCGACGGGGAAATGGATGAGCCCGAATCGCGCGGCCTGCTGCAGCTCGCCGCGAACGACAGCCTCGACAACCTGAACTTTGTGATCAACTGCAATCTGCAGCGCCTCGACGGGCCCGTCCGCGGCAACGGCAAGATCGTCCAGGAGCTTGAGGCGTTCTTCCGCGGTGCCGGGTGGAACGTGATCAAGGTGTTGTGGGGCCGGGAGTGGGACGAGCTTCTGGCGCGGGATCACGACCGCGCGCTCGTCGACCTCATGAACGCGACGCCCGACGGCGACTTCCAAACCTATAAGGCCGAGTCCGGCGGATTCGTGCGCGACCACTTCTTTGGCCGCGATCCGCGCACTGCGAAGCTCGTCGAGGGCCACAGCGACGACGAGATCTGGAATCTGAAGCGCGGCGGGCACGACTACCGCAAGCTCTACTCGGCGTTCAAGGCCGCGAGTGAGCACACGGGGCAGCCCACAGTCATCCTCGTGAAAACCGTGAAGGGCTACAAGCTGGGCCCCAGCTTCGAGGGCCGGATGGCCTCGCACCAGATGAAGAAGCTGGCTGCGAAAGACCTCATGGATTTCCGCGATCTGCTGCGGATCCCCATTCCCGATTCGGCGCTCTCCGAAGATGTGTACGCCCCGCCCTACTACCGCCCCGAGCCGGGCTCGCCGGAGCTCGAGTACATGCTGGAGCGCCGCCGCGCGCTCGGCGGGCCTGTCCCCCAGCGGCGTTCGAAGTACACGCAGATCCCGGTGCCGGATGCCAAGGCTTACGAACTCGCGAAGAAGGGGTCCGGGCAGCAGCAGGCGGCGACAACAATGGCGTTCGCCCGCATCCTCCGCGAGATCCTGCGCGACAAGGACATGGGCCACCGCGTTGTCCCGATCATCCCGGATGAGGCGCGCACGTTCGGGATGGACGCGTACTTCCCAACCGCGAAGATCTACAACCCGCAGGGTCACACCTACATGTCGGTGGATCGCGAGCTGCTGCTCGCGTATAAGGAGTCGACCACGGGGCAAATCCTCCACGTCGGCATTAACGAGGCTGGCGCGGTTGCCGCGTTCACCGCTGCGGGCACCGCCTACGCCACACACGGCGAACCGCTGATTCCGGTGTACGTGTTCTACTCGATGTTCGGCTTCCAGCGCACGGGAGACGCGTTCTGGGCGGCGGGCGATCAGATGGCCCGCGGCTTCGTGATCGGTGCCACCGCCGGGCGCACCACGCTTCAGGGCGAAGGGTTGCAGCACGGCGATGGCCACTCGCAGCTGCTCGCCTCCACGAACCCCGCCGTCGTGAGCTACGACCCGGCGTTTGGCTACGAGCTGGCGCACATCGTCGCCGCCGGCTTCGAGCGCATGTATGGTGGCGCCCACCCCGACCCGAACGTGATGTACTACCTCACCGTGTACAACGAGCCGATCGCGCAGCCCGCCGAACCCGCGGACGTGGACGCCGAGGGGATCCTCGCGGGCATGCACCGGGTGTCACAGGCGAGCGCCGGATCACATCCGGCCCAGATCCTCGCCTCCGGGGTGGCTGTGCCGTGGGCGCTCGCCGCGCAGCGTCTGCTCGCCGCTGACTGGGATGTGGCAGCCGATGTGTGGTCGGTGACGAGCTGGAACGAGCTACGGCGCGAGGCGATGGACGCGGACGAGGGCGTGCTCCGGGGCGAACCCACACGCGAACCATATGTGACAAAGCGCCTGCGCGAGAGTAGCGGCGGTCCCGTGATCGCCGTGAGCGACTTCATGCGGCAGGTGCAGGATCAGATCGCCCCCTTTAGCCCGCAGCGTTTCCTGTCACTCGGCACGGACGGCTTCGGTTTTTCCGATACTCGCGCGGCCGCACGGCGCTACTTCCACGTCGATACTGAGTCAATCGTGGTGCGTACACTCGAAGCCCTCGCGCTCGACGGGGTCATCGACCCCGCGCTGCCCGCTGCGGCGGCGATGAAATACAGTTTGGATGACCTGACCGCGGGGACCACCGGCAGCGCGGGCGGAGACGCCTAGCGAGAGTTGGTCCTGGCGGCCGTGCTCGCCGCGCCCTTTCTGCGCGCGGCGAGCACGGCCGCCTGCTGCGTGTCGGGCAGTCGCCGGATCGCCTCGCGCACAGTCAGCCCGGACGCGTGGGCGGCGCGTGGCAGGATCCACGCGAAGACAAGCTCGGGGCGCTTGCGTGAGGTGTCGCGCAACACCCAGCCGATCGCCTTCCGGATGAAGAACTCGCGTTCATCGAGCATGGTGTCGGCATACCGCGCGAAGCGGTCAAAGTTGCCGCCACCCTCGCGCAGCGGGACCAGATGAGCGAGCAACGCCGAGCGTCGAATCCAGAAATCATCGTCCGTGGACCAGCGATCCAACACAGCTTCGAGCTCGGCCCGGTGCGCGGCACCGTCCGAGGCACCGCCCGAGGCACGATCCACAAGCGGACCCACGAGAGTGGCCGCGATGTCGTCGACGAGCGCCCACGTGCGAGACTCCCGGAGGAATCGCTCGAGCATGACGATGTCGCTGGGCACGAGCTGCGGCGAGCGCGCCTCGAGGAGAGCGGCTGCGGCCGCTCTCCTCTCGTGTACCGGCTCGGCCCACAGGAGGGTCGCCGCGTCGACGAGTTCGGCGTGGCTGAGTGTGACACCCTTCAGCGCACCCTTCACCACCGCCCGCGTCTGCGGAACCGTCGTCCCGTAGTGGGTGATCTCGCTCTTCAGATACGCGCGCTCGCGTTCCGCGCGCTCAGGTGTGGCGCGCTCACGCAGCCCGGCATCGATCGCGGCAACGAGCGCGGGTACGACAGGCTGGGCAGCGTCCATGCGCTCAGCATAGGCGCACCGCTTCACCCACCGTTCACTCAGCAGCCACGCGAGCGCTGCTCCCCGGAAACCCGCCCTCCCTAGCGTGGGATCGGATCGGCACCGCTCTGGCGGCCGCGGCACGCGCCGCACCGACGATCCGTTCACTCTCCGGAAGGAAACCTCAGTGTCCTCTCGCGTTATCCTGCGGTCTGCAACACTCCTCACGACCGCGCTCATCGTCGGCGGCCTGGCCGCCTGCTCGACCGGGGCAGCATCCGACGCCGGTGCCGGCGACACGGGTGCCGCTGGCTCCGCCGTCGACGCGGCGACTGCCACGAGTTCCGAGGACTTTGGCGGCATGGACGGTCTCATCGCGGCCGCTCAAGCGGAGGGCGAGCTCAACGTGATCGCGCTCCCCGAGACCTGGGCGAACTATGGCGAAATCATCGCCGGGTTCGAGGAGACCTACGACATCACGGTGAACTCGGCCTCCCCCGACGCTTCCAGCGCCGAGGAGATCCAGGCAGCCCAGAATCTGACGGGTCAGGACACCGCGCCTGACGTCTTCGACCTCGGTGCCGCCGTCGCGCTCTCGAGCGTCGAGCAGTTTGCTCCCTACCAGGTCGAGGTGTGGGATTCGATCCCCGCCGAGAACAAGGACCCCAAGGGGCTGTGGGTCAACAACTACTCCGGCATCATGTCGGTGGGCTACGACTCAGACAAGCTGCCTGAGCCGAAGGAGCTGAAGGATCTGCTCGGCAGCGACTACGCCGGTGCCGTGGCACTCAACGGCGACCCCACCCAGGCCGGTGCCGCGTTCGCGGCCGTCGGCGCTATCGCGGCCCTGAACGGCGGCGGGGTGGATGACTTCGGCCCCGGCATCGATTTCATGGGCGAGCTGCGCACAGCCGGCAACTTCCTGACACTGGACCCGACGCCAGCGACAATCGCCTCCGGCGAGACCCCGGTCGTGTTCGACTGGTCCTTCAACAACGTTGCCGCCGCCGCAGACAAGCCCAGCTGGAAGACAACTGTCCTCCCGGGTGATGCCTACGTCTCCTTCTACAACGAGGCGATCAATAAGGATGCTCCGAACCCGGCCGCCGCTCGCCTGTGGCAGGAGTGGATCTTCTCCGATGAGGTCCAGGCAATGTTCTTGAAGGGCAACGCCGTTCCCGTCCGCGTGGACGCGCTGACCGAGGCTGGCTCGGCCGACGCGAAGCTGATCGACGCGGCCACCTTCGGAGTCGATTCCGCGGACTGGGTCTCGCCCGATCAGGCGCAAACCGACGCCGCGAACGCGCTCCTCACCGAGCGCTGGGCCACGACGGTCCAGTAGCGGGCTCGCGGGGGCACCGGTGGTGCCCCCGCACCGTTGTCTCTTCTCTCATGAAACGCTTACTCCCGGCGCTCGGGCTCACCCCGTTTGCCGCCTACGTCCTCCTGTTTCTCGCCGTTCCCACCCTGATCGCGATCGCGAGCGGGTTCACCGGCGCACAGGGTGTTACCCTCGACGGCCTCGCCGTGCTGACCCAGCCGAACACCCTCGCCGCATTCTCCGCGAGCATTTGGGTCAGCGCGCTCACCGCGCTGCTCGGCGCGGTCATCGGCGCAATAGTGTGCTGGGCGCTCGCGGCCCTTCCGGAGCGCGGCCCGCTCCGCCGCGTTGTCGACGCCGCCAGCTCCGTGCTCGCCCAGTTCGGCGGCGTCATGCTCGCGTTCGCGTTCATCGCAACTATCGGCATCCAGGGCATCGTCACCGTGATCCTGCGCGATCAGTTCGACCTCAATATCTTCGCCGGCGGGGTGTGGCTCTATGAGCTCCCCGGCCTGATCCTGCCGTACCTGTATTTCCAGGTACCGCTCATGGTCATCACGTTCCTCCCCGCCGTTGTTGCGCTGCGTCCGGACTGGTCGGAGGCTGTCGCCACCCTCGGCGGCTCAAGCGGCGCGTACTGGCGCCGCGTGGGCCTCCCGGTTCTCGCACCGGCGTTCCTCGGTTCGCTCCTGCTCCTGTTTGCGAACGCGTTTTCTTCCTACGCAACCGCCGCGGCTCTGATCAGTCAGGGGTCCCAGATCGTACCCCTCCAGATTCGCGCAGCCCTCATCGGTGAGACCGGGGCCAGCCAGGCCGCGACAGCGGGGGTGCTCGCTCTGGGGATGATCCTCGTGATGACCGTCGTGATGCTCACGTATGGTCGGCTCATGGCCCGCGCCGCACGGTGGCAGCGATGACCGCACGGACGCCGGGACGGCCGTCCCCCGCCCTCGCGCGCACAGTCATCGGGGTCATCGGCGGCGCGTTCCTGATCCCGCTCGTCGCGATGCTCGAGTTCACGCTGCGCCGCACGGCGGGAGGCTATGGCCCCGAGCACTGGCTTGCCCTCTTCGATCCGGAGAAGGAGCGCACGTACCGGGTCCTGTTCGAAGGACTCGGGAACTCGTTTGTGCTCGCGGCGCTCACGCTCGGGATCGTGCTGCTCGTGTTTTTCCCGACAATCGTGCTCGTGCATCTGCGGTTCCCGCGGTTGCAGCGCGGACTCGACCTCCTCACCGTGCTCCCCATCGCGATTCCCGCGATCGTGCTTGTCGTCGGCTTCGCGCCGATCTATCGTGTGATCGGCCAGTCGGTGAGCTCCGGAGTGTGGACGTTGTGCTTCGCCTACGGGGTGCTTGTGCTGCCGTTCGTCTACCGGGCGATCGCGTCCGACTTGGCGGGCATGGACGCCAGGGTGCGCGCTGAAGCGGCGCGGTCTCTGGGTGCCGGATGGGGCACGGTTCTCGTTCGGATCATCGCTCCTGGCGTGCGCCGCGGGTTGCTCGCGGCGTCGCTGCTCACCATCGCGATCGTGCTCGGTGAGTTCACCGTCTCATCGCTGCTCAACCGCATCACCCTGCAGACCGCGCTGCTTCAAGTATCAAAATCAGATCCGTTTGTCGCCGTCGCAATCTCCCTGCTCTCGCTCGTCGGCGTCTTTGTCGTGCTGCTCATTGTGAGCGCGACGGGCGGCCCACCGCGACGCCGTACACGCCGCCCCACACCTTCACTTTCCGAGGAGCCCACCCGTGTCAGCTGAGTCGCCCCGCATCACCACCGGTCAGGCCGTGCGCCTGGACGGGGTCACGAAGACCTACGGCAGCACAACCGTGCTGCACGGCGTCGATCTGGAGCTTGCCCCTGGCGAGCTGATTTGCCTACTCGGACCGTCGGGGTGCGGCAAGACGACCGCGCTGCGCTGCATCGCGGGGCTCGAGCCGGTCACCGGTGGGCGGGTGTTGATTGGCGGGGAGGAAGTCACGAACGTGCCCGTCAATCGGCGCGATATCGGCATGGTGTTCCAGCAGTACTCACTGTTTCCCCACCTGTCCGTCACGAAGAATGTGGAGTTCGGTCTCGACATGCGCCGAGTCCCCCCAGCCGAGCGCCGCACCCGGGTGGGTGAGATGCTCGAGATCGTCGGCCTCAGCCACCTCGCCCAGCGCTTCCCGCACGAGCTCTCCGGGGGTCAGCAGCAGCGCGTCGCGCTCGCCCGCGCACTGGTCACCCGGCCACGCGCGCTGCTGCTGGATGAGCCGCTCTCGGCCCTCGACGCGAAGGTGCGTGTGCGGCTGCGCGAGCAGATCCGAGCGATCCAGACCGAACTCGGCATGACCACCGTGTTCGTCACACACGATCAGGAGGAGGCGCTCGCGATCTCAGACCGAGTCGCGGTAATGGAGGGAGGTCGGATCGCGCAGCTCGGCACCCCGGAGGAGCTGTATCGCCGACCGGTATCCGCGTTTGTTGCCGATTTCGTGGGGCTCTCGAACCGCATCGACGGCGAGCTTGCCAGTTCCGGGGTGCGACTGCGCGGCACCGAGCTGCCCGTGCTCGCCGCGCCCGCGGGTTCAACGAGCGTCACTGGAGCACGGGTCACCGCGTATGTGCGCCCGGAACACGTGCGCCTCACGGGCTGGTCTGAGTCCGAGTCGGCAGACCCGACACCATCAGCAGTCGTGGTCTCCAGCGGCTTCCTGGGTCCGATCCGGCGCACCGTGGTCCAGTTCGAGGACGGGCACACCCTCGCTGCCCAGCACGGGGCCGATGCCGAGTTCCAGGCAGGAGACCGAGTCTCGGTCAGCTTCGCTCCCGAACCGGTCACGGTCGCGCCCCGACTGTAGCCGGAGATATGACCGGGGCACCGGCGCACCTACCTGCGGGCGGTAAAAAAGTCGCGCAACAACGCAACGCTCTCGGTCTCGCAGACCCCCGCCACCACCTCGGGCACGGGGGACGGGAGGCGGCCGTCGCGCAGCAGGTCGTACACGCTGCCGACGGCCCCTGCTTTCTCATCCCACGCCCCAAACACCACGCGCGGGATCCGGGCGGCGAGAATGACTCCCGCGCACATGACACACGGCTCAAGCGTGACCACGAGGGTGCAGTCGGTGAGGATGCGATCTCCCCGCGCCGCAGCTGCTTGTCGGATCGCGAGCACTTCAGCGTGGCCCGTGGGGTCCGCGACGGCCTCGCGTGCGTTGTGACCCGCCCCCAGGATCTCGCCGTTCGGGCCGAGCAGGATCGCCCCGACAGGGATCTCCCCGGCCGCGGCGGCGCGCTCGGCTTCTGCGAGCGCGCGGCGCATCGCGGCAATATCGGCGGCGGATGGCGGAATACGGGTGGTCACGGGAATAGAATATGCGTATGCGTGTCTTCGTAGCGGATCATCCCCTGATCACCCACAAGCTGACGGTGCTCCGCGACGCGAAAACGCCGCAGCCCACTTTCCGACTCCTCATCGAAGAACTGATGACCCTGCTCGCATACGAGGCGACGCGCGAGGTGCGCGTCGAGTCGCACGAGATCCAGACACCGGTCGCGGCCACGACGGGCGTGCGCCTGAGCGAGCCCTTGCCGCTCATCGTGCCGATCCTGCGCGCGGGTCTCGGCATGCTCGAGGGCATGGTGAAGCTCGTCCCCACCGCCGAGGTCGGGTTCCTCGGCATGGTGCGCGACGAAGAGACCCTGCAGCCCACAACCTACGCAGAGCGGCTCCCTGAGTCACTCGCGGGTCGCCAGTGCTTCGTGCTGGATCCGATGCTCGCGACGGGCGGCTCGCTCGCCGGCGCGATCGAGTTCCTGTTCGATCGTGGCGCAGACGACGTCACCGCGATCTGCGTGCTCGGCACCCCGGAGGGCGTAGAGGTGATCCGCGAGGCCGCGGGCGACCGCAAGGTCACGCTCGTGCTGGGCGCGCTCGACGAGGGCCTCGACGAGCGCGCATACATCGTTCCGGGCCTCGGCGACGCCGGCGACCGCCTCTACGGCACCGCCTAGTTTCATCACCCGGGGTTGACACGTGGCGCAATGTATTGCTTAACTGTCCCTTATGTATGACACCATTCGTCCCCGGTCCGCCTTCGAGGTGAACTTTGGGAACTCCGGCATGATGATGGCCGGTCAGGGTGTCGTGCGCTGTCGAATGTGCATGTGAACCGCAATTTCGCGCTTTCACCGCAGCGAACCCGCTTTTCGGTTTCGCCGCTTCTCGTGAGCTTCTGAGCCTCCGGCTCGCTCACATCAGCACAATTCCCGCCACTCCGGTGGCGATGTTCTGGCACATCCAGAACCACAGCACTCAAGGACATCATCATGAGCACCATCCAGACCCAGCGCCCCGCCACCACGATCGCAGCCCCCTCGGCAGCACTGACCGCCGCCGCGCAGACTGCCGTCGCCCCGGAGCGCAACGTGCCCGCCGGTTCCGAGATCCGCGGCTTCGCGCTCTACGTCGGTCTCGCTGAGGACAAGATCGCCGCCGGCGATCCCCGGCTCGGCGCGATCGTCACCCAGATCAAACAGCTTGTCGCCCAGCTCGCTCCCGAGGCCGACACGTACGCTGCGGTGGCCCTCGCCCCCGAGGGCACCGGCGGCCGCGACGTTGACGTCGTCCGACTCGCGCTCGGCGATCCCGCGGCACACGCACGCCAGAAGCAGCACGAGACCGCAGAGCAGGATCGCGCCGCGAGCGGCGTGGTGCTCGACCTCACTCGGAAGCGCGTGCTGCTCGATAACATCTCCGCGGCCCTCACGTTCCGCGAGTTCGAGCTGCTGCAGTACCTGGTGCTCCGCGAGGGGCGCACGGTGAGCCGCGAGGAGATCATCGCCGCGCTGTGGAATGACGCCTCTGACGAGGAGGCCCCCAGCGAGCGCACCATCGATGTGCACATCCGCCGCCTGCGGGTCAAGCTCGCCCAGTACCAGGACATCGTTCGCACGGTGCGCGGCACGGGGTACCGCTTCGACCGCCACGCGGACGTCTCGATTCTGCACACGGCGGGCCCGAGCCCCGACGTCTACTAGGCCGAATCGCACACGCACCACCCGGCACCGCGCGGGAATTTCCCCTGGGCAGCGGGGAAACGCTGCGGTACGCTCATACAACAGACGTGCACGGACAGAGGAGATTTCCATGACCACGCTGCCCCCCGAGGGACAGGACAGCCAGCCGGCTGGCGACGAATCCATCCCCGCGGTTCCTGCCGCCGATCCCGTAGCGCAGCAGCCTGAGCAGCCGCCGGCCGCCCCCGAGGCCCCCGGTGCGCCGGAGGCACCTGTGCCGCCGGCTCCTCCGGTCCCGCCGCAGCACACGGCCCCTCAGCCGCCGCCGCAGTACGCCGCGCCACAACAGCCCACGGCTCCCCCGCAGGCACCGCAGTACTCGGCCCCGCAGCAGCCGTCAGTGCAGCCGCCGCAGTACGCAGCGCCGCCCGCGGCTGGGGCCTACCAGACCCCACCTCCCGGCGGCACACAGCAGCCGCCGCTCGGCTACCAGCAGCCCGTCACTGATCCGGTGACAAACATCACGCTGAACTACTGGCTGTCGGTGTTCTTCAGCTGGATCCCGGCGCTCATCTTCTTCATCGTGGAGAAAGACAAGGGCAACCAGCAGGCCTACGTCTACCACCGCGACAACCTGAACTTCTCGCTGCTCCGCGTTGGCGTGGGTATCGCAACCTGGGTTCTGGGTGCGATCCCTGTCCTGGGCTGGCTGTTTGGCACGCTCCTCGGCATCGGTTCCGTGGTGCTCTTCGTGTTCCACATCATCGCGGCAGCAAAGGCCCCCGAGGGCTTCCGTCGCGGTGAGCAGCCGGGCTTCATCTTCAATATCCCGCTGGTCAAGTAGCCGGATCCGACGGCCGGGTGCTGCGCTTCGGCGCGGTACCCGGCCGTCGTCGTGTTTAGTCACTCGCGGTGCGGCGTGCACGGCGCTGCGCACGCCAGGTGTTCCAACGCTCCCAGAAACGCGCCAGCACTCGGCGGAGCCAGCCGAGCAGTCGCCGCGCCCAGTGGAACTCGGTGCCGAGGATTGTCAGGCCGATGAACACGATAAGCCAACCCGGCCCCGGGAGTGGCACCAGGATGAGCCCGATCACGACCACCGCGATCCCGAGCGCCGTCACGATCACGCGGTAGACAGTGTTCAGCCACGGGCGGCGGCGGATCCGGCCACGCCACCGCTGCATGAACGCGCCGAAGCCCCGAGTCAGCCGCTGGGCACGCTCGGCATCATCGGCGTATGGGTCGGTCATGAGCATAATTCTAGGATTCACAACTGTGCGCTCACCGGACGATCCCACCCACCGCGCCCATCTTCTACACTGGGCACTATGACTCTCCGGTGGCGCGAAGTGGCTCGGGCCAGTGGCCTGATGGGCCCAGACGGGTCAACTCGGCCCACGATTTTTGCGGAGATGACCGCGCTCGCTCAGGCCACCGGTGCCGCAAACCTCGGGCAAGGGTTTCCCGATGCGGACGGCCCCGAGTGGATTCGCGAGGCCGCCGTTGCTGCAGTTCGCGAGGGGGCGAACCAGTACCCACCCGGCCGCGGGATCCCCGAGCTCCGGCGCGCGATTGCCGCCCATCAGCAGCGCCACTACGGACTCGACCTTGATCCTGAGCGCGAGGTGCTCGTGACTGCCGGGGCCACCGAGGCGCTCGCGGCTACGGTGCTCGCGCTCGCGAGCACCGGGGACGAGGTGGTGACGCTTGAACCGTTCTACGACGCGCACGCCGCCGTGATCGCGCTCGCCGGCGCAACCCACGTCACCGTGCCGCTGCAGCCGGACGATACCGGGTTCCGGCTCGACCGGGCAGCGCTTGCGGCCGCGGTCACCAGGCGCACCCGGCTCATCATCCTGAACAGTCCCCACAACCCCACCGGAACCGTCCTCACTGCGGCGGAGCTTGAGGCCGTAGCGGCTGCCGCAATGCGGGTGGGCGCGATTGTCGTCACCGACGAAGTATATGAGCACCTCACCTTCGACGGTCACGTGCATCGGCCGATCGCAACACTCCGTGGAATGGCGGAGCGCACGCTCACAATCTCATCCGCGGGAAAGACGTTTTCGCTCACCGGGTGGAAGATCGGCTGGGTCACGGGGCCCGCGGAACTCATCGAGGCGGTCCTCGCGGTGAAGCAGTTCCTCACCTACTCCGGCGGTGCACCCTTCCAGCCCGCGATCGCACAGGCGCTCGAGCGGGGGGATGCGGATATCGCCGAGCTGCGTGACACGCTCACGGCACGGCGCGACATGCTCGTGGCCGGCCTCCGAGAGGCTGGCTTCGCGCTCGTCGTCCCCGACGGCACCTACTTCGTGTGCGCTGACGCGACCCCGTTCCTGACCCCGGAGATTCCCGACGGTGCTGCATTCGCCCGGGATCTGCCGCACCGCGCTGGTGTCGCCTGCGTCCCTCTGTCCGCGTTCTGTCGACCCGGCTCAGTCACCGCCGAGGCGCTCGCTCCCTGGGTGCGCTTCACGTTCGTGAAAAACGAGGAGACGCTCCGCACCGCGGTCGAGCGGCTACGCGAGTTCCGCTTCCTCGGTGCGACGCCGACGTCGCACGAGTAGCAGGAAGCCGAGCAGGGCCAGTGCGGCCGCGATGCAGATGAGAGCGAGCAGTCCGGTACCGGTGAGCGCGAGCACGGGTGGCGCGGGGGCATCCCGCTCACCTGTCAGGTTGACCCCGACGTCGAAGCTCAGCACCGTCGAGTCTGCCCCGGCCGCGTTTGAAGTCTCGACTGCGGCCGCCATCGCAAATCCCACAGTGACCGGGACCGTGGCGCCCTGCGCAATTGCGACCTCGGCGACACTCACCCGATCACCTCGGTTGAGGGCCGCAAAGGTGTCCTCCCCCGTCACACCCGCGATGTCCCAGAACAGCGTGACGTCGTGCGCAAGGTCAGGGTTCAGCGCCCCAGCCGGCACGATCTCGGAGAGATCGAAGGTCACCGCCGCGACCCCGTCTCCGGGTCCCGCGTTTGCGATATTGAGTGTGCGTACCACCCGGTCCCCCGGCGCGGCGCGGCGATCGCCGATAAATGTCGTCTCGGCCCGCGCATACTCCGCACCGGCCCAGTCAAGGTGTACGGCGGGGCCGTCCCACTCTGCAGCCACCACAGCTGCGGACAGCGTCTCCGCCCCGGGCTGAGCCGCACCAGAGTCGAGTCGAGCGGGCATCGTCTCCGACCCGGTAGCGGTGACACTCTGCGCGCGGCCGCCCAGCGTTGGGAGCGCATCTGCGAGTGCGAGTGCGATGCCCCCGCACAGCAGGAGCGCGACCGTGAGGAGCCCGGCAATGAGCCGAGCACGGGGCGAGAGTCCACTCCCCGCGTCCAGGGTCAGCACCGTTGCAGCAGCGCGATTATGTTGCGCTTCGGTCGACAGTCGCATGATCAGGCCTCGTTTCGCACAGGAAGGTCAGGGGTGTTGGTACGCTCGGGCGCGGATTCGTGTGCCCCGAGCGCGAAGGCAAGTTCCCGTTCACGCAGTGCGAGCTCCCGCTCGCGCAACTCCAACTCGCGCTCGCGCAACTCGTGCTCGCGCGGCGGAACATCCTCGCCGTCACCCGCCGGGACGTTGGTGTGTGTGGATCCGACCGGGCGCGGCACTGCAACCACGGTGGTGCGCGGCTTCCGCAGACTTCCCAGGACAAACCAGCCGACCACAACCACAGCGGCGACCCCGGCGAGCAGTGCCGGGTGTTGCCCGGCCCACTGCCGCACCCAGCCGAGTCCGGGCACACCGTACATGAATGTGCCCCGCACCTGAGCTGGAGATACCGGCTCGTCTACGGCCGAGTTTGCGTCCCCCTGGGTGATCAGACGGCAGGAGGTCCCGTCATCGAACGTGCCAATTGTCTTGCCCACCACGCGGTGCGTGATCAGGCTCGGGTCGTTTGCCTCGGGGAAATACGTCACGATCGAGCCCACAGTCACATCTGCGCACACCTCAGCCTCATCGACGCCGCGCACCACCGCGACATCCCCAGGGGAAAGTGTCGGCTCCATCGATCCCGTCAACACCGTAAGCGCATCTCCGCCCAGCAGCCGCGGCACCACGACGAGCGCCAGGAGTGCGACAATTGCGACGACGGCGAACGCCGATCCGAGCGCACGGGCAGCGATGCGCCACGGCGACGCGGACCAGTGGCCGCGCGGCGCGCAGGCGGAGGCGAAGGCACGCACCGTACGCTCCTTTCAGGGTCGAAAACTGGGTGGGAGAGGGGCCGAAGGCCCCGAGAAGAATGGGGGTGCGGGGCGGCCGCCGGACGGGAGTCCGGGACCGCCCCGCAAGGGCCAGGGAGGGGCTTAGGCGCCGAACTGCGCGCCGGTATCGCGGACCTGCGAGAGCGAGACGGTCATGCCCGCCAGCGCGTCCTGCATCGAAACGTCGGTGCGCTCCTCGACGGTCACGTCCGTGTCCTGGTAACGGAAGTCGCCGTCCTTGTCCTCGTAGAACGAGGCGTAGATCACGACGTTGAGGTCAACCGAAGTTGCCGGCATACCGAATACTGCGGACTGCGCGGCGGCGCCGTCGACCGCAGTTGCTGTCGAGCCGAGGATGCCGTGGGTTGCGTCCTCTGCGCCGGACTCCTGGCCCGCGGCGGGGGCCGAGAGGTACAGCAGCGGTGCGTCTGCGGTCTTCGGCAGCACGGTCTCGCTCACCAGGAGCTCGTCGCCGTAGTACACCTCGTAGCTGTAGTTCATTCCGGTGATGCTGGTTTCCATACGGTCCAGGCCATCGATGCCGACGCGGGCAACCAGGTTGTCGCCGTCAAGGGTTGCGGTGGTCTCGAAGGAGGCCGCGAGCTTGTCCCCCGGGGCGATCCGCCAGGTGTTGACATCGTCTACCAGGTGACCGAGCTGAGAACCGTCCGAGGCCCCTACCACCTCGGTCGCGTCCTTTCGGTCGTTCGAGACATCCCAGAAGGAGGTGTCTGCGAGCTGCACAATGTTGAGATCGCCCGCGGTGATGTTGCCGCCGGAGAACGTGTCCGACGCGCTCCACAGCGCGAAGGTGGTGCCACCTGCCAGCAGGGCGGCCGCACCAGCTGCCACCCAGACAAGACCGCGGCGTCGCTGCTTCTGTTCGGTCACAACGAGGATCTGTTCAGGGTTCGTGTTCGACATAGTGTGTTTCTCCTTTGGGGATGGGGATTGGGGGGGGGGTTACTGTGCTCGGTCAATCGCGTGGGATGACCGAGGGGTTCAGGTTGGTCACGATGGGATCAAGCGTGATCACTACGTCAGGCTCACCCGACGGGTCTGGGTAGATATCGGCACCCCAACTGGCGCTGGCGCGTGCCCGGGTAGTGTCTTCGGCTGTGGCTTCCACGAGCGCCCGTGCGAGGTACTCGCCAAGCTTCTCCAGCGCGGGCGGGAACCCGATCTGTGCGTGCCACCGGTCGGCAGCGCCATTCGCACTCCCGTCTTCCCCGGTGCCGACGACCTGGACATCGTTCACATAGGTGCCGTCGTCGACGCTGTTCCAGTTCAGAGCGGCGCACCACTCCTGGACTGTCTCCGTGCCGTCGCGGGCGGTGCCGGGTGCCTGCAGTTCGACGTCGGTCGTGTCGTAGACAATCACGTTCTGTGGGGTTTCGCCCTCCGGCGTCTCCGGGGTGGCCGGGACGGCCGAACAGTCACTGCCGGATCCGGCGCGGTACACCTTCAGCGTGCTTGATGCGAGCACGGTGCCGGGCCGGGCATGGCCTGAGCTGAGGTCGTGGGACGCTTCAGCTCCCACCTGCTCGGACACCGCCACGTCGTAGTTCACCCCGGCGATGCCGAGCGCCGTGCCGCTGGCGCTGAAGCGCCAAATCACGGGTTCCGCCCCGACAGCGTCCTGCTCGAGTACCTCAATCACCGTTGCCCCCGGAAGCGTGACAGCTACCGGCGCGCCGCCGTCTGAGAACTCACGGACGTCGCTCGGCCCCTCGGCGGCAGCGCCGAAGCGCACGGCACCGAGCGCGACGCTCGGCACATCGACGCCCACTCCGGTACTCCACAGCGCACTCGCGGCGAGCCCGCCGACCATCAGCGTCACGACTGTCCCCGCGATGAGCAGGGTTCGGGTCCGGTGCCTCACGAGCCATCACCCGCCTCGGCAAACCCATCGCCGGATCGAGCTTGTTCCAGCGAGACCGTGACCCCGTCGAGCGCCCAGGCGTCAAGATCACGCAGAGGCTCGACCTCGGTCCAGCGGTAGTCTCCGAGAACCGAAACGGTGACGACGACTGTCCACTGAGCCGTCTCTCCGGCGCTGCTGCCGACCAGACCGGGAACAGAGACCGGCGTTCCGAGCTCGGTCTCCTCGGAGACAGGCTCCTGCGCGGAGTTCTCCACCCGGTAGCTAGCAGCGAGCCGGCCATCCTCAAGATCCTGTGCGACGCCGGCACCGAGTTCAACCCGCATGCCCGCGTTCAGATTGTCGCCTCGCAGGGTGGTGGTGAGCGGGACACGGACCTCGATCACGTCACCGGGCATCGAATGAAATCCGCTGGTCCCCGCGACGAGCATGCCTCCGGCCGGAGTGACAACGCCCTCCGTGATCTGCTGCCAGGTGCCTACCCCGTACTCGAGGTCGAAGTCGCCTGCCGCGATCGTGCCGCCGGACACTGTCGCATCCGCACCCCAGAGAGCGTAGGCCATGCTGCCCGCCGAGAGCACTCCGACTCCGGCGATCACGAGGCTCGCCGTCAGCTTTGTGCGATAGCTCAGTCCGCTGACGCGGCGGCGTGCCGCGCGCAGTGCGGTGCCGGCGCTCATCGTCCGGCGCCAACGGTGGTATCCACGGGCTTCATGGAGCCGCACGCGGAAAGCTGGGAGCTGCCACCGATGGGCAGGCTCGGGACCGTCCCGATGACCCCGGTCTCACCCAATTGGGCGTCGGTGTCGGTCACGGTGACGTCAGTGAGTACCGTTGCCCAGTCGTCTGCTGAGATATTCGATACCTCATACACGAAGCACACGGCTTGGCCGTCCGTCAGGCGGGTACCGGCGAGGGCCTCCGTACCGGTGGCCATGATCTGCGCCGGCGAGGAGGAGTCCCCCACGTCGGTGAACGCGCGCTTCGTGATCTTGATCGAGGGATCGCTGGAGAAGAGCTTGACGAGCAACGGGTTGACCACGAGGCCGTCATAGTTCGGGTCCTCTGAGCTGAGCTCGTGCGCGACCCAGACCGGGGTGTTGGCAGGAACTTCCCCGTCACCGGCGGTCACGCGCAATTGCTCCGATTTTGTAGCGCCCGCGGGGATCACGGCGCTGAGGCTTGACAGCTCGACACGGTAGTCCGTGGCCGCCTGATCCGGCGTCGCACCGAAGTTCAGGTCAGCCGCCGGCGTCGGAGCACCGGCTGCGACCGCAAAGCCGTACTGTTTCCCATCGGGTTCGCCAGTCACCAGCGTGAAAGAGCTTGGCTTTGCCTGAACTGGGTTGGTGAACGTGATGTTCGGGTCCGCACTTGTTGCAGGGGCGCGGTTGGTGAGGCCCCCGAGGCTGGCCACTTGTTCAGCCTGGAGCGCCGCAGTCACCTGCGCCGAATCATCCACACGAGCGATGACTTCGAACTCTCGATTTGCGGTTCCTGCCACCGGCGTCACCGAGACCGAGCGTGGGTTCAGGCGACCCGCGTCGATCGTTTCGGTGACGGCCGCGGCCGTAATGTCGACAGCGTCGGCGGTCACTGAGTCCGGGTTCAGCGGGAGCGACGAGGAGAGCGTGTAGTGCAGATCCCGTGCGAGCGTCGGATCATTCTGGCCGGTGGCCTGCTCAAGCGTCAACTCGGGACGGCAGCTACCGCTGAACCCCACCATGCGGGAATATTGCGAGGACTGTCGCGATTCGCTGCCAATTGTCTGCAGTCGAATGTACCCGTTGCCGAGCCCGGTGTCGGCGTCGACGATCGTGGCGGTGTCGGTTTCCCCGACGACCGTGGACGGGAACTCCTGGGGGCCGACCGGGAGATCGAGCAACAGTTTTGCGGAGCTCCCGGTGAGCTCAGAGACCCGTCCCAGATAGACCTCAGCGGTCCGATCCGGTGTCCAGTACAGGTCCAGGTCCACCGTGTTTTCGGGGAACGGACCATCTGTGGGTGCGGTGACGTCAAGTGTCGCGACACACTCAGGGACGTCCTCGGGGAGCGGGGACTCAACCTGGACCGAGCCCGCCGGCGTCTCGGCGGTGAGCACCGCGGCGTCCTTGGACGGGTACCAGGTTGTGACGCGTCCGTTCGCGTTCGTGCCGTTGTCCAGGAGCGAACTCGTGCCATCCCGAGTCTCCTCGGCGATGCCGGGTCGTCCCTGGCTTGCGCTCCGCGCACCGAAGGTGTTCTGCTCAACGTTTACCGTGCCGGTGTTCTGCAGGTAGACCGAGGTGCCGGTGTAGCCAGTGAAGTAGTTGTTGGCGATACGCAGCTTGCCCGCGCTTCCGCTTGTGGTGTTGCCATTCCAGGCCACCGCGAAGTTTTGCCCGCTCGTGGCGCGCACGAAGGTGTTCCCCGTGATCTCGTTGTCCCCGCCCATCTGGCCGATCGGCAGCGCGATGAACGCGTTTTGCCAGCCGGTGCCAAGCCCCTGCGCGTTGATGAACCGGTTGCCCGTGAACTTCACGTTGGATGCGCGCACGCTCGACGACGCGGCGGTCCCGTTCGTAAATGGGAAGGCGACCTGATTGGTGAGGTTCGAGACGAAGGAGTCGGCAAAGGTGAACCCGTCGACAACCACGTTTTGGTTGCGCGGGAGGAACTGCAGCAGACTCGTACGACAACCGGATCCGTCGCTCCCCGTGCAGGACCCACCTCGGGTGTAAGTGACCTGCACGTTTTCGATCACAATGTTCTCGACCGGCGTCGAGTTCTGCGCGTTCACGTAGAACAGGCCGGTTGCCGTGCCGGAGTCGTAGAAGCCCTGCAGCTGGTAGTTGCGGATCGTGATGTTCTTCGCGCCCTCGCGGAACACGACAAAGCGCTCAGGTCCGTAGTGAGCCTGCGTCACCGACGATCCACCGTCGATGACAACCCGATTGGAGCTTGGGCCCATCACGAAGGAGCTCTCGCCCGACAGCGCCTGCTTCATGTTCAGGAAGGTGATATCCGTGCCGTTCACGTGGAAGAGAGCGCCTCCGGCGTCGCGAGTGGCTTCAACGGTCACCCGCTCTTCCATGTCGATCGTGACCGGGGCGGTGACCTCAAAGTGCGCGGTGCCGTCCTGGTTCGAAACAGCGGATCCCCGCATGACCTGGAACGACGTCGCGACAGGGTCGATGTTGCCGGAGAAGCCCGCAGCTGGGGCGATACGGATACTCCCGGCGGGGAGGTTCAGCTTGTTCGATTCTTCGAGTGCCGCGCGCATCGTACAGGTGCCTGCCGCGGTGAGGCAGACGCCGTCGCCCGGGTTGGTGTCGCGCGCCGCAGCGGTAACGTCGCGAGAGTTGATGTGGAACTCATACGATGCCGCCTGCGCGCTCTGCGCGAAGAGGAACGGGCTCACGACGAGCGCGAGCACCGCCGTCATCGCAACAATGGCGCGCCGCCGTGGCCGCGGCTGCGAATCTGAAACTGCGCGTCCCACCAGGCTGTGACGCCCCCAACGCTTCGCTCGATGGCGCATGATCTCGACGATTCCCCTCAGTGCTGCATTGTGTTTCGCTACAACACGATCCTGAGACGCAAAAGCATCAGTGGGGGGTGCCCCGGGGACATTGCAGCACTCGACTGAGTAGTAAATGCGGGTCTTCGGGGGAAGATACGTGGCTTCTGGTGCGCGTCTACGCAGCGCGCGCGGCATCAACTGAGTACAAGCGCCGCCGCTGACGAGTACCCGGCGCGGGCCCGTGGAGAAACAGAAATGCCCCCTACCGAAGTAGGGGGCATTCGCAATCTGCGGAGGATAGGGGATTTGAACCCCTGAGGGCGTTAACCCAACACGCGTTCCAGGCGTGCGCCATAGGCCGCTAGGCGAATCCTCCTCGCTGGCACAAGCCAGCGCGCATTAGTCTAGCGGGTTCTCGGGCCAGGACCGAACCGAGCGACCTCACGGGGGAGGTTCTGGCGTGTCCCTGGCCATCTCGCTTCCCTTTTCGCCCCACTATCGGGCCAAATTCGGGGTTCGAACGCCAGTGATTCAGGCACAATTTTCACCCCGCAGATCCGCGGAATCACGCCATTTTCGTGTCGAAAATGTGAATTTCCCAGCTTCATAACTTGTAAGTAACAGAACGGTAACGCATACTAGTTGAGGCGCTCGGGCTCCTGCCCGGCGCTTTGTATTGGACTACCCCCGGAGTTAAACGCGTGAGAGTTTCTGCCAAGGCATTCATTGTGGGCCTGGTCTCGTCTGTGACCTTCACACTGGGTGCGGCACCGGCCGTGGCGGTCACGCCGGTCGAAGATTTCTCCGTCGCAGCGGTCCTCCCGACCACCACGGTGGCGCAGACCCTCGACACCACGACGGACGAGCTTGCCGGGGCGACAATCGACTCGGTCCTTGAGATCGAAGAGGTCGCAAAGGTCCCCCACAACTTTGATGTTGCGGCCACGATCGCGCTTGCAGAGAGTGAGATCGGCACGAGCCGCCCGACAGGCTGGAGCCAACCGGGCGAGTGCATCATGTCGGCGCAGCGCTGGATCCGCGCTGGCGGCGGTGCCTGGAACGGCAGCGGCGATCCCGTTGCAAACTACACCGGCGCCACTCGGATGACACTCGAGACGGCTGGCCCGGGCGACATCATCCAGTACGAATACGCTTCCTCCCCAACCTCCTGGGTCACGGGCGTTCACACGGTGCTGATCACCGAGGTGAACACGGACGGCACCTTCACGATCGTCCAGTCGAACAGCCCCGGCGGCTCCGGCTTGGTCACGCAGGAGAAGAACTGGACCCCGGAGCCCCCCTCGGGCTTCCAGGCAGCCGTCTGGCGCTTCTAACCCCGAGCTTTCCTTCTCCCGCTACGCGGCGCGCAGCGCCCGCTCGTAGGCCTGGAGCATCACCCGCGACTGCGCGGACTGCAAGAACCCGGCGGCAGCCTGATCCGGCACCCGCAGCGCCCCCGGCTCGGCCGCTGTGATGTCCTGCACCGCAACACGCAGTGTCTCAGCGAGCGCCGCGACGCTGCCGTCGCGCACACGCCACTCCGGGGTGACCGCGACATCGTCCGCGATCTCCGCGTCGCAGTAGATCGTGGGAGTGCCCAGCGCCGCCGCCTCAAACGGGGTCAATCCCTGTGTCTCAAAGCCCATCGAGGTTTGCACGAGCGCGTCCGCATGACGCATCGCCCCGAGCGCCTCCGCATAGGGCACGGGTCCGGGGATTGTCACCCGATCTCCGATCCCGAGTTGCGCGATCCGATCCCGCACCCGCGGCAGGAGCAGTCCGGCACCGTGTAGCGCCACATCCGCATCGATGCCCGAGTGCCCGATTGCCTCGATGAACTCGAGGATGCGCTTTTCCTGGCTCATGCGTCCGAGCCACACGAGCTGCGGTCGTGACCGTGGCACGCGAGGTACCGCCCGCGCGAGCGCAATCGCTGCATCGTCGACGCCGCCCGGGGTGACCAGGACTTCCGCGGCAACGCCGTGCGACATCAGCTCGGCGGCAAAGTGTTGGGAAGGTGCCGTCACCACGGCTGCCTCGCCCGCGATCTCGGCCAGGTAGCGCCACGCGCCGCGCGAGCGCGGATCCACCGAGCCACGTGGGCGGCCCAGTGCGAGTTGCCGCCACGCGCGCAGTCCCGCGAAGGCCACGGGTGCGAACGGCGTGACCGCACGAGTTCCGGCGTCGACGTGATTGTGCATCGTGTGCACGATCGGCACGCGTAGGCCGCGTGCGGCCCGAATCCCGATCAGCGCACCCCAGAAGTCGCCCTGGATATGGACGAGGTCGACGGGTGGGAGGCTCTTGAGGGCCGCCGCGAGCGCCCGGTCGGTGCGTGCTCCCGGCCAACTCACCCCGTACTCACGGTCGGCGGTGATGGGCCGGGACGGGAGGTTCAGGTAGCCGCCGTGATCCGCGGTGGCAACAGCGTAGCCAGGCCGGTGCAAGGCGGGGGCAACGACAGTGACGCGGTGGCCCAGCCGTTCGAGTTCCTGTCGTTGGAGGCGAATCGCAACCTGCACGCCACCCAGCGAGTCGGGATGCTGGTCGGTGACTACGAGGACGTGCACGATCAGCTCGCGGGGGTCTCGCCGCGGTAGAGCGCTTCGAAGGTGTCGAGTGTCCGGTCAATGTCGTGCACCTGGACGGCCTCCAGGGAGGCCCGCTGCATTGCCTGGAACTCGGGGGCCGACAGGCGCAGAACGTGTTCGATGCGCTCCGCGAGTTCCCGGTCGTAGCCGGGCTGGAAGAGGTAGCCGTTTTCGCCCTCATGAACGAGGTGCGGGAGCGCCATCGCGTCGGCTGCAAGGATGGGCAGGCCCGAGGCCATCGCCTCCATCGTGGCGATGGACTGGAGTTCCGCAATCGATGCGATCACGAAGATGCTCGCCTGAGTGAGCTCTGCTCGAAGTTCGGCGTCAGTGACGCGGCCGGTGAACCGGACACGTTCCCGGATCCCGAGCTCGGTGGCGAGTTTCTCAAGCTGCTTGCGCTGGTCCCCGTCGCCCACGACAGTGAAGCTCACGTTGAGCGCTGGATCGACACGCGGGATGGCCCGCAGAATCACGTCGATTTCCTTCTCGAGCGTCACGCGTCCCACAAATACGAGACGGTTCTCGCGGCGCGGCGTCAGGTCCGCGGTGTAGTCCGAGGCACGCAGGCCACAGGATACGGGCAGCACTCCGCGGCGGTGCGTGTTCCGCTCGAGGAAGTCGGCCGCGCGGCGGGTCGGCGTGGTGACCTCAGCGGCGCGCTTCAGTACTCGATCCGCGTCCCGCCAGCCCCAGCGCACAAAAACACGCTTGAGGCGCTCCGGGAGCAGCGTGAAATCGAGCACGTTCTCGGGCATCACATGGTTGGTTGCGACGATCCGGATCCCGCGCTTCGCGCCTTCCTTGGCGAGGGCACGGCCGACGACGATGTGTGACTGAATGTGGATCACGTCAGGCTGAACCGTATCGAGAAGCTTGCGCGCGTAGCCGCGCGCGCGCCACGGCAGCACGAAGCGCAGCCAGTCGTGGGGGTACCAGCGCCAGCTTGCCCATCGGTGGAGCGTCATCTGCTCGCCCTCGATGGTCTCCACGAAGCTGCCATCGCGCCCTCGCCTAGTTGCGGGCGCGACGACGTGTACGTCTTCGCCGCGGCGCACAAGCCCGGCAGCAAGACGCTCGGCGAATCGGGCCGCGCCGTTCACATCGGGCAGGAAGGTGTCACAACCGATCAGGATGCGAAGCGGGGCCGGGCGATCGGGAGTGCTCACGGTGTGCGGGAGTCCTTCGTCTGATGGGAATGTACGCCGGTGGGCGAACAGCATTCAGTCTAGGCAATCACTCACGGGTTTCCGGGGTGATCGGCCAAAACTCGGGTTCTTCGGTACCGAAAGGTGAGGGGAACGGTACCTGAGTACTCCGGTTATCCGGAACGTTCGGGCCGGGACCGGGGAATATAGCGCGGCACCCAGCGCGCAAAGCCGGCGGCACCGAGCACTGCGAGCGCGCCCGCAGCCACGCTTGCGACGGGCAGGGAGGCCGCCGCGATCGCGGAAACCGCGAGCGGTGCAGCTGCTCCCCCGAAATCGACGAGTGTGCGCCAGGCGGAGAGAAACGCGGCAGGATCCGTCTGCGGCGCGAGGTCGGCGCCAAGCGTCAGAACGATCCCGCTCGAGAGCCCGTTCCCGATTCCGATCACCACGGCGCAGCCGATCAGCCATGCCGAGGCGTTCGGGAGGTCGTGCGTGAACGCGAGCACGAAGAAGGCGACCGCCATTCCCACGGTGGCCGGGAGCGCCGCGGCGAGCCGGCCGAAGCGATCCATCACCTGACCGCTCGTGTAGAACAGCGCAAAGTCGACGGTACCGGCGATGCCAACGACAAGCGCGACGCCCGCGGGGTCCATGCCGATCGACACGGCCCAGAGCGGCAAGAATACGTCCTTGATTGAGCGGAGCCCGGAGAGCACGGCGGCGGATCCGCCCACGCGTGCGAGCGGGGCACGGCTGTGGCGCACCGCCGCGCGAACGCCCGCAGTGCGCGGCTCGGGTTCTTCCTTGGGGACCTGGACGGGGAGCACCCGTTCGGGATCGGGTGCGAAGGCAACGAGCGCGGCGGTCAGCACCAGGCAACCCGCGAACGCCCATACGGGCACGGTGGCAATTCCCGTGAGCGCAAACAGCCCGGCCGCGAGGAATGGCCCGCCGAATCGACCGAGCCTGTGGGAGCCCCCAATGAGCGAGAGCGCGCGGGCCCGAAAGGCCACCGGAACCCGCGTGGTCATGAACGAGTGCCGGGCGAGGCCAAAGGTCGCCCCGGCGAAGCCGATGACAAACACCGCGATACCCAAGAGACTCACTGTGGGGGCCATCGCCACCCCCACAGCCCCGAGCAGCGCGACCGCGGTGGCGACAAGCATCGCAATGCGCTCGCCCGAGCGAGCCACGAGCCAGCCCGCTGGGAGGTTACCAACCAGCTGCCCCACCACCAGAGCTGAGGCAATCAGACCGGATAGGCCGAGTCCAGCCCCCATGCCCACGGCGATCACCGGGATGAACGGTACCAGCGCGCTCTGCCCCAGGGTGAAGAGGACCGTGGGGCCGTAAATGCTGGGCGCCATGCGGAGCAGGAGGTCTCGTGTGGGCTTCGACATATCACTTCCACAGTAGTCCGGGAATGGGCCCGACGATGGTGAGGCTCGTGCGTGGCGGCACCCAGCACCGAAGGCCCCGGGAGCCCTCCGGTGATTCGGCCGACTCTCTCTGGCTCGCGCAGCTGCACTTCGGCTCGGTCCGGCTCGATTCGGCTCGGTCCAGCTCGAGCCAGCTCGATCCAGTCGCGTCCGTCTCGAACCAGCTCGAACCAGTCGCGTCCGTCTCGCACCTGACCCGAGTCTATGGACGCGTGGGACTGGCCCGGCCGGAGATCTCCGGCGATGCATCCCTACACTCCACGCGAGTCGCTCACGCGCGCGTGGCGCGAGGTGTGGCGCGTGGCGTGTGGCGTGTGGCCATGCGCTCAGAACGGGTGCGGTGGTTCGCGGTCCCTCCCCGGTTTGGCCTGGGCCTGGGGTTGGGCCTGGGCTTGTGGTTTGGGTTGGTGTTCTG
>NZ_FUID01000019.1 GCF_900163635.1 Leucobacter sp. 7(1) | reverse complement strand
GCGCAGCGGCAGAAGATGGGGCAGATCGAAGACGCCTCCCAGACCGCCGAATACGGTGACGTACTCCAACAGGAAGCCGACCTCACCGCCGGCCACGGCGTCCTCCGCTACACCGGCCTCATCAGCATCTCCGCCCCGTCCCCGGAAGAACTCGACACCGCGGTCGCGGCGATCGAACAGGCCGCGATCCAAGCATCCTGCGAGACCCGGCGCCTGGTCGGGCAGCAGGCACAAGCCTTCACCGTCGCAGCGTTGCCGCTGTGCCGCACCGTCTGAACGACAGGAGCCCGTCATGCCGACCTTCCAGAACCCAACCACGGGCGCCGCCGAAGCGTCCGAAGCGCTCCGCGGGCTCGCGCACGCCTCCCGCGTGTTCGAGGACCCCGCCGACACCTATGCGGTGCTCGGTGATCTGCTTGCCGGGGTGCGCTCCCTCCGGCAAGTGCTCGACCAGCTCGCCACCACCCACCTCACGAACCGGGCGCGCGCGCACGACGACGCCGGGGATCAGACCGCCGGTGCGACCTACGCTCTCGCAGCAACAGCGGAACTGCAGCAGGCCGCGGCGCTGCTGGACGGGGTGCATGACCGGGTCGATGCGGCATTGGCTGCCTCGGGACGGATCGCCTGGCACCCCGCGCCCACAGCAGCGGGGCCGGTGTCGCGATGGGTGAGCACGGTCTTCCTGCAAGGCCAGGAGGCCGACGAAGTGCTGACGATCATCGACCGCGACGGCACTGACGCAGCGATCGAGCACCTGTCCGGGTTCGACATGGGCGAGGAGACCACGCAGGCCGCGCTCGTCAACGGATACGTCTACGACACCATCCCCACCGGCCCCCTCGACCGCACCACCACCAACGGCATCTACACGCTGACCTACAACCACGACCACGACCACGGGCACGTCTCCTTGCTCCGCGCACACCCAGAAACACAAGAGCCGGATGCTCAGGCTCCATCGGCGCGGACAACGCCGAGCCGTCAACCGTCGCGCAGGCACGCACCGGTGGTCGAAGAGGAAGACGACTGGTTCGCACCTTCGCAGTCCTCGCCGGCGCTACGGGGGCGGGCGCTGTGAGCGATCGCCAGAAGCTCCATACCGCGGCGCTGGTCGAACCGGCCGGGGAACGCCGCAAGCAGCGGAAGGCACGCAAGCACGCCGCCGCGAAGATCGAGACCAGCGCCCGTCGCGCCGAGCAGTCTGCGGCGCGTGAACGGCTGGCGGCGGAGCGTGCGGAACGCCGTAACACCACCTACCTCCCCGCCGCGGGCGAACCAGGGGCGGCGGCGTTGCGGACGCCGGGGCGGTTTCGGTTGCCGCGGCATCAGGACACCTCGGCGACGCTCGCGGGCGCGTACCCGTTCCTCGCCGAAGGCGGCCTCGGCGCCGACGGCGTATTCATCGGCCAGGACCTGTACTCGGGCGGTTCCTTCGTCTACGACCCGTGGACCCTCTACGCCCGCGGGATCATCACCGCCCCCAACCTCGTCCTGGCCGGCATCGTCGGCTCCGGGAAGTCTTCTCTTGCCAAGTCCCTCTACACAAGGTCGATCCCGTTTGGTCGCCGCGTGTATGTCCCCGGTGACCCGAAAGGCGAACACACCGCTGTCGCTGAAGCGGTCGGCGGGCGGGCGATCGTCCTCGGGCACGGGCTCCGCAACCGGCTCAACCCGCTCGATGAAGGCCACCGCCCCTCCGGCCTCTCGGATGCGGAATGGGTCGCGCAGGTCGCCTCCCGCCGCCGGGAACTGATCGGTGCTCTTGCGGAGACGGTGCTGGATCGGGTGCTGTCCCCGTTGGAGCACACCGCGATCGACCTCGCACTGAGAGACAGCGTCCGCTCCGCTCAGGTGCCGATCTTGCCGATGGTCGTCGACCGCATCCTGAGCCCAGAACCAGCGACGGATACCGACCGGCGGCTCGCGGAAGACGGCCGGCCCGTCGGCCACGCCCTCCGTCGCCTCGTGGCGGGTGATCTTGCGGGGCTGTTCGATGGTCCATCGACGGTGCGGTTCGACCCGTCACTGCCAATGGTCAGTCTTGACCTGTCGCGGGTGGCGGAGAACTCGACGCTGATCTCGGTGTTGATGACGTGTTCGTCGGCGTGGATGGAGTCGGCGCTGATGGACCCGAACGGCGGGCACCGGTGGGTGATCTACGACGAAGCCTGGCGGCTCATGGCCTACCCCGCCCTCCTCAAACGCATGGACGCACAATGGCGGCTCGCGCGGCATTACGGGATCGCGAACATGCTGATCTTCCACAAGCTCACCGACCTTGACAACGTCGGCGACCACGGTTCCGCGATGCGCGCCCTCGCGAACTCGCTGTTGGCGAATGCGGAGACGAGGATCATCTACCGGCAAGAACCTGACCAGCTCGGTGCCACCGCCGCTGCCCTCGGCCTCACCGGCACCGAACAGAAGCTCCTCCCCGGCCTCGGCACCGGACAAGGGCTCTGGCGCATCAAGGAGCGCTCCTTCGTGGTGCAGCATCAGCTTCACCCGGCGGAACTTGCCGCGTTCGACACCACCGCGAGGATGAAGGGTTAAACGCTCACGTTCAGGATTCCTGAACCCTGATTCCGTGTCATTCCACCGCTCTCAGCCGGTCTGCGGGGCGTTGTGAGGGTGCAAGTTCCCGCGGCCATTTGCTCACTCGCGGTGACTGTCTGGGCGGGCCGGTTCGTACCTATCCCTCGATTGATTCACCACGACCGAGGGAGCAGCACTGATGGACACGATCAACGATCTGGCAGCAGATGAGCGCACCGCGAGGATCATCCTCGCTATCGCCTCCGAACCGGGCGACGCGGTGACGGGACGGATGATCCGCACCGTCGGCGCATCCGAGACGGTCGCCCGCGTCGTCTCGGATGCGGTTCCGGTGGGACCGGATGGTGATACCTGGCAGCGACGCCTCGCACCCCGCATCAATGCCGAGGAGACCTGGAAGGTGCTCGCGGAGACCGAGCGTCACGGGATGCGGGTGCTGATCCCCGGCGATACGGAATGGCCGGCCTCGATCGATGCGCTCGGAGACCGTGCACCGGTCGCATTGTGGGCGAAAGGCAGCACTGCACTGCTTGCCGGGCCGTTGTGGGATCGACTCACCGTCACCGGCGCTCGGGCAGCCACCGGGTACGGGGAACACGTCACGACGGAACTGGTGCAGTCGGCGGTCGCCGACTCACGGGTGGTGCTGTCCGGGGGCGCGTATGGGATCGATGGTGCCGCGCACCGTGCCGCCCTCACACCAGGCGGTTCGACGGTCGCGGTGCTCGCGGGCGGCCTGGACCGCCCCTATCCGGCCGGGCACGCCGATCTCCTGGCTCGTGTTGGCAAAGAGGGTCTTCTGTTGTCGGAGCTACCGCCAGGTGCGGCGCCGACGAAGTGGCGGTTCCTGGCCCGCGGCAGGCTCCTCGCCGCGCTCTCCGGCACCGTGCTGATCGCTGAAGCGGGATACCGTTCCGGGTCGCTGCACACCGCTGCGCGCGCGATCGAGCTCGGCCGTCCCGTCGGTGCGGTACCGGGGCCGCTGACGAGTGCGGCGTCTGCGGGGTGTCACCGGTTGCTGCGTGACGGGCTCGGGTCGATCATCACCGGCTACGACGATGTGCGTGAGCTGCTGCACGGGGCGCGCGACGGCGCGCATCGCGCGGCGCGCGAGCGTGCGGGGCTCGAGGCCGAACCGCTCGACCAAGACCCGCCCAGGCAGGGCAAGGCACCGGACGCGCCTGGTCTGTGAGGTCGAGGGCTGGGGTGGTGCACCTCCTGTGAAGGCGGCCCATGCCGGGTCGCTGTTCGCGGACCGTCAGGAGGCATCTCGTGTCAGGATCACTCGCCCACATCTCGCAGCCCGTGGCTGCGCCACCCAGAGCGGGGGTGCGGCGCTGGTTGTCGGTGCTGCTGGCCCTGTTCCTGCTGGCCGGGTCGTTCGCGCTGAATGCGCCGGCGGCTCATGCGGGCAGTCTCGGGGTCGGGTACGACATCGGGAACGGGTTCCTCGGCGCGTACAACACCGATGTCGATGGTCGGCAGGCGTACTGCGCGGACCTGGGAGCGGATTCCCCGTTCGGACAGACCTCCGGGCCGGAAACGGTCACGTCGCTGGATTCGCTGTCGCGGCAGCAGCTCGCAGAGCTCAACTATGTGCTGGACCGGTGGGGGCAGTCCGGTGACCCGAATGTGACCGCAGCGGTCGCCCTCTTCGTGTGGTCGGTCACTGACGCGGGAACCTATAACTCGCACGGCATGTCCGGCGACATCTACTACGTCGGCCGCGCTCCTGCCGCAGTGCGGGGTGCGATCCTCGCGAACCTGGACATGATGCGCCAGAACGCCGCCGTCTACGCCGTCACCGACCCGTCTCTGTCCCTGTCGCTGGACATGGCGGATCAGTACGCTGGCGCGCTCACGGTCGCAACCCACCCCGCGGGGCTCACCGGCGCCGCGACGCTGACGGATGCGGTCTTCGCTGACGGTTCCTCGGCGCGCACGATCGGCGCCGGAACGCACCCGATCACGGGCACCCCGGCCGACGGAGTTCCGTCATACCGGGTCGGGGCGTCGATGAGCGTCCCTGCGGCGGGCTACGGGGCGGCAGTCGACCTGTATACGACGCCCGGGGCGCAGCGCCTCGTCGCCGCCGTCGCGGGATCATCCACCGGGTTGTCGGCGCGGGTGGAGTCGCCGGTGATCGAGCTGGATTTCCAGCCGGAGATCACCACACAGGTCGCTTCCCGCTACGTCAGCGAGGGTGATGCGTTCGTGGATGGGCTCAGCGTGTCGGTGTCGAACGGCACCTGGATTCACCTGGACGGGAACCCGATCGAGGTCACCGCGACGGGCACCTTGTATGGGCCGTTCGATGAGCAGCCCACCGAGGCCGACACCCCACCCGCCGGAGCACCTGTCGCGGGCACGGAGACCGTGACGCTCACGGGTGCGGGGTCGTACACGTCACCGGGCACGATCATCGCCCCGGAATCGGGCTTCTACACGTGGGTATGGAGCATCGACAAGGCCGCGCACGGTGAGAACGCGAAGTACCTCACCGACTCGTTCACCGACCGCTTCGGGCAGGTGGCGGAGAGCTCGGTGGTGCCCTTCCAACCCGAAGCCGTCTCTGAAGCGGACCAGCGGCTCGCGGTTCCCGGTGACGCGCTGACGGACACGATCACGGTGTCCAGCAGCAATGGGACGTGGTTGAAGAAGGACGGTGCTTTCATTCCGGTGGTCTTCGAGGGCACCGCCTACCAGGTCCCCGGTACCCTACCCCCAGCACAGGACACCGCGATGGACCCGGCGGCGGTGCCGTTCGGCACGGTCACGGTCACCGCGGACGGTCCCGGCGTCTACACGTCCCCGTCGGTGATCGCGCCGACGGGCGGGTTCGTCACCTGGGTGTGGGAGGTGAAGAAGGTCTCGCAGCCGGAGTGGGTGCGCGACTACCTCGCCTCCGACTGGCAGGACGACTACGGCATCACCGTGGAGACGACCTCGGTGCGGTGGCCTGTCACGGTGACCTCGCTGATGCGGGAGTACAACGTGCACCCCGGCGGTCGCGCCTTCGACGTGATCACCGTCACCGGGTTCCCTGCGAACCACGGCGATTTCACCGGCGACGGCTACTGGGGCGCCGACGTCGATGAACTGCACCACACCGTCTACGGCCCGTTCGCGTCGGATGCG
>NZ_FUID01000105.1 GCF_900163635.1 Leucobacter sp. 7(1) | reverse complement strand
GTCCGCGGTGGTGGGGGCGGTGAGGTGCGGGCGGTGCTAGGCGAGCCGTGCGCGGAGCTCGTCGAGTAGCACGGCGGCACCGCGCTCCACCTGCGTGAGGACCTCGTCGAAGGCCGCCTGGTCGGTGTAGTACGGGTCGAAGACGTCGGGGTCTGCCGGGCGCTCGGGGTCGAACGTGGTGAAGAGCGACACCCGCGCCGGATCAGCGCCGCGATCGAGGAGCACCTCCTCGTGGTCGCGGGCGAGCGCGATCAGTAGCTCGTGGTCCGCGATGTCCGCATCGGTGAGCTGCGCGGCGCGGTGGGCGGAACCGTCGTAGCCCCGCTCCGCGAGGGCGACCACGGTGCGCGGATCGGCGGGCTTGCCCTGGTGCCAGCCCTGTGTGCCGAGGGAGCTCACCTCGATGCGGTCCGCGAGTCCCGCCTCGGCGACGAGCTGGCGCAGCACCACCTCGCCCATCGGGGAACGGCAGATGTTGCCCGTGCACACAAAACTGACGCGAAGAGGAGTGCTCATGGCTCCAGTGTGCCTGAAGACGCCTGGAGGGGGTGGTTGGCGCGTGCCGAGTGAATGGTTGTTTCTACGATGGTTGACTAAAAAGCGATTTAGAAATACCGTGGTCGCCGGGGGCAGAGCCGGGAGGCTCGGACTCATATCAAAGGAGATATGACATGCCAGAGTGGCGAACCCCGTTACGAACAGTCATGGTCTCGGTGGCCGTTGGTGCCCTTCTCGTGAGTACGCCTCACGTGACTCAGGCGCTTGAGGCGGAGCCGACTGAAGTGTCGTTTGCCTTCATCAACGATTTTCACGGACGAATCGATGAGAACACCGTGCAGTGGGCAGGAACCATTGAACGCATTCGGGAGGAAGCTGGATACGACAATACGTTGCTCGTGAGCGCTGGAGACAACTTCGGCAATTCTCTCTACGCTTCCTCGGTGCAGGGCGAGCGGCCTACCGTGGAGGTCCTCGATGCGCTCGAATTAGACGCGTCAGCTGTGGGGAATGGAGACCTCTTTATCGGGTACGACAGGTACCAAGAACTCGCGGCAGAGGCGCGGTTCCCATTCCTGGCGGCCAACATGGTTGATGGCATCAGCGAGGAACTCGCAGCTGAGCCCTATGTCATTCGAGATGCCGGTGGAGTTCGAGTTGCGATCATTGGAGCAATCACGCCCGACGCTAAGGCTCAATTCCCAGATGGTGGTCTGCGATTTCTCCCGACTGTGGAAGCACTGAATCGCTCGGCGGAAGAGATCGAGGTGCAGAATCTTGCTGATGTCACGGTTGCGGTGATCCACGACGGGGGTGGTCTCAATTCTCCGCCCGCGTCGCTTGAAGACGAGCTTACGCAGGGTGGGGTGCTTGCTCGGATTATCACCGAAGCCTCTCCACTCATCGACGCTCTCTTTACGGGCCATACCCATAACCAGTACGTCTACGAAGCCCCGGTCCCCGGAGAGATGACGAGGACACGGCCTGTGATTCAGACAGGTTCGTTCGGGCAACGGGTGGGTAAGGTGACGTTGACCCTTGACCGGGCAAGCGGGACGGTGACCTCATCGGCAGCCGCACTGGTTCCGCGGTCTTCGGCATCTGACGCCGATCTCGTGGCAACATATCCGCGTGTTGCCGAGGTTCAGCGAATCGTCGAGGACGCTCGAGAGTATGCGCTCGTCGAGGGGAATCGGCCTGCGGGGAGGGCGAGCGCACCGATTACGACGGCGTTTCGTGGCGGGGAGTACGTGGATGGATTCTATGAGGGGGGAGACTCGGGCAATCGGACGCTCGAATCGGCACTCGGTACCCTCGTTGCAAACATGTTCCGTGATGTGCAACAGGACCAAGCTCGACCCCCGGAGTTCGGTGTGACGATCCCCAACTTCATCCGAAGCGACCTCATCCCAGATGCAGATGGAAACGTGCCAATCATGCAGATAATTGAGACCTTCGGGATCCAGGATTCGATTGTCTCGGCGGACGTTACTGGAGCGCAGCTGTATCGATTGTTTGAGCAGCAGTGGCAACGAACCCCAGAGGGTGATGCCAAGGGGTACATCCAGATGGCAATGTCCGACAACTTGGCCTACACCTATGACGCCCAGCGACCCGAAGGCGATCGGATTACGAGCATCACGGTGGACGGGGAGCAGGTCTCGCGTGAGCAAAGCTACCGAGTGGGCTTGTCGGGGGCCATCCTGATTGGGATTGTGAACTTTCATGAGGGAATGAATTTGGTGAATGTCACCGATTCCGGACTCATCGACGTCGATGGGTTTGGACAATACTTCGCAGCACTCAGCCAGAAGGCCCCGGTTGAGCCCGACTTCGCGCGGAGGGGTGTCACGGTTTCGGAGACCTCGGAGTCTGCCGGGCTCTACCGGGCCATCGGTGCCGAGGAGGTTCGAGATGGGGAGCTGCCCACGGTCAATGCGGGAGAGCAGATCGAGCTTGATCTTGCGGACTTGAACCAGACGAGCCGCGGAGCACCGGAAAATACGAGGCTCCGAGTCACCGTGAACGGGGAGCCAGTCCAGGAGGTCGCGATTGAAGACGGTGCGGCAGCGGTCAGATTCGGCGTTCCCGACACACTTGCGGGGCAGACAGCCGTGTTGGAGATGGAGGCAGTTCCTAGCGGGACGATCGTGACACGGGGCTTTCGCGTTGCGGAGGTTGATGCGGGCGGAGGCACCACTGACGGCGCCGCAGGAGGGAAGGAAGGCGGAGGAAACGACGAGGACGAAACGCCGAAAACAGGACGGCACCGTCCGGTCCCGGACCCCACGGAGGCTGGCATCTCGGAGCAGCGAGAGCTCGCGGCAACTGGCGGCAGCGGTTCTGAGGCCTGGGCGCTCTTAGGTCTCACACTTGTTGCGCTCAGCGGAATGCTCCTGAGGCGGGGACAGCGGTCAGGGTAAGCCGCCTGTGTCCACACGCCTAGCTGTACCCGGCCATCAGGTTGGTAGCAGCCGGCTGATCGGTGGCCGGCCTCCAAGT
>NZ_FUID01000008.1 GCF_900163635.1 Leucobacter sp. 7(1) | reverse complement strand
GAGGGGGAGGGGGAGGGGGCTAGACGTGGTGGTAGCCGCGCCCCGCCACGATCTCCTGCGCGCGGTAGACCTGCTCGGTCAGGATGAGGCGCACAAGCTGGTGCGGGAACACGAGCGCGGAGAGGCTCCACACGAAATCCGCGCGCTGCCGCACCTGATCGGTCACCCCGTAGGCGCCGCCGATCACAATCGTGACCGGTCGACTCGCCTCGAGCGCCCCGCGCAGGCGCTTCGCGAGTTCCGGGGAGTCCACGTTGCGGCCGCGCTCGTCGAGCACAACCACGAAGGTGTCGCGATCCAGCTTCGCCAGGATCCGCTCCGACTCCTCGCTGCGCGCCGCATCGCCCTCGCGGGATGAGTGGGGCAGGAGCTGCCAGCTCAGATCGAAGGGCTTGCGCAGCCGCTGTTCGTAGCGCGTGATCCCGTCAGCGACCCACTTCTCGTGCTTCTTCCCGACCGCCAACACTTTGACGCTCACGCGGTACGCACCCCGTCCAGGTACTCGGCGATCCGGCCAATCGCCTCGGTCAGCACGGGGACGCTCGGGAGCGTGACGAAGCGCACATGATCCGGCGTTGCCAAGTTAAAACCACGCCCGTTGGTCACAAGCACCCGCGTAGCCCGCAGCAGCTCGATCACAAACGCCTGATCATCCTCGATCGGATAGCGCTCCGGGTCAAGCTTTGGGAACAGGTACATGGCCCCGCCCGGGAGCTCGCAGCTGACCCCGGGGATCGCCGTCAGCAGTTGGTGCGCCACATCCCGCTGCTCACGGAGCCGACCGCCGGGGGCGCACAGCGCTCCGATCCCAGACCAATTCGATGCCGGATCGAGCGCCACCGGAATCGCGTGCTGCGCCGGTGCGTTGGCGCACATCCGCATGTTTGCAAGGAGGGTGAGCCCCTCCAAAAAGTCCTGGGCGTGATCCCGCGCACCCGAAATTGCGACCCATCCGGCGCGATAGCCCGCGATGCGCTGCGCCTTCGAGAGGCCACTGAACGTGAGGCAGAGGGTGTCCACGACGTGGGCGGCCGCGTGCTCGTGCACTGCGCCGTCATACAGGATCCGCTCGTAGATTTCGTCGGCAAGCAGCACGATCCCGTACCGCTCCGCGAGCGCCGCGAAGCCGCGAACAAGTTCGGCGGAGTACACCGCCCCCGTGGGATTATTCGGGTTGATCAGGACAATGCCCTTGGTCGCTGGGGTGATGAGCTGTTCGATCGCCGCAAGATCCGGCATCCACCCGCTCTCCTCGACGCACGGATAATGCACGGCGCGGCCGCCCGACAGCGTGACCTGCGCCGTCCACAGCGGGTAGTCCGGGGCGGGGACCAGGATCTCGTCGCCCTCACTCACGAGCGCCTGCAGCACAAGCGAGATCAGTTCGCTCACGCCGTTGCCGATGAATACGTCGTCCGGGCCGATGCCCCCGATGCCCTCGCTCGCGTAGTAGCGGGCCACTGCCTCCCGGGCGGGCAGGATCCCGCGCGAATCGGTGTAGCCCTGTGCAACGGGCAGGGCCCGGCGCAGCTCCTCAAGGATCTCGGTCGGAGCATCGAAGCCAAACGGAGCCGGGTTACCGATGTTGAGTTTCAGGATTTCGTGACCCTCGCGCTCAAGCCGCTCGGCTTCTTGCAGGATCGGGCCCCGCACGTCGTAGCGGACACCGGCGAGTTTGCGGGACTGCGTGATCTGGCGCACGGGGAAAGTGTACTGTGCAGGCCGAAATCACGCGCGCAAGCTGTCCACTCCGGCCCCGCTCTATTGCTGCTGCGAGTACAGCTCGGAATAGGATCCGCCGAGCTCGAGGAGTTCTTCGTGCGTGCCGTGCTCCAGGATCCGCCCCGCCCCGACAACGTAGATGCGGTCGGCGTCCACGACCGTGGAGAGCCGGTGCGCGATCGCGATGGTGGTGCGACCGCTGCGGGCGTCCTCAAGAGCGTGCTGCACGATCCGCTCATTGACGGTGTCGAGCGCGCTCGTAGCCTCATCGAGCACTAGCACGCGCGGGTTCTTGAGCAGCACGCGCGCGATCGCGATCCGCTGCTTCTCGCCGCCGGAAAGACGGTAGCCGCGCTCTCCCACCACGGTGTCGTACCCGTCAGAGAAGCTCGCGATCGTGTCGTGGATGTTCGCGAGGCGGGCCGCGTTGCGGAGCTCCTCGAGCGAGGCGTCAGGCTTCGCATAGCGGAGGTTTGCGGCGATCGTCGCGTGGAACAGGTACGGCTCCTGCGTCACCACGCCGATCCGATCCATGAGCGCCTCCTGCGCCAGCTCCTTCACATCGTCCCCGCCGTAGCGCACAGCCCCGGACCCGGCGTCGTAGAGGCGCGGGATCAGGTTGCCGATCGTGGTTTTCCCGGACCCGGAAGCCCCCACGAACGCAACGAACTCGCCCGGCGCGATCTCGAAAGAGATGCGGTCGAGCGTCGGCCGGTCGTCGGTGCGGGAGTCGGGGTAGCGGAAGGTCACCTCGTCAAACTCGATCCGGCCCGCACGGCCTGGCTCATCCGAGGGCTGACGCGCGTTCGGCACGTCCTGAATCTCGGGCTTCAGGTCGAGATATTCAAAGATGCGGGCGAACAGCGCGCTGGAGGTCTGCAGATCGAGCGCGATCCGCATGAGCGCCATGAGAGGGAACAAGAGGCGCGACTGGACCGTCGTGAACGCGACAATCGTGCCCGCCGTGATTCCGGGGTCGATGTCGGTGCCGAGGGCACGCGCCATCAACCACCCCGAGACCAGGTAAACAATCGCCGGCACCGCGGAGAGGAAGACCTGCACGAGCGCGAAGAACACCTGCCCGCTCATGGTCTGCTGCACCTGCAGACTGATCTGGTTCCGGTTCTCGTCTGCGTAGCGCTCAGTTTCGGCGGCCTGCCGCGAGTAGGTTTTCGCGAGCAGCACGCCGGAGACGGAGAGTGCCTCCTGCGTGATCGCGGACATCTCGGACAGCGACTCTTGAGTGCGGCCCGCGATCTTGGCACGCACCTGGCCGACGCGACGCTGAGCGATGACGAGTACCGGCATCAGTACGACCGCGACAAGCGTGAGCTGCCAGCTGAGCAGGATCATCGCCACCGCGGCGGCCACAACTGTCACCGTGTTGCCGATGATGTTCGACACGGTATTGGTGAGCACGTTCGCAACGCCGCCGACGTCGTTCTGCAGACGCGACTGAATGACGCCAGTCTTCGTGCGGGTGAAGAAGCCCAGCTCCATTGCCTGCAGGTGCGAAAAAAGTTTGACGCGCAGATCCCCCATCACCCGGTTGCCAACGCGCGCAGTGAAAAATGTCTGCACGATCCCGAGCCCAGACGACACAACAAACACGACAACCATGGCGAGGACCAGCCAGCCGAGGACGGTCATGTTGGGGCCGCCGCCGTCGAGCGGGAACAGCCCCTCGTCAAACACGCGCTGCGTGAGCAGCGGAGGCAGGATCGCGAGCGCGGCCGAGACGATCACGAGCGCGATGATGATCGCGAGTGGTCCGCGGTACGGCCGGAACAACTCTGCGATCCGCCGCCCCAGCCGCGCCACCTTCGGTGCCTGGCTGTTGAGTTCTCGCTGGCGTTCCGCGTCGCCCCCCGATACTCGGGATCCGCGGCCGCCTCCTCCACCCATGCTCATAGTCGGAGACTAGCGGACACCGGGGACATCGCACAGCACCGGGCTCGGCAGAATTGGTGTGCGCTGCACTCTGCGTCCACGACGGTGAGCAAATCGCTGACAGGCTCCCCTCAGCATCGTTCACGAGGCGAGTGTGCCACGGCGAAGCTCACCGAGGAGAGGCCTGCATCACGCGGCGGCCGGAATCGCTGCCAGAAGGCGCGAAAGCGCACGGGAATGCGTGAGCTGCGGGTGGTGCCCGGCACCCGCGATCGTGTGCAACTGGATGTTGGGTGCCCCCTCCAGGTCTCGAGCCCAAGCTGGCAGAAGCGGGTCAGTCGAACCCGTAATGATGCGCACGCTGCCCGGAAATGCAAGCAGCTGCTCCTGCAGCTCCCGACGCCACGCTTCCGATCCCGCGTGTGCCAGGTGCTCGACGGCACGCCCCGCGCTGCTCCGCCTCAGATCCTGCACGCTGGTTTCGAGGGCTGGGGCGTTCCCCCGGTCACCGGTCAAGCGGAATGCAAGCTGCCCCGGAGAAATTCGTCTCAACGCGGCGCGAATCAATGGCCGCTGCCAGGCAGCGACGCGCGCTGCCTGCTGCAGAAAAAACGGCGCAACGAGGGTGAGTGAGGCGATCCGTTCCGGATGCCGGGTTGCGGCGGTGACCGCGGCGGCCGCGCCGATTGAGTGGCCTACGAGGTGCACGGGCTCCTCTCGCAATACGACTGGCAGCCAGTTCTCCCAGTCGGCGACGCCTCTGCCGCCGCTCAGGCCCAGCCCGGGGAGGTCGACCGCACGGGCGCCGAGCGCGGCTGCGACTGGTTCCCAGGTGTCCGCGTTCACCGGGAGGCCCGGCAGGATCACCCGCCGGCTCGCGGGCGAGCCCAGCTCATAAGTGCTGACCCCTGCAACCTCCACAATGCGCCGCACATCTGTGGATGATCTCCCGAAGCGATGCGCCCCGAGGTAGTCGACCCAGCGCTCCATTGATACCGTCACATCCGGCATCCGTAGTCCGTGGCGCGCAGCAAATTCCTCAGCTGAACTCGTGGGATAGCGATCCGACGAGAGGAACGTCAGCGTTTCGGGGTCGGCCTTCGTGAGCCACCGCGGGAGGCGCGTGATCACGGCCGTCGGGATTCGCAGCCTGGGCGTCGTGACGCCGAGCTGCGCTCCCGCACGAGTCAACAGCTCCGGCAAGGGCGGCGTCTCGGGGTCAAGCACCCAGTACGACTTTCCCGCTGCCTCAGGATCCGTCGCGGCCGCAATCATGAACTGAGCGAGATAGTCAACGGTGACTACCGGGAGGAACGTGGCGTTGCCTCCGGGGAGAGCGGGTGTGGTGCCCTGCCAGATCTGCCGAATTGTATCCGCGAGCCCAATCAGCTGATCGGATTCCCCGGTCTCACTATCACCGATGACACTCGAGGGGTTCACAACGGTCCACGGCACACCAAGGTCCCCTGCACACGATTGGAAGATCGCGTCCGATTCGACCTTCGACGCTTCGTAGGATCCAAGCTTCGCGTAGCGCTTCCGGCGCAGATCTTCCGTCCAGGGAACCGTCGTCGGCTCCTGTCGGCCCACCCGGTATCCAGAGATGTGAACCACGCGCGTGAGGTGCGGTAACTCCGCTGCGAAGCCGAGCACCCGCTCCACGATTCCAACGTTTGTAGAGCGCGCCTCCTCCGCCGTCATGCCAAAGCGGTACACTCCTGCGCAGTTGTGGATCTCGGTAATGTGCTGCCACCCGGCAGATCCACCCGCGAGAATCTCGGCTCCCGTAAAGTCGACCGTAGCCTGAGTGATCCCTCCGGAAACCCCATGTTTAGCGAGCCAGGCCATGAGTGTGCGGCCCGATTCGACCGAGCGGACCGCCACTGTAACAGGAACACCTGCCGCGGCCAGGCGGAGCGCCAAGTGCCTGCCGACGAGCCCAGAGGCTCCAAAGATGAGCGCGTGCCGCGGTGCGGCCTGCAGCTTCGCAGCAGAATGAGCAGCGGCGCTCATGCGGCGGAGCTGCTCTGGCGAATCAGGAGTTCTACGGCGTCCGCGGCCGCTGCCAACGGTTGCACGGTCCGCAATGCGCGAGACACCACGACGGCGCCCTCGACCATCGCAACGATCGCGGTCGCGCGGGCCCTCGATTCCGCGGGCGGCAGCCCTCCGCCCTCGAGCAGTTGGGCCGTCGGCGTGATCCACGACTCGAACGCCGTCGCGCACGCCTGGCGCAGTCGCTCGTTCTCGGCCCCCATTTCAAGAGTCACCACCGAAACGGGGCACCCCAGCCGGAAGTCACTTTCCGAGACGATCGCTGCGAGGGCCTCAATCGTCGCACGAGCTGCACCTGCGGGCCCCGCCGCCGAAGCCGCAGCCTCGGCAAGCAACGCCCCAAATTCAGTCGTGGCGAGTTCTACTGCGGCAACCCCCAAGCCCTCCTTGCCGTCGGGGAAGTGGAAGTAGATTGACCCCCGAGGGGCACCGGCATGCTCGATCACTGCATTTAGTCCGGTTCCGCTGTAGCCATTTGCCTGAATGAGCTCAAGCATGGAGGTGGTGAGTCGCTCCTGAGTGAGCTGTCCTTTACTCGTCATACGTACATAATAGACCGGTCTACATATTTTTTAACATTGCACTCGCCGCGATAGAGTGCTGGCGAGAAGCCGGGAGAAATTCTGAGCCCCGGTGCACCGAGGATCACCGAAGCGCGGGGAGAACACCAGTGTCAATTTCACGTCCACGGCGGACACTCTCAGCGCTAGCCGCCAGCGCCGCGATCGCGGGTGCCCTCGTGATGACCGGATGCGGCTTGTTGCCGAATCTCATGGCGAACGAAAACTCCTCGGGAACTCCCGCTGCGCCACCGACCGCGAAAGACAGGGAAAACGCTGCAGCGCAGCAGCAGTTCTTCGACAACGTAGTGCTCGCGGTCCCGATGGTCGCAAGCCTTGACCCCTCCTCTTCCTGGGGTGCCCTCGAACTCGCGGCGTGGGACGACGCCGATCCGACGGTGAAAGAGACCGTGGTGGGCATGGGACGTGACGCGTGCACTCGGGCGGATGAGGCGGCCGGCGCATCGGAGCTTGAGGATCCGGCGATGACGTGGCTCGCCTCACGGTTCCTCTGCGAGGAGCACCGCACGATCGCGGACGAGTTCCTCTCGAATGACGCGAGCTTCTCCCCCACGCACACTATGGCCGATCTCTTCGAATTGGCGCTGATCCAGGACGACGCTACGGCAACCGAGATCCTCGACGCCAACACAATCTGCATCGGCACGCTCGCCCTCGCCTGGGAAGTCCATGCGGGCTTCACTCCGGACGCAACCTGCTGGCTCATCCGAGTGCAGTCGGTCGAAGAAACCGGGGGAAATGCGGAATATCTCTCGCTGTTCGACAACGCCAGTGACACTGAAAACGTGGCTGCTGACGCCCGCTTCGGCGAACTCGCTCAAGCTTCGGGCGCTACGCCGAACACGCTCTCGGAATTGCTCGAAGACATTGAGTAGCGCCACCTAGGCCACCGCCCCCGCCCCCGCAGGGCCCCGGCGCATTACCCGGTCGATGCACTCGCCCGAGCGGTCCTCCCCGCCGCATGATTAAATATGAATTGGGTTTGACTTCGGACGCGATCTATTGCGCTCGGGGATGCACGTTGAGGTGCAGGCATATCAGCGGGGGGACGCGGATGAATAACTCATTGAAGGTCGCGTGGCGCGATCTCCAAAGAATCCTGCGCGTGCCCCAAGCGCTACTGATTCTCATCGGCATCATTGTCATCCCTTCGCTGTACGCCTGGCTCAACATCATTGCTTTTTGGGATCCGTACGGCGACACCAAAGACGTGAGAGTCGCCGTAGTGAACCTTGACGAGGGGGCATCCTCGTCCCTCACTGGCACGCTCGACGTCGGTGAGCAGGTCGTCGCCCAGCTGCAGGAGAACGACCAGCTCGGCTGGCAGTTCATGAGCCTCGATCAGGGGATGCGGGCCGTAAAATCTGGTGACGTTTACGCCACAATTGTCATCCCAGAGCAGTTCAGCGAAGACCTCCTCAGTCTCACGACGGGCGACTTTATTCGGCCAAAGCTTGAGTACTTTGTCAACGAAAAGGCAAACGCGATTGCGCCGAAAATCACCGATGTGGGTGCCACCACTCTCGAAACAAAAATCAACTCCACCTTCGTTTCCACGGTCTCCCACACCCTCACAACTGCGGTCCAGGAAGCCGGTGACAAGATCGGGAGCAGCCTGCTCGGCGCGCAAAACACCTCCCTGAACACCCTCACCCAGGCCACCACTCAGGTGGCGGCCGCGCGGTCGGGAATCGTCGACATCCAGGCGAGCCTCGCAAGCGGAGAAACCGCGCTGGCGGATGCTCGAGCCGCGCTCGTCAGCCTCGACACTGTGATCGGAAACGTCCGTGTCGCAATCAGTGAGGCGCAAACGCTCGCCAGCGAAACTCAGAGTGGCATTGCGGACTTCACGAATACCGTGACGGAGTCCTACACGACGGGGTCAGCGCAGCTCACGGAGATATCCGCGAAACTGAATGATCGACTCTCCACCCTCGCCGGCAGAGCGACGCAGGCCAACGCGGAGATCACGACGGCGATCAGCAACGCAAACGCGGTTGTGGCTGCGACCGGGGAGGCGCTCTCGGAGCTCAAGCAGCTTCAAGACACTCTCGCCCCAACGGACCCGCTCCACCAGCAGATCACGGACGCGATCACGCAACTCCAGGATCGCAATAGTGCGGACGCTGCCCTGCTCCAACAACTCGGACAGCTCAACTCCGATGTCTCGAACGTCACCCAAAGCATGCTCTCCTCGGCAAATGCCCTCAACGCCGCCGTGCGGGAGAGCGCTGCGGCAGCGGGCTCGGTTCGCGACGTCATCGTACAAACGCTCCCGGAGGTCAACCGTGCGATGAACGCGCTCTCCGCGAGCGCCGGAGGGTTCTCAGCGGCCCTCGATTCGCAAAAAACCCTGGTCGCTGAAGCCGCGGGCTTGCTTGACAGTTTTGAGTCTCAACTCACGCAGGCCCACGCAGCGAACGAGGCGCTCGACACGAGTCTCGCCGGGGTCGAGCAGGATCTGCTCAGTGTTCGGGCCGACGTCGCTGCGCTCAGTTCTGCCGACGTCCTCACCAGAGTTCAAGCGATGAGTGGCCTCAATCCCGGGCAAATCGCTGATTTCATGGCGTCGCCCGTCGAAGTCAAAGAGAAGATCGTCTTTCCCGTCGCCACCTATGGCTCGGCGATGGCACCTCTGTTCACGAATCTCTCGCTGTGGATCGCTGCGTTTGTGCTCGTGGTCCTGTTGCGGCAGGAAGTCGACACCGAGGGCATTGAGGGGCTCACCGTTCGGCAGGCTTACTTTGGTCGCTGGATGCTGCTCGCATTCATCAACTTCTTCCAAGCGTTGCTGGTGAGCGTGGGCAACGTGATCATTGGCGTTCAGATGGTGAACGCGCTGGCCTTTGTGGCGACAAGCGTCTTCATCGGCTTTGTGTACATGGCCTTGATCTACTCGCTCGCGGTGTCATTCGGGTACGTGGGCAAGGGCCTGATCATTCTGCTGGTGATCATGCAGATCCCCGGGGCATCCGGAATCTATCCGATCCAGATGATGCCGAGCTTCTTCCAAGCTCTGTTCCCATTCTTCCCTTTTACCTACGGAATCGATGCGCTGCGAGAAACGGTGGGCGGCTTCTATGGCGGCGACTATGTGAAATTCATCGCGGTGCTCGCCCTCTTCGCGGCCCTGTCGTTTGTGCTCGGGCTGTTCTTCCGCCAGCGGCTCGGGAACTTCTCACGACTCTTTAATCGTAGGCTCAGTGACACCGATCTATTTGTGAGCGAAAACGTTCAGGTACTGGGATCGCGGCGCAGGCTCACACAGCTCGTGCAGGCCCTGACGGATCGCGAAGCATTCCGAAGAAAAGTTGCCAAGCAGGCGGAGTGGTTTGCGGAGCGCCACCTGTCGATCTTGCGGATCGCACTCGGCATCGCAGTGGTGGTGACGGCGCTGCTCGCCTGCGTCGCTTGGGTCATCCCGGACGCCAAAGCCACTGTGCTGGCGCTCTGGGGGCTGCTCTGCCTCCTCGTCATCACACTGGTTGTCACCCTTGAATACGTAAAACAGAACATTGCGTTCGCCACACAGGTGGGAACGCTCCAGGCGCCGGAGTTGCAATCGAGGCTCGCCCAAGAAGAACGGGCAATCCACTCGAACGCGCAACTCGACAAGCTCGAAGAGCAGGTCTGAATCACATGAGGAATATCGCCCACATCTTTGTCACCGATGTTCGTCGCCTCCGGCGCAACGCAATTGCCATTGTCGTACTGTTCGGCGTCGTCGTGCTCCCATCGTTTTTTGGCTGGTTCAATGTGCTCTCAAGCTGGGACCCTTTTGGGAACGTCAAGAACCTGAAGGTCGCCGTTGCGAACGCCGACGAGGGCTACACAAGTGATCTGTTCTCGGTACAGATCAATGTGGGTGAGCAGGTCATCTCAAACCTGCGGGCAAACACTGATTTAGATTGGGTGTTCACGTCCGAGGACCACGCGATTTCAGGCACGAAATCGGGAGAATACTACGCAGCGCTCGTGTTGCCTCCCTCATTCAGTCGCGACATGATGACGTTCCTTTCCCCCGGCGCTGAGCCAGCAAACATCGACTATTTCACGAACGAGAAGAAAAACGCCCTCTCCCCCAAGATCACGGATGAAGCCGCGACTGAGGTGTCAACGACGATCAATTCAACGTTCACCAAAACCCTGAATGACGTGGGGCTCGCCCTGATCTCCTCGCTCGCGGATCACGCAGGTGATGAAGAGTCGCGTGCGGCACTCACCCGAGTCCAAACCAGCGCGCAGACCGCGGCAACAACCCTCGATTCGGGCGCCGCGACACTCGAGATGTTCAGCTCACTCATCGCTTCGAGCAAAGCGCTCGTGAGCAGCGCCTCGTCGCTCACCGACGCCTCGCTCGCTTCGGTGGAGAGCGCCTCGAATGCGATCGGAGAAGGTGCCAGCGCGGCGCAATCGCTGGAATCAGTGCTGACGAGTACAAATGCGGCAATATCCGAAGCACTGAATCGCACTTCAACGAGCTACACCTCCCTCATCGACCAGATCTCCGGGCTGGACTCCGCGTTTGTCGGAGAAGCAGCGCAAGCGGCCACGGTGCTGGGCTCGGCAAGCGCCGACGTTTCGGTGCGTGTCGAACAGCAGCAGAAACTACTCGAGCAGTTGAAGTCCCAAGCTGCCGCAAGCTCGGATCCTCCACTCACAGCGGCCCTCGAGCGAGTCATCGCCGATCTCGAAACCGCGGCGACCAGGCAGGAAGCGCTGCAGCAACGAATCGATGACGCAGCAACCAAACTCAGCGAAACGAGTTCCGGCCTTGAGGGAACCCGGGACGAGGTCATCATGCTGGCCGAAACGGCGCGCAGTGCAGTTGATCGTGCGTACAACGCGTACGACGGCAGCCTCAAACCTCGACTTGATCAGCTCGCCGGGTCACTCAGTGAGGTCAACACCGGATTCGGGCAAGTTGGTGACGAGCTCGCTTCGGCAGCGCGCTCCCTCTCCGGCGGATCATCATCACTCCTCGCCTTCCTCACCCAGGCGGAAGAAACGACAGCGACAATCGCAGCTGACCTGCGTGAGGCATCAGGTCGTTTCGTCACCCTCGCCCAGGCGCTGGGGCAGGCCGCACAGAGCGGAGACTTTTCCAAGGTGTCTGCGTTGATCGGCAACGACCCGGCTGTGCTTGCCGGCGAACTGACAAGCCCGGTCGGCCTTGAACGCATTCCGGTCTATCGGGTCGACACGTTCGGTGCCCAAATGTCTCCGTTCTACACAGTTCTTGGGCTGTGGGTCGGTGCCCTGCTGCTGTCGGTGCTCATCCGCACAGATATCTCCCCCAGCACGGCGCCCGCCGTGGGACGCTTCTCAAAAGCACAGGAGTATTTCGGGCGATTTGGCATATTTGCGGTGCTCGGAATCCTTCAGAGCTCGTTGCTCTACCTCGGACTCATGGGTTTCGTTGGGGTCCGACCAGTTCACCCCTTCTTGCTTCTCCTGGCGGGGTGGGTGATGTCACTGGTGTTCTCGCTCGTCACGTACACGCTGGTGTTGTCATTCGGAGAAGCAGGGAAAGCGCTCGCCGTGTTCCTGCTGGTCGTGCAGATCTCAGCTGGCGGCGGGGCCTATCCGCTATCGGTGCTCCCTCAGTGGTTCCAAAGCATGAGCCCGTGGCTTCCGGTGACCCACGCCACAAACGCGGTGCGGGCCGCGATCGCGGGCATATACGAGGGCGACTACTGGATCGCCCTCGGACAGCTCGCGCTCTTCCTTGTCCCCGCGCTACTGATCGGTTTGGTACTGCGACTGCCAGTGCTCAAGATGAATGGGAATCTCACTCGAGCGCTCGAGTCAACCAAACTCATGTGAGCGTACAGCGGGCCGGAGTCACGGGTCACTACGACCCAAGAATCACTCGCTCAGACGGCCGACAGCGGCATCCTGTGCGCGGGCGTCCGGGTCCTCAGCCTTCGCCAAGCGGATCACTCCGGTCACCGCGACAACTCCTGCACCAATAAACGCGAAGGTTGACCACACCGGAGCACCTGCCGCTTCCTGCAGGATCGTGATGCCCAGAATAACCGCGAGAGCCGGATCAATGACGGTGAGACCAGCAATGACCACGTCGGGGGGATTGCACGTGTGTGAGTACTGCACGAAGTAAATGGACAGCACCGACGCGACCCCGATCCCCAGGAGACACAGCAGGGTGAGGAGCCCATCCGAACCGAGCTGAAAGTGACCGCCCGTGAACATCGCTTCCACTCGCAGGATCACCGTCTTCCCGAGAGTTGCGACGAAACCGGAATACACGCCGCCCAGCACCACGAAGAGCAGCGGGGTGCGGCTGCCACGTTTGCCCACCCACACGACAACAATCGAGACGATGAGCACCGCAGCCAGCACCGTCATCATTTCAATGAGTTGTTGATCGCCGATCGGTTTCTGACGACTCACGACCGCAGCAACGGTCACGAATACGGTGACCCCGATGAGCGAAGTGACGATCGCAGTGACGACGGCTCGCGCCGGCTTCTTCCCGGTAGACCGGGTCGTGAGCAGGGTCGTGAACACCAACGCTGCAACACCAATGGGCTGCACCACAATGAGTGGTGCCAGTGCGAGGCTGCCCATCTGGACCACGATCGCTAAGCAAAACAGTGCCGTGCCCGCCAGCCAGATCGGGGTTTTCAGGAGCTGCATGAACGATGCGTCGTGAGACGATCGCTCGGCCGCAAGCTTCACCCCGCGGCTCTGCCACAGGTTGCCGACGGAGAGAATCCCGGCCGACAGGAGCGCGAGGAATACTCCGAGAACGGGCAGTGAACCGACGAACATCGCAACTCCTTGGGCGGAGGCTCGGCCTCCAGAAACGCTCCCCTGCCCGAACGGGAGCGGGAGTACTGGTTGGGGGCTCAGACCGGGGGCCACACCGGAGTGTGCGCCCCCGACCTACTCCATGAATTACTTCTTCGCGCCGACGAGTTTCTGGACGGCTCGCTGAATCTCGGCGAACTCATCTTGTTTCTTGGCAACGAACTCCAACGCCTGCGTGCCTGTGGCCAAGACTTGCGTCGCGGTTTCTCCCACATCTGAGAAGTTATGGCTGACGTTCCCGGCAAGCCCGCCCTCGAGCATGAGGCGGCTCACAAGATCAAGCTTGAGCACCTTGGAACCCTCAGAAAAACTGAGTTCTTCGAGGTTGACCCACACGATCCCTGGCCGGGTCGTGGACTCGAAAACGTAGCGCTTGTTTGTCAGGTCGAGCACGACCTGCCAAATCGTCTGCGACGCGTCCGGCTTGCCTGGCTCTGGGGTCCGGAACGGCTGCGCCGCATTTCGGATGATGCTAAACATTGCAGCGATCGCGTCAACCTGAGTTTTCGGCTGCACCTGGTGTTCGACGTAATAAGAGGCCCGTGCAAAGCGGTCGCTGGCAAGCGTCGAGCCAGGAAGTGCCTTGTCTCCCCCCAGCCCCTCGATCTGCTTGACGAGCTCCAATTGCTTGTCAAAGGTCGGGGAGTTCGTCATGACCTTGTAGTCACGGCTGTGGTACACCTGCGGCTTGCCATCGGTGTATTCGATGACCGCGGAGTCGCCAGTTGCATCGTTGATGGCAAGATGCAGAGTCGGCACGAGATGGCCGGTGGGATCGAACAGTTGAGCAATTTCAACCTGTGTGTCGTTTGTCCAGGCGACGGCCTCTGCGACTGTCGCAAAGTTATCCAGGTAGTACTGGAGCCAAATTGCCTGACTGAGCTGGGTTGCCGATGCCTCGGGCTTCCCATAGTCCGACTCCGCCAGCCACAGGATGTGCCCGGCAAAGCCCTCCTCGTTCATGCCGTCGGTCGCGACAAGATCAAACGCGGTCGCAACGATACTGCCGTACTTTGCCTTCCAGCTCAGTTTGCCGTCGACCCCGTCCGTGCGCTCGATTCCCCGCGGATACTTCCACAGGTTGGTCAAGAGGTCCATATGGAAATCCATGTTTCGGCCGACGATGACCGATCCATTTGCATCAGGCCAAACAACTCGTGTGCACATATTGCTTACACATCCTTTCTCAGGTGTTTCCTCGGTCGTCGTGGTGGGTGCACCGCGACGTTGTCGATCGTTCCTCGGGCGGCATAAATTACGAGATGTCGTACTCAGGTGTTGCGTCGATTCCAAGCGAGCTGAGGGAGGGCGATCATCGATGCCACAAAAAAACACAAGGCGCCGATAAACGTTCCCCAGTTTGCGACCGCGGCATCCTCCGCAGAACCATTCGTGAGGACAAAGGCCCCCACGGCGGAGATCGCGAACGCGATGCAGCCGATCATGTTGATGTGCGCCCCCCACCACCCAGAATCTCGCGGATTCCACAGCTGCCCGTGTTCCCGGTAATAGGCGACATAAACGAACACGGCACTGATCAGAAACGCAACGGATCCTCCCGCGTCAGGGTTCCATACGAGACGTTCTTCAGCCCGCACAGTTTTCGCGGTCAGGGCTGCGCTCGTGCTGATGTTGAACAGGATCGTACCGAGGCTCTGGATCGCCGCTGCGAGCCAGACCGCCCGGAGCATTTTCCCGGCGCCATAGTCCACGGATACGATCGCGTTCCCGCTCAAGATGAGTTGCATCAGACCAGCGGCGGTGAAGAACCATGCTCCAACGAAGCACAACACGTTGGTGACATTGGCGCTCCCCAGATCCCAAATCCCGACCGCAGTGCCAGCGGCGAACAGTGCAGATCCGATCATGAACGACACGCTCTGCTTGGTCACCGTAGGTGCAAGAAAGGGCACGCGCATTCGAGGCGATTCCGCAATCTGCTGCTGAGTCATATGTTCCAACCGTCCGGGTGATACTGATGAGAGTTCGCCCCGGCCCGGCACGTGAGTGACACTCACAGCCGGAAGTGTTTCGGGGCGAGCTGGGCGTCGAAACCGTTGAGCGCGTCTGGCGAAGACCGCCACGCTCACCGGCACCTCGATGATCGGCTCCTAATGCGTGAAGCTCTTGCGCTGCTTCTCACGGGGGATGGGAGCCTCAAGGTTTTCCAGGAAGTCGACTTCCTCCGTAACCGCGGCGAGCAGCAACTCGGCGAGGTCTCGGCTCAGCCCCAGACGGACAACGATGCGTTGGACCACGAGGCCGGTCAGGTTGTCCGGCATCGGATACGCGGGAACCAACCACCCGCGCATGCGAAGCCGATCCGCGAGATCGTAGAGATCCCAGTTCCGCTCGCCCGGCTTGAGCTTCCACGCGAACACTGGAATTGTGTCGCCCTTGCTGACAAGCTCGAACTGCTCCATCGCGCCGATTTCAGACGAAAGATAGGTCGCAACGTCGATCGAGCCCTGCTGCACTTCACGGTAGCCCTCACGCCCCAGGCGGAGGAACTGGTAGTACTGCAGCAGCACCTGGGCGCCCGGGCGCGAGAAGTTGAGCGCCAACGTCGGCATGTCTCCGCCGAGGTAGCTGACATGAAAGATGAGGCTCTCGGGGCAGGCCGCCTTGTTCCGCCACACTACCCACCCCACCCCGGGATAGACCAACCCATATTTGTGGCCCGAAGTACTGATCGAGTTGACGCGGTCGACTGCGAAGTCCCACTCGAGTTCAGGCTGGCAGAATGGGGCCACCATTGCCCCGGACGCACCGTCGACGTGAATCTTGATGTCAAGACCGGTCGCAGCTTGGATCTCGTCGAGCTTTGCCGCGATCTCCTTCACGGGCTCGTACAATCCTGTGTACGTTTGACCAAGAATGGCAACCACGCCGATCGTGTTCTCATCGACATACGTATCGAGCTCGTAGCCATCAAGGACAAGATGTTCCTCAGTCACCGGAACATAGCGCGCTTCGACATCCCAGTAGTTGCAGAATTTCTCCCACACGACCTGCACGCCGGCCGATAGGACCAGGTTCGGGCGTTCTGTCGACTTGCCCTCGGCACGACGGCGTTCCTGCCAGAGTCGCTTCAGCGCCAAGCCCCCCAGCATGCAGGCCTCAGATGATCCAATCGTGGATGTTCCGATCGTGTCCGTGGTATCAGGGACGTTCCAGAGATCCGCGAGCATCCGCCAGCACCGATCCTCGATCGCGGCTGTCGCGGGATACTCGTCTTTATCGATCATGTTCTTGTCGGCAGACTCGACATAGAGTTTCTGCGCGTTGTCGTCCATCCACGTGGACACAAAAGTCGCCAGATTCAGCCGAGAGTTGCCATCCAGCATCGCTTCGTCGTGAATGATTTGATAGGCGGTATCGCCCGACATCATGCCGTCCGGCAGCTTGAACTTCGGAAGGCTCGTGGCTTCGCCCGGACGAGCAAAGACGGGATTGATCTGAAGCTCAGCAGCATCAGACTGTTCAGCAGCGTTTCGGTACAGTTCAGACAAGATTTCCTCATTTCTTGATGTTCGGGCTGACACAGGTTCAGGTGGCGACGTACAGCGTGCGAAGCTCGCCGCCGCCGCCGGGGAGATAGGTTCGTGACCACCGATGCAGGTGGCGGGCTTCACTCGGGGCATCGCCGCATCGGCCGCATCGGCCGAAAAAAATAGCGGCCCCGCAGGCCGCATGAATGGGTGAGGTTTCCGCACACAGCAGGAATCCAGGCTCGGCGTTCTCCGGCTTGTGAAAGTTGCGCACCCCGTTTGCCGTCAACTCAAACACATCCTCTGTGTAGGCCCCCGTGGCCACGTCTTCGTAGCCCCCTGTCTGATCCTGACACAGGTGGGGCCGAAAAATATAGTGCGAAAATCCAGTTCAGAGCGGACTCTGGTGAGAATCCCCTCAATCATCTGGCGTCGCACTATCGCGCGGTGCACCGATTCCGCCGGATTCACCACGCGCCCGAAGACGGCCGAGTGAACGAATATGCCCGCAGTGAACTTCCCCCGCCATAGTTCGCTGCGGAGCTGTAGGGTCTGAATAGGTATTCCATCAATGAAGAAGGAATGTGCATGCGGGCACCAGTCACCAGTTCACGAAATACCTTTGCCCTCGAGTGCAATTCGCTCCCCACAAACGGTGTGATCCTGCTCGAGGCCGAAGACTTCTCGCGCGCGCTCACGGGTGACGATACCGAACCCGTGCTCGTCCTCCCCTGGCGTCGAACGCCAGGTCACCCTTGCAGTCGTCGCCGAGGCCATATCCATGTTGCGAAGCTCAGCCACGGCACCCGCACAGAATTGCTCGTCGCACTGGGAGACGACATCGTGTGGAACGGCGAACCCATTCCCGGGATGACACCGGAAGACCGCGAAGCTCTGACGGCCGTCCATGTGCAGCGAGCGTAGCGAGGTTCATCCCGGCTCCGTTTCGCGTTGGACTATCACCCACCACAGCTAGGGGCGAGTATGCAAGATACGTCACAGATCGATTCCGCGCCCGCGCCGCCCCCCGACCGGTCGGCACTCCGGCGACAGCATGCGATCCTTGGCCTCAAGATCCTTGCGGGGCTGCTGATCATCGCGGCCCCGATTGCGCTGGCCTCGCTCGTCGTTCCCGGCGTCTTCGGTGTCGCGTTTTTCGGCGTGCTCGCCGCAACTTTTGGGTGGATCAGTGGGGGACCGAGAATTGGTGCCGCCGTCGTGCTCTCGCTCTCCGTGCTGGGGGTGATCGCCATCATGCTCCGCGAGAACACGATCGTACTTGCGGCGATCCTGCTCCTGCTCGGGGTGGCCTACGGCCTTGCTGCGCGGAAGGGTGTGGGCAAGGCCGTACTGCAGCTCCCCATTCTCGTACCGTATTTCATGATGAGCCCTCCCCCGCTCTTCACCGATCCTCCCGTGTTCGACGCGGCCTACTTCACCGGCGTGCTCGTGGTCATCAACGTCACCGGCGCTTGGGCGATCCTGGTCTTGCATCTCGCCCTGGGTAAGCGTGAACTCGTGGCACTCAGCGTGCCCGATCCGCGCGTGCCCGTGCTGTACGGCACTGTGCTTGGCCTCATGTCTGCCACGGTGATGTTGCTGGGCACAACGACGGGAGTGAAATCCCACTGGGTCTGGGTGACACTGACGCTGTATGTGCTCGCGGATCCAACACAGCTCCTCACCCCCAAGCGCATGGTCGGTCGACTCATGGGCACGTTCGCGGGGTTCGCGGCGGTTGCGCTCATGGCACTCCTCGGGATCCCTGACCCGGTACTGCAAGTGTTGGCGCTCCCGGCGCTCTGGCTCTGCCTCACATTCCTCGTCCTCCACAAACCGTACTGGGAGTACAGCCTGTTCCTCACGATCTCGGTGGTGTTGATGAATTCGCGCGGGATCAACACCCTGCTCCTCGATGCGGAACGGTTCGCCTTCACGCTCGTGGGTGCCGGCTTGTCGGCGCTCGCGGCGGTGATTGTCCACTGGGTCCTCGACCGAAGAACTAGGACCGCGCGCTCCCGGCAGGTGTGATCCCCGGAGGCCTCGGCCTCGGGTCGGTACTGCCCTACGGCACGCTGCGGCGGATCGCCGCCAAACGGGGGCTCGATCTCATCATGGTTGAGCACAGAGGGGTTGGGCTATCGCGCCGGGGCATCTCCGGAACCGACCTGCCGTTTTCTGGGCTGCGAGTCGATGAGGTCGCCGACGACATCGCAGCGGTCCTGGGTTGGGAGCGGGTCGCGGGCATGCTGCTTGACTCGGCGTTGCAGTCCGCCGCGATCTGTGACGTGGCGCATGCTTGAGCCCTACGCTCACCTACGCGCCGTGAGCGCACCACTTTCCACGGTTTGGCGGAGAGCCACGCACCCTGAAAGCGACCATTGCTTCAGCTTCCTGGCCAGTTGTCCTGCTTTCCGGATCCCGGGACCTCCGCACGCCACCGGCAATCGCCGAGTCCCGCAGCCGCAGCATGCGCTGAGCAGCCCTGGAGGCGAGGGAACGCCGTCAGACGGGGCTGCGTGACACCTCGAGGCAGCGTTGCGCGCGACGGTGGCTACTCCCCCAACGCCGCTTCCAACCGCTCCAGCTTCGCGTCGAGCTCGCCCTCGAAGCCGGGGCGAATGTCCGCCTTCATGACGAGCGAGACCCGCGAGCCATATGGAAGCACAGCCTCAGTGGCGCGCTTCACGACGTCGAAGACCTCGTCCCACTCCCCCTCGAGTTCGGTGAACATCGAAGACGTGCGGTGCGGGATCCCGGACTCGCGCACCACGCGGATCGCTGCGGCGACAGCTTCGGAGACCGATCCGGTCTCGCTCAGCGCTGGGCCCGCCGGGCCCGAACCGCTCGGGGCGACGGAGAATGCGAGGATCATGTGGGGTCCTTTCCGGGCGGGGGTCAGCGTGGGCGAGTGGCGAGCTCAGTATGAGCGGCTCGGTGCCGCGTCCGGGACGGAGATCTCGCCGGTGCGGGCGGGGCGCGGAGCGAACCAGAGGGCGATGAACGCTCCGACAAGGATCACGCCCATCGGCATCATAAGTGACTGCATCATCGCGGTGGTGAAGCTCTCCTGGAGCGGCGCGGGCAACGCGGCAAGTCCGCCGCCCCCTTCGCCGCCGCCACCGATCCCGGCGGCAGCCTGCTCGCCGAGGAGCGCGCTGATCCGCGAGTTCATGAGCATCGCCATCGCGGCGGATCCCAGCACGGCCCCGACCTGGCGACTGGTGTTGTAGACGCCGGATCCGGCACCCGCGAGGCTCGGCTTCAGACTGAACGTGGTGAGCGAGGCGAGCGGTCCCCACATGAACGCGTTGCCCACGCCCAGGATCACGCTCGGGATAAGCAGCAGCCAGATCGGGGTGTCCGGGTGCATCAGCAGCACGTAGCCGAGCATGCCCGCGGACACAAGCACGAGACCGATCACGGGAATCCTGCGCGGATCCCGCCGGTCGATGAGCAGCCCAACCGGGCGCGCGAGCGCGATCGACAGCACCGCCATGGGCACCATCATCAGCGCCGACTGGGTCGGGGTCTGACCCCGCACAAGCTGTAAGTAGAACATCAGCGGCAGGCTCATCCCGGTCACGCTGAAGCCGACGGTGACGATCGCCGCGGACCCGACCGAGAAATTGCGATCCCGGAAGATCTGAAGCGGGATCAGCGGTTCACCGCGCTGGAAGCGCTGCCAGACAACGAACAGTGCCAGCACAACAACGCCGGTGATGATCATGCCCCAGATTGTGACGGGGCCCCAGATCGCACCCCACTCGTAGCTCTGCCCCTCCTGGATGCCGAACACCACGAGGAACATGCCGACCGCGCTCAGAATCACCCCGAGCCAGTCGAAGCGGTGCGCGCTTGTCGGCAGTTTCGGGACAAAGCGCATCGCCAGAATAAACGCCAACACACCAACCGGCACGTTGATGAAGAAGATCCACTCCCAGCCCCACGCGTCGAGGAGGAAGCCGCCCAGGATCGGACCGACCAGCGTCGCGACACCCGCGGTGACACCCCACACAGCCATTGCCGATCCGCGCTCCCGCGGCGGGAAGATGCGCGTGATCACGGCCATGGTCTGCGGCGTCATGAGCGAGGCCCCGAGGCCCTGCGCGACGCGGGCCAGAATCAGCATCTCAATCGAGTGAGCGAGGCCGCACGCGAGCGAGGCCAGCGTAAACACGGCGAGCCCCAGCAGGTAGATCCGACGTGTGCCGAAGCGGTCTCCGAGGCGGCCGGTGATGAGCAGCGGGACCGCATAGGCGAGCAGGTAGGCGCTCGTCGCCCACAGCGTCGCGACCATCGTGGTTTCGAGCCCCTGCATGATCGAGGGATTCGCGACCGAAACGATCGTGGTGTCGACCAGGATCATGAAGAAGCCGAGCACCATGGACCATAGTGCGGCCCAGGGGCGGATTGCGGGGGTGGGCGTCTCGGGCTGGGTGTTCACCCGCACAGCCTACTCCCGGCCAGTGACATTCGGGGGTCCGGGGTTGCCGGGGCCGGGATCCGGCGCCCGATCCACTCACGAACGCACCGGAGATCCTCGACCCACGCCCCTCATTCAGGGGAAAAATCTCCGTGGAATTCAAGAATCTCCGGTGCGCTTGTGGGAGAGGCGCGGAGCTCTGGGCGGGGAGTTCTGGGCGGGGTGCGGGGCCGGAGGCGGAGGCGGAGGCGGAGGATCGAAGAGTCGTCGCAATGCCCTACGGCAGCGCGTCGGGGCCGAAGGCGTCGGGGAGCAGTTCGTCGATGGTGCGCTCGCCCCGTGCGGAGGCCAGCAGCAGGCCCGGGGCGGCGGCCTCGTGCAGGAGTTGCCGGCAGCGGCCGCACGGCGTGAGGAGATTGTTCGCACCGTCGACACACACAAAGGCGCGGAGCCGGCCCCCGCCGCCCAGGTGGAGCGCGCCGAGCATCGTGCATTCGGCGCAGAGCGTGAGACCGTAGCTTGCGTTCTCCACGTTGCAGCCGGTGACGATCCTGCCGTCCGTGACGAAGGCTGCGCATCCGACCGCGAGGCCCGAGTACGGGGCGTACGAGTGCGCGGTTGCGGCGAGCGCGGCCACGCGCAGGGCATCCCAGTCGATCGGCATCTCACCGTGCGCAATCGCGTCGGTCGGCAGGGCGTCGGTCATGGCTCCAGCGTAGGCGCAGCGCCCGGATCGCGCGCACCCTCCCCGAGCGAATTTATCTAAACTGAGCAAAATTACGCGGAGAACGGCTCAGTCTAGATAAAACGCCTCGTGGAGCATGTGGATGAGCGGGGTACCTCCGGGGAGGGGTGTGGCAAGCCGCGGGCACGGGATGTCGGCCGCGCCGGGCACTCCCGCCCCGATACTCAGCCCTTCAGGGCCTCACCGAGTTTCACGCGGGTACCGGTGCGCAGGATCGAGTGGTTGTAGATCCGGGAGCCCACCCACACGGCAATGGCAATTGTGACAAGCAGGATCGCGAGCGAGAGGAACGGCTCCCACCACTCGGCGGTGCCGAGGTAGAGCCGCATCGGCATCCCGATCGGCGCGGAGAACGGGATATAGCTCATTACGGCGAGCGCTCCCGGATTGTCGAAGAAAAAGATGATCGCCACGTAGGGGATCATCACGAGCCACATCACCGGGCTGACCGCGGAGGCGACATCCTCCTGCCGGGACACGAGCGCGGCGAGCGCCGCGTAGAGCGTGGCCAGCAGTACGAAGCCAAACGCAAAGAGAATCCCGAACCAGATCAGCGCGGTGCCGAGTTCGCCAAGCAACAGGTCCTGCCCGGTGGCGAGGATACCCACGCAGGCGAGCGCCACGATCGCAATCACCTGGGCGAGCGCGAGAATACTGTTGCCCAGGATCTTGCCGGCGAGCAGCGTACGGGCCGAGATCGTGGCGAGCAGGATCTCCACAATGCGGGTCTGCTTCTCCTCGACAACACTCTGCGCGATCGTGGTTCCGAAGGTGATGGCACTCATCATGAACACCACGCCGAAGGCGATGGCGATGATGTAGGCGAGACCGGGATTGTTCGTGACCGGGGCGAGGAGTTCCACGGTGGGTGCCGCAGAGAGCGCCTGCAGTACGTCCGCGGGTGCGCTGTCATTCGCGAGCACCGTGAGTTCTACCGGAGTGTCCCCGCCGGGCACCACGGCCGCGTCGACATCGCCGTCGCGGACGAGCTTCTCGGCGGACGCTCGATCCGGCACCGATTCGACCTCGAAGCCGGCCTCCGTCAGATCCGCGGCAGCGTTCCCCATGACCGCGACTCGGGTGGCTCCGCCGAAGCCGCCGCTGTTCGCCATGAAGCCACTGAAGAGGACGCCAGCGAGCACAAACAGCAGGAGCACCCCCGTAGACACGAGGAACGACTTTGACCGCAGGCGCGTGGTGATCTCGCGCTCGGCGACGATCCAGGTGCCCTGTGCGGCGCTCGGCCGCTGATACGCTGCTGCGGCTGTGATGGGAGTGGTGGTACTCATCGGACAACCTCCGTGAAGATCTCTGCGAGGGACGGGGTGACTGGGCTGAAGCTGCGCACCGTTGTACCGGCCTCGGCGACGGCTCGGGCGAGCACGGCCTGCGCCGCCTCAGTGGAATCTGCCTCGAAGCGGGCAAAACCCCCGTCGAGGTGAGTCACGGCAACGCTCGGCAGCTCGCGCACCCAGCCCGCGTCGGCGCTCGGCCCCGCGAGTTCGAGTTCGAAGGTGCTCCCTGTGTGTGCGGCGCGCAGCGACTCACGGGATCCGTGCGCGCGGATCCGGCCGTCGCCGATCACCACGACGTCGTCGCAGAGCCGCTCCACGATGTCGAGCTGATGGGAAGAGAACAGGACGGGTGCGCCGCGGTCCGCGTAGTCACGCAGCACCCCCAGCACAACCTCGACCGCCATCGGATCCAGGCCCGAGAACGGTTCGTCGAGCACCAGGGCGATCGGTTCGTGCACCAGGGCTGCGGCGATCTGGGCGCGCTGCTGGTTGCCGAGCGAGAGGCTCTCGAGCGTGTCCTTCGCGCGCTCCGCAAGCCCCAGCCGCTCCAGCAGTGCCGTTGCCGAGGAACGGGCCGCGCCCGCTTCCATCCCGTGGAGCCTGGCGAGGTACACGAGTTGCTCAAGGACCGGCATCTTCGGGTACAGCCCCCGCTCTTCCGGCATGTAGCCGAATCGCGCTCGGTCGGCCGCGGTGATCGGTACCCCGTTCAGGTACACCGACCCCGAGTCCGCGGCGAGCACGCCCAGGATGATGCGCATCGTGGTGGTCTTGCCCGCGCCGTTGCCGCCGACAAAACCGGTCATCCGGCCGCTCTCCACGGTGAAGTTCACGTCGTCAAGCACCCGGCGCGTGCCGTAGCTGCGGGAGACTCCTGCAATCTCAATCATCGCGATCCTTTCGTTGCTCCCCACGCTACGGCGGTGCCGTGGCCGCCCGCCTCCCCCGCACGACGGAACCCGCTCCGCCACGCGACGGAGGTGCGCGGGAGGGCAACCATTTACGCTGGAACCCATGACAGTCCCTCCGGCCGAGTGGTCCCGCCCCCGAGCCGGGCGCGCGGAACTGCGGGTAGACGCCGGGATCGCGGCGGCCCTCGCATTCGGGAGTGTTCTGACCGCGCTGCTGTACGCGCGGACCGGCGTCATCCCCGATCCGGCACCGCACTGGGTATCTGTTCTCGGACTCGCCGCGTGCACCCTGCCGCTCGCCTTCCGCAGGGTCGCTCCCATCCCCGTCGCGATCCTGGTGTCGATCGGGTTTTTCGTGTGCGGCCAGTTCGCGGTGCCCGAGCTCTTGATCACCAACGTCGCCCTGTTCCTCGCGCTCTACACCGTGGGGGCCTGGGAGCCGAACCGGGCCGCGGCCGTGTGGACGCTCATCGGCACGAGCGCCGCCCTGTTGATCTGGCTGATCGTGTCGCTCATCATCTCGGCGTCGGACGACAGCGACTTCCTCGGGATGCCGCGTTCCGGCCTGTTCTCCGCGTACGCGACGTTCGCCGTCATCCAGATCATCACAAACCTCCTCTACTTCGGGGCGGCGTACTGGTTCGGCCTCCGGTCTTGGCGCGCAGCACGCACCCAAGCCGCGCTCGAGGCGCAGGGACAAGAGCTGGAACGCGAGCGTCGCACCAGCGCGGAGCAGGCCGTCGCGCTAGACCGCATCGCCATCGCCCGCGAACTGCACGACGTCGTGGCCCACCACGTGTCAGTGATGGGGATTCAGGCCGGAGCGGCAAGGCGCAGCATCCCGCGGGACCCGGATCGCGCCGTAGCAGCGCTGGAGATCGTGGAAGAAAGTGCCCGCTCCGCCGTTGCAGAGCTGCAGCGGCTCGTGCACACACTGCGCATGCCAGACGCGGACGCCGGATCCAGCACGGTCGGGATCGCCCAACTGTCAGGGCTGCTCGCCGAGTCACAGGACGCTGGCGTGCCCGTCACGCTGATCGTCACGGGGGACGCTCGCCCGGTGCCCATGCTCGTCGACGTCGCCCTGTACCGGGTGGCGCAAGAGGCCCTCACCAACGTCAGGAAACACGCGGGGCGCGGAGCGGCGGCGACAGTTCGGCTCCGGTTCCTCACAGACGCTATCGAGGTCGAAGTAAGCGACGACGGTGTGGCCCTGCGCTTCGGGGGTGCCCGCGGCGGCGCGCGCCCCGGGCTTCCCAGCGGATCACGCGGCTCCGGGCTCGGGCTCCGCGGGATGCGCGAACGGCTCGGGGCCGTCGGCGGAACCGTGTGGGCCGGCCCCCGCGAACGGGGCGGCTTCCTCGTCCGAGCGCACGTTCCGCTGGGTGCCGCAACCTCCGACGCGTCCGCAGCAACACCCGCCGCAGAAACGGAGACCCCATGACAATCCGGATCCTTCTCGTCGATGACCAAGCCCTGGTCCGCTCAGGATTCCGCATCATCCTGGAGTCCGAGGACGATCTTGAGGTCGTCGGGGAAGCGGCCACCGGGGCGGAGGCCGTCACACTGGCGCGGGATCTCACACCCGACGTGATCTGCATGGACGTCGAGATGCCCGGCATGGACGGCATCGAGGCGTCCCGACAGATCCTTATGGTCCACCCCCCGAGCCCTGGCCCGGCACCTGCGGTCCTGATCCTGACGACGTTCGACCACGAACAATACCTGTTTGCGGCACTCGCGGCCGGGGTGAGTGGGTTCCTGCTGAAAACCTCACGCGCCGAGCAACTCATCGACGCGGTGCGGGCGTTGGCCGCGGGCCACGCGTTGCTCGGTCCCGACGTAACACGGGCAGTGCTGGAGCGGGTGGCGACCGACACGGCACGCGAGCCTGTGCGCGCCGAGCGCCCCGTGCTGTCGCAGGATCACTACGAAGCGGCCGGGCTCACTGACCGGGAGCGTGAAGTACTCACGCTGATCGCGCAGGGCCGCTCCAACGCGGAGATCGCCGCCACCCTGTTTCTCGGGGAGGCCACCGTCAAGACGCACGTGTCGAACGTGCTGCAGAAACTCGGGGTCCGCGACCGGATCCAGGCGGTCGTGTGGGCGCACACGCGCGGCGCGGGTGCCTAGCTTTCAACCTCCCCGGAGTGCCGGATCCGGCACCGCTGTCACCAACGCGTCGGAGATTCACGCGCCGCGTCCCCATTCCGGCGACAAATCTCCTGCGAGTTCGTGAATCTCCTGCGGGCTGGTGCGTTCCTCTTCGTAGGTGGGATAGCGGAGCCCGGAGCTTGCCGACCTGCGCGCTGTGCTTGCGGGCCGTGGTTGCGCGATCCGTCCCGCTGCTGAAATATCACCCCCATTCGAGCCGCGCTCAGCGCTAACGTCGACAGTGAACGCACCCCGACCCGAAGAGAGCCCCATGGTCACCCGTCAGTTGCCGAAGCCCACCGAGTTGTTCGAACTCATGCAATTCAAGCGCCCCGACTTCAACGGGAAGCGTCGTCGCCTTGAGGGCGCCCTCACGATCAACGACCTCCGGACGATCGCGAAGCGGCGCACTCCGAAGGCCGCGTTCGATTACACCGACGGCGCGGCCGAGGGCGAGATCTCGCTGGCGCGCGCCCGCCAGGCCTTCGCAGACATCGAGTTTCACCCGAGCATTTTGCGCCCGGCCCCCGAGGTCGACACGAGTGTCGAGATTCTCGGCGGCCCGAGCGCGCTGCCGTTCGGTATCGCCCCGACGGGCTTCACCCGGCTGATGCAGACCGAGGGGGAGGTTGCGGGCGCGGGTGCGGCGGCTGCCGCGGGAATTCCGTTCACCCTGTCCACGCTCGGCACGACCTCGATCGAGGACGTGCGGGCCACGAACCCGAACGGTCGCAATTGGTTCCAGCTGTATGTGATACGGGATCGCGAGATCTCATACGGCCTTGTACGACGTGCTGCGGCGGCGGGCTATGACACCCTGCACTTTACGGTCGACACCCCCGTGTCCGGCGCACGCCTGCGCGACAAGCGCAATGGCTTCTCGATTCCCCCGCAGCTCAGCCTCGGTACCGTCATCAACGCGCTGCCGCGGCCGTGGTGGTGGGTCGATTTCCTCACCACCCCCAAGCTGGAATTCGCGTCGCTCGCCACCACGGGCGGGACCGTGGGCGAGCTGCTCGACGCTGCGATGGATCCGACGATCAGCTTCGACGACCTCGCGGTGATTCGCGAGCTCTGGCCCGGCAAAATCGTGGTGAAGGGCGTGCAAACGCTCGATGATTCGCTGCGACTCCGCGACGCCGGCGTCGACGGGATCGTGCTCTCCAATCACGGCGGCCGTCAGCTCGACCGCGCCCCGGTCCCCTTCCATCTCTTGCCGAGCGTGCGCCGCGCTGTCGGCGACGACTTCACCGTGATGATCGACACCGGCATCATGAACGGGGCCGACATCGTCGCAGCCGTCGCGCTCGGTGCCGACTTCACGCTCATCGGGCGGGCCTACCTCTACGGCCTCATGGCGGGCGGGCGCGCGGGGGTGGATCGCACGATCACGATCCTGCGCACCGAGATCGAGCGCACGATGCGCTTGCTCGGGGTGTCCTCGCTCGCGGAGCTCGAACCCGGTCACGTCACCCAGTTGCGGCGGCTCGGCCCGGTGACTGTGCCCGCGGTGTAACGGGGGTGCCCCGCCCCGCCCCGCCCCGTCAGCTCGGCCGTCTCGCCCGAGCCAATCGGCCCCGCCAAAACCGATGACTTTTCTCCGAACCGATGATTTCTCCCCGATATTTCGCTCAGTTTGGACAACATGCCTCAGTTTGGGTGGGGTGTGGTGTGGCAGGGCGGACGCGCGGCAAGGCCGGGGCGCGCGCCGCGGCTTTGCCGCGCGCGGGCGGGGTGCGCC
>NZ_FUID01000057.1 GCF_900163635.1 Leucobacter sp. 7(1) | reverse complement strand
AGTTGGAGGCCGGCCACCGATCAGCCGGCTGCTACCAACCTGATGGCCGGGTACAACTAGCGCTGCTCGGGCTGGTCGCCACGAATGAGGGCGTCGAAGTCGAGGTCCGGCGTTTCGTCGACGACGTCCGTCGCTACTGAAGCCGGTTCCGCAACTGCGGGTGCCGCGGGGAGGCGTTCGATCCGAACGGTATCGTTCAGGTCATCGTCAATGCCGGTGAGCTCGTCAATGCTGGTGGGCTCGTCAATGCCGGTGAGCTCGCCCGCGCCCGGGCTCGCGGGCGCGGGGTTCCCAGCCTCCTGCTCTGCGGGAGTCGCGTCCGTGGCGGCTTCGGGCATAGGTGCGTCGCCCGTCTGATCTGCCGCGCGGTCGCTCGCGGTTCCAGCCTCCGACTCTGGCTCTGGCTCGCCCGCTTCCGTCGACCCGGCGTTCGCATCCTGATCCGACACAGCCTGATCCGGAACAGCCTGATCCGGAACAGCCTGATCCGACACAGCCTGATCCGGCACAGCCAGATCCGGCACCGCCGGCTCCACCCCCGCGGGGAGCCTACCAGCCGCGACCGCGGAAGCCACCGCCAGGCTGAGATCACGCAGCAGCACCTGCCAGCCATCCTGCGAGCCGGCCGCCCGCGCGGCCGACTCCGGGAGCCCGTCGAATCCGGTCTCCGTGACTGTGATCCCGGTCTCCTCGCCTTGCGAACGCAGGGTCAAGAGCACCGCTGTGTCGCGCAGGTCCCCTGCCTCGCGCCAGGTGAAGCCGATCGCGTGCCCCTCAACCCACACGTCAACCGTGCCGCTCGCATCACGACTGACCGACGTCTCGCCGGTGTCCTCGGTCCACCGCTCAGCGATCGCGCCACCCACTTGGGGTTCGAGCCGCAGTTCAGGCCACCATTCCGCCCGTCGATCCGCGTCAGCAAGGTATGCCCATGCCGCAGATCGCGCAGCCTGCAGTCGGGCTCGCGCCACAACCGGCCCCAATGGGATCATGGTGTTCCTCCGCGTGATTCGATACGTGCGATTCAGGACAGGTGCGCCGTGCCCCGGCTCCCGGAAAAACGCTCACGTGAACCAGACCGATGACACACATTTCCCGGTCTACTCATGACCTTAACCGCACCCCCTGACATCCCGATCCGATTCGCTTGAATGTCGCGGAACTGATGCGTTCTCAGGCAGATCTGTTCGCTGTCCACGCGGCCGCCGAAGTGGTGGAAGAATGGGAGTGTGACGGATCTCACCTCTCCCCTGCACCTGCCCGGCTGGACCCACACCTACTCCGGGAAGGTGCGCGACCTGTATGTTCCGGAAAACGGGGACGACTCCGTGCTTCTCGTTGTCGCGAGCAACCGTGTCAGTGCGTTCGATCACGTCCTCGAGCCGCCGATTCCGGGCAAGGGTGCACTCCTCACGTCGCTGTCGAACTGGTGGTTCAGCCAGCTCGATCGTCCGAATCACTTGATCGCACCCACGGCGGGGATCCCTGAGGTCCCCGAATCGGTGGCGGATCGGGCCATGCTGTCGCGCCGCCTCGAGATGTACCCCATTGAGTGCGTCGTCCGCGGGGCGCTGACAGGCTCCGGCTACGCAGAATATGCGCGTACGGGCGCCGTCTGCGGGATCGAGCTGCCCGAGGGGATCGTCGACGGCGATCTGCTCGACACCCCGATCTACACTCCCGCGTACAAGGCTCCGCTCGGGGAACACGACGAGAACATTAGCTTCGAGCGCAGCGTTGAGCTCGTGGGTGCCGACGTCGCCGCAGCCCTTCGGGACGCGGCGCTTGAGATCTTCACGTTCGCTCGGGCGCGCGCCGCGGAACGAGGCGTTGTACTCGCCGACACAAAGTTCGAGTTTGGCCGCGACCCGCGCACGGGTGAACTTGTGCTCGCGGACGAGGTCCTGACAAGCGATTCGTCCCGCTACTGGGATGCGGCCGCCTACGAAAACGAGGCCCTCCCCAGGGCGGAGCGACTCGCGTCCTTCGACAAGCAGATCGTGCGGAACTGGCTCGCAGCGAACTGGGACCGCACCGGCGAACCCCCGGTGCTCCCCGAGGAGATCGTGGCACAGACCCGTGCGCGGTACCAGGAGCTCTCAGACAGGCTCACCACAGGCGCATAAGCGCGCTGGAATAGCCGCGGCGAGGCCGCTGTTGCACGTGACATGCAGCTTGCCCACGACCTCCTGCCCGACGCAACCGAGATGGGTCCGGTGACCCTCGCGGTCGCGGACCTCGATCGCATGATCGCTTTCTATCACGGTGGCCTCGGGCTGACGGTTCTCGCGCAAGCTCAGGGAACCGCCGTGCTCGGCCGCCGCGGAATTCCTACCCTCCGCTTGGATCAGGACGGCACTCTCGCCCATGCGCCCGCCACGGCCGCGGGGCTGTACCACACGGCATTTCTGTTCGACACTGCGGCGGATCTTGCCTCCGCGGTGAACTCGGTCGCACACCACCCAACCGCGATGTACCAGGGGGCCGCGGACCACCTCGTTTCCGAGGCGTTCTACTTCGGAGATCCGGAGGGGAACGGCGTCGAAATGTATGTTGATCGTCCCCGGGACCAGTGGCAGATCGGGCCACACGGCGAAGTGGAGATGGGGACGCTACACCTCGATCCGAACCGGTACCTGCGCGACAACCTGACAGAGTCCGGCGCACGCAGCGTCGCCGATACGCCGGCCAGGGTGGGTCACGTGCATTTGAAGGTTGGCGATCTCGCCACCGCACGTCAGTTCTACGTCGACACCCTGGGCTTTGCGGTGACCGCGAGCTACGGTCAGCAGGCGTTGTTCGTATCTGCGGGTGGCTACCATCACCACGTCGGTATGAACACGTGGGAGTCCCGCGGTGCGGGCGAACGGAGCCCCGCCCTCGGCCTGGGCGAGGTCACCATCGAGCTGCCGGATCACGATGCGGTAGGTGCGCTCGCTGAGCGTGTGCGCGATCGCGGGATCGCGCAGGCGTTTGACGGGGCAGAACTCACGGTGCACGATCCCTGGCGCAATCGCATTCGGGTCACGAGCGCCACAGACGCCGGGTAGACTAGTGCGCGGGCGTGGTTCGTGCACACGAGCCTCTGTACCGCCCACAGATCCTCGAATCGCGAAACCGGAGTCGCCAGTGCCCACGATTGTTGTTGATGTCATGCCCAAGGCCGAGCTGCTCGATCCCCAGGGCAAGGCCACTACCGGCGCGCTGGCTCGCCTGGGCCACGGCAAGTTCGAAAACGTTCGGATCGGGAAGCGCTTCGAGCTGACCGTCGATGGTGAGGTCACGGACGCCGTGCTCGCCGAGGTCCGCAAGGTCGCCGACGAGATTCTCTCGAACTCCGTGATCGAGGACGTTGTCTCGATCACCGTTGACGGCGTTCCCGCCGCAGAGGCCAAGTAATGGCACCCCGGATCGGTGTCGTCACCTTCCCGGGCTCGCTTGACGACCGGGACGCGCAGCGTGCGGTGCGGATTGCTGGCGCGGAGCCGGTCGCGCTCTGGCACGCGGATCACGACCTGCAGAGCGTTGACGCGATCATCCTGCCTGGTGGCTTCAGCTACGGTGACTACCTGCGCCCCGGCGCGATCGCCGCGATTTCTCCGATCATGACCGAGGTCATTGCCGCTGCGAACCGCGGCATGCCCGTGCTCGGTATTTGCAACGGCTTCCAGGTCCTCGTCGAGGCGCACCTGCTGCCCGGCGGCCTGATCCGCAACGCGCACCAGCAGTTCATCCGCCGCGATCAGCGCCTCGTTGTCGAGAACGTCGACACAGCGTGGACCCACCAGTTCACGCCGAACGAGGAAATCGTGATCCCGCTCAAGAACGGTGACGGCGGCTACGTGGCAAACGACGAGACGCTGAAGCGCCTCGAGGGCGAGGGCCTCATCGCCTTCCGTTACGCCGAGGTGAACCCGAACGGTTCGCTCAACGACATCGCCGGCCTGAGTAACGAGCGCGGCAACGTTGTCGGCCTGATGCCGCACCCCGAGCACGCGGTCGAAGCCGGCTTCGGCCCGGACACCCCCGACGCAATGAGTTCGGGGACCGACGGCCTGCGCCTGTTCCAGAGCGCGATCGAGGCACTGACCGCTCGCGTCTAAACGCACCTCTGCGGACGTCCCGCACTACGCCGTGAGCCGCCGCCCTTCGGGGCGGCGGCTCACGGCGTTTTCGGTGTTACGCTGCGACGTCGATGCCGTAGGCGAGGAGCGTGAACCCGGAGCCATCCTCTCGGACGATCTGCTGCTCGCGGTCGTGGAGTCGAGCGAAGCCCATCCGGTCGTACATCTCGTAGGCCGCCACCATCTCGGTGCTCGTGTTGAGCACGACACGTGGGGTGCCGCGCAGGCGGGCCAAGCGCAGCCCGTGACGCATGAGCAGGGACCCGACCCGGCGACCGCGCGCGGCCCGGGCCACACCCAGCAGCCGCAGATCCATCTCGCCTTCGCGCGCGACACTGCTCATGCGGTTCCCGGGACGCGGAGTGGTGATCGTGCCGAGCAGTTCACCCGTTTCCCGGTCCTCAGCCACCCATACGACGTGCTGCTTCGCCCGGGCCGCCACGTCGGCGATCTCCGCGAGATACTCCTCGGGGAGCCGGGCGTAATCCTCCCGATACGCTTCGAGCACGAGCTCGCTGACGGCCGGGATCTCGGTGTCCAGGATCTCGCGCACACGCACGTCAGCCCGCTCTTGCAGCGAGTGTGTGAGGGCGTCGGCGGATCCATCTGACAGTGCGGTTCCGGGGGCAAGCTCCACCCCGTCGCAGCCTTGGCGGAGCGCCCATTCGGTCGCACCGCGCAAGAGCGCATCGGATACCGTTGGGGCTTGTTCCTCCGCGCCCGGGGCCACAACCAGCCAGCTCAGTTCGGCGTCGTCACGGCGCGGTCCTGAACCCGCCGGGTCAGCATCGAGCACCACCGAAATCGAACCGAGCAGGTGTTCGTCGTCGAACGCACCCAATACCCAGCCCGCGGCACCCGAACCGTTCTCGGGCTCCCCCGGTGCCACGATCTCGGGCCGTTCAGGCCAGGCAGCCTGAGCCAGTACCGCCTCGCGGCTGCGCTCTGCAGCGGTCAGGGCGCGAACGTTGACGTTTGATCCAATACGCACGCGAAGAGTGTACTCCTGCATGCGGAGTATCCGCCGATCAGGAACCCGCCGCGCGCGGCACCCAGGGGAGGCCGCACAGACAACCGCACCGTGGGCCCAGTGGGCTCACGGTGCGGTTGTGAAGTGCGGTTGCGTAGTACGTGCGGCGTGTTAGAACTGCGGCGGCCGCGGTGCTCCCGGAACGCTGAAGTCGGGCTGCCCGTCGGCCCGCGCCGGGATCGGACGGCCATCGGCGAATGTCGGCCAGGGCAGTAGCGGAGTGGTGGGGGCCGCGGTCACCGGAGGCTGCTGGGTCGGAGGCTGCGCAGTGAAGGGAGCGGGTGCCGACAGCTGAGGGGTGCCCGGGCCGGGGTGCTGCAGCGGCGGAACCGTGGGTGCCCCAGCACGGTACGGTGCGGGATCCGCCACAGCTTTGTGCTGCGAGGCAGCACGCGCGGCATCGCGATCCGGCGCACCATAGAACCACCGCAGCAGCAGGGTGATCGCCAGCGCCAGCGCGGTCAGGATCAAGGTGGCGACTGCGATCTTCCAGTACAGCTCGGGAATCGTCACGTTGAACGTCTCGATCGCGATCGGAGCGGTGAACAGGATCCCCGCGAGCACCGCCAGCATGCTGGTGATGAATGCGAAGCGCCCGATTGATTCCGGCTTGCCCTCGCTCATCGAGAGCAGTCCCTGGCAGCACAGCAGCACGAGGCGTGTCACGCCCACAACCACAATTCCCTTCCACAGCAGCGACCAGCCGAGGCTGAAGGGATCGTACGGCGTCATCCAGGTCACGATCAGGAGCAGCGCGAGAATGTACGAGTTTGCGATCAACGCGACCGGTGCGTACCACTCGGACTTCAGCTCGCGGCGGGTGTCGAGCGCGGTGAGGCCCACGAACACGGCAAACACGAAGAACGTCGCGAAGACCCGCTCAAACTTGCCCTGGAAATCGCCGATAAACAAGAGCGAGATCGACGCGACGGTGAGCGCCGCAAGCAGGATGATGCTGACCTTCAGGAAGGTGGACAACTGCCGCTGCGGGGCCGCGCCGTGCGGTGCCCCGGCGTCCGGCTTGGGCTCGGGGGCGACGGGGCGCGCAGGTTCAGCGTTCGGGGTACTCATGCAATTAGTTTCCCCGTTTCGCCTGGAAAAGACCAGAAACCAGGCCGCTCGGCCCAGAAATTCCGCAGAAACTCGCCTCTTCCGGCGGCGGGTTCAGACAGTCCAAATACGCCGTAGACTAGTGGGGTGAGCGCTCTGCCGCTTGCCTTTGTAAGCCGCACCGCCCCCGAGCCCACGGAGCCCACCAGCGTGAGTGAAACCACTGCCCCGATCCACGTCCCGGATACCGTCTCTGACGCGATCGCGACACCCGACAAAGAGCAGCCGTACGAAGCGCTCGGCCTGAAGGCCGACGAGTACGCGCAGATCCGCGAGATCCTGGGCCGCCGCCCGACCTCCGGTGAGCTCGCCATGTACTCAGTGATGTGGTCCGAGCATTGCTCATACAAGTCGTCGAAGATCTACCTGCGCCAGTTCGGCCAGAAGGTCAACGACAAAATGAAGGAGCGCCTCCTCGTCGGCATGGGCGAGAACGCCGGTGTCGTCGACATCGGCGAGGGCTGGGCCGTCACCTTCAAGGTGGAGAGCCACAACCACCCCTCGTACATTGAGCCCTTCCAGGGTGCCGCTACCGGCGTCGGCGGGATCATCCGCGACATCATCTCGATGGGCGCACGCCCCGTCGCGGTCATGGACCAGCTGCGCTTTGGCGACATCGACCACTCTGACACGCCGCGCGTCGTTCACGGCGTCGTTTCCGGCATCAGCTCCTACGCCAACTGCCTGGGCCTGCCGAACCTCGGCGGCGAGACCGTGTTCGACGCGGTCTACCAGCAGAACCCGCTCGTCAACGCCCTCGGTGTCGGCGTGCTGCGTCACGAGGACCTGCACCTCGCGAACGCTTCCGGTACCGGCAACAAGGTCGTGCTCTTCGGTGCGCGCACCGGCGGTGACGGCATTGGTGGCGCATCGATCCTCGCCTCGGATAGCTTCGACGAGGGTGGCCCCACCAAGCGGCCCGCCGTCCAGGTGGGCGACCCGTTCGCTGAAAAGGTGCTCATCGAGTGCTGCCTCGAACTGTTCCGCGGTGAACTCGTTGAGGGCATCCAGGATCTCGGTGCTGCCGGCATCTCCTGCGCAACTTCCGAGCTCGCGGCCAACGGTGACGGCGGCATGTTCATCGAGCTCGACAGCGTGCTGCTGCGCGATCCCTCGCTCACCGCAGAGGAAATCCTCATGTCGGAAAGCCAGGAGCGCATGATGGCTGTCGTGCACCCTGACAAGCTTGACGCGTTCCTCGCGGTCACCGCGAAGTGGGACGTTGAGACCAGCGTGCTCGGCGAGGTCACCGACACTGGCCGCCTCGTCATCAACTGGCAGGGCGAGGAGATCGTCAACGTCGATCCCTCCACCGTTGCCGTCGATGGCCCCGTCTACGACCGCCCCGTCGCGTACCCGACGTGGATCGATGCGCTGCAGGCCGACTCGGTCAACGCCGCCGGCCTCGAGCGTGACGGCTCCGCGGACGCTCTGCGCGCGCAGATGATCGCCGTCGCTTCGTCGCCGAACCAGGCGGACGTCTCCTGGGTCACGAACCAGTACGACACCTACGTCATGGGCAACACCGCGCTGTCGTTCCCCGACGGTGCCGGCATGATCCGCGTGGACGAGGAAAGCGGCCTCGGCGTCGCCATCTCGACTGACGCGAACGGCCGCTACTGCCAGCTCGACCCCTTCGTGGGCTCGCAGCTCGCCCTCGCGGAGGCGTACCGTAACGTAGCCACCTCCGGCGCCGTGCCGACCGCCGTGACCGACTGCCTGAACTTCGGCAGCCCGGAAAACCCCGAGGTCATGTGGCAGTTCTCGCAGGCCGTGGCCGGCCTGTCTGACGCGTGCCTCGCCCTTGAGGTCCCCGTGACCGGCGGCAACGTCTCGCTCTACAACCAGACCGGTGACACTCCGATCCATCCCACCCCCGTGGTCGGCGTGCTCGGCATCATCGACAACGTGGCACGCCGCGTCCCGAGCGGCTGGCAGGACGAGGGCGAGCACCTCTACCTGCTGGGCGTCACCCGTGACGAGCTCGACGGCTCGGCCTGGGCCGGCACGGTGCACGATCACCTCGGCGGCCGTCCCCCCGTTGCTGATCTCGCCGCAGAGCGTCGCCTTGCCGAGCTGCTCCACGCAGCGTCGCAGGGCGGGATCCTCTCGGGCGCTGTCGACCTCTCCGAAGGCGGCCTGGCGCAGGCACTCAGCGACGGCGCGCTGCGCTTCGGCGTGGGTGCCCGCGTGTGGATCGAAGAGATCATCTCGCGCGACGGCGTTGACGCGACCGCCGCGATGTTCTCCGAGTCGCAGGCTCGCGTTCTGGTTGCCGTGCCGCACGAGGAGGACGTAAAGTTCCGCGGCCTCTGCGAGGGTCGCGACTACCCGGTGCTGCGCATCGGCGTGACCGACGGCACGGGCGCAGACGCGGCCATCGAGGTGCAGGATCGCTTCACGCTGCCGCTGTCCGAGCTGGGTGCCGCAACGCGCGCGACCCTGCCCGAGCGTTTCGGCGCAGTCATCGGCTAGTACGCCGTTCTGGCCTGAGCGCGGCCCGGGTGAAGCTCACGCTTCACCCGGGCCGCTTGCGTATGCAGGCCGCTCACCCATGCCCCCAGTTCTCGCGCTCCCGCGCTCTCGCGCACTCGCGCTCTCGCGCTCTCGCGCCGAATCTTCCCTCGAGGGGACGCACTTCGGGGTTATTCCTGCGGCGGTTTCAGGTGGTGAGTGCAACACCTGCCCTATCTCTAGCAGGAAGCCCTCACCACTGA
>NZ_FUID01000077.1 GCF_900163635.1 Leucobacter sp. 7(1) | reverse complement strand
TCGATTCGGGGATCCCGGTGTTTATTTGTGATCCCCACTCGCCCTGGCAGCGGGGCTCGAACGAGAACCTCAACGGACTCATCCGGGATTTCTATCCCAAGGGCACGAACTTCAACGACGTGTCCGAGGACGAGTTGCGGCAGATGCAGGACTTGCTGAATGCTCGCCCGCGGAAAACGTTGGGGTTTAATACGCCGGCTGAGACACTAGACGAGTACCTCAGGGGTGTTGCACTCACCACCTGAGACCGCCACACAAATGACCCCGAAGTGCGTCCCCTCGGCGGCTGTTGGTGTGGGCAGTGAGTTGGGAGGGCGGCTCATTCCTGTTTTTCACAGGGGCAGGGGCCCGCGGAAAGTCCTGGGGTTATCCACAACAGCTGCGCGGTGGCCCCATCCCGGCTCCCACCCCTCGAGGATGAGGTGCGTGTCTCGACCATGCACCCCACTGCCGGATACGCTCGCCCAGCGCCCGATTGCCGTCAGCGAAGGACCGTCCCTGGGCCTCAGCCCGGATATACTTCGTCATCCTCGGCTGCTCGCACCGTTCTTCGGAGTGCGGGCGCTTCCCGTGGCTGGGGAGCCCCGAAACACCCCCGCTGATCGCGCCAGGGGTAGGGCCCTCGCATACGTGCCGAGACTCCGAGCGAACGAGCTCTTCAGTCATGCAACGGCGCTCGTGCTGCTGGGGTGTCCCATCGCGCTCCCCGCTGAACCGCACGTATCGATCCTCCGCCCTGCCAGACTTGCGCGAGCCCGTGGGGCGGTGGGTCATACACATTCCGCCGCCATCGCACCCTGGCGGCACCAACCCAGCGGGGCCCCGGTCGCCCCACCCGCGCTCGCGCTCACACAGGCAGCCGCGGTGCTCCCTTTCCGGGAACTCGTGGTGGCGGCCGACCACCTGATCCGACCGCGGCGGGAACACAACGGCACCTCTGTGGTGGCGCTCGGGGAATTGGAGGCCGCTGCTGCTACGGCCAAGACTCGCGGCATCCGGAGGCTGCGCACAGCACTCAGCCTTGCGCGAGCCGGAGCGGAGTCTCGGATGGAAACCCTGCTTCGGCTGGTGCTGATTGAGCACGGGCTCCCCGAGCTTCCGCTGCAGGTCGCGATCCACGATGCGCGCGGAAAATGGATTGGGCGGTTCGACATGGCGGATCTCGTACGGAAGCTCATCGTCGAATACGACGGGGAGCAGCACAGGACAAGCGACCGGCAGTATGCGCGAGACGCGAACAGGCTTGAGCGAGCGCGGGACGCCGGGTATCAGGTGCTCAGGTTTCGTCACACCGACGTACTCCAGACACCGCGGGAAACTGCGCGGCGCGTCGCTCACGCGCTCGGCCTACCTGTGGCACTCCTTGGGGAGCCGCTCCGAGGATACCTGCGGGAAAGGTGAGAGGTGGCGGAGGCGCTAGCCTGCGAGCTCGGCGAGAATTGCGTCGGAGTACACAGGCCAGGCCTCGGCGGACCAGGTGCTGAAGTTCCGGTCTGTGAGCGTCACGCACGCGACCTCAGCAACGGGGTCGACCCACAGGAACGTCCCCGCCTGCCCAAAGTGTCCGAAGGTCTGCGGACTGTTACGGCTTCCCGTCCAGTGCGGGTGCTTGCCGTCGCGGATTTCGAAGCCCAGGCCCCAGTCGTTGGGGTTCTGCCTCCCGAAGCCGGGCAGTACCCCGTCGAGGCCGGGGAAGGCGACCTGCGTGGCGAGCGCAATCGTGTCCGGGTGGAGCACCTGCGGGGCTTGCAACTCAGCGGCAAATCGTGACAGGTCCGCCACGGTCGAGAAGCCACCTGCAGCGGGGGCCCCTTCGAGCCTGGTCGACGTCATCCCGAGCGGCTCGAAGATCCCCTCGCGCAAGTACTCCGCGAACGGCATCTCGGCACGCTCAGTAAACGTCTCAGCGAGCACGTTGATGCCCAGATTCGAGTACACGCGACGGTGCCCGGGACGCGCCCGGATCAGGTCTTCGGAGAAGTCCAGGCCGGAGGCGTGTGCAAGCAGATGACGCACCGTTGATCCCTCCGGCCCCGCCGGATCGTCGAGTTCCAGAGCGCCCTCCTCGACGGCGAGCAGGATCGCGGCCGCGCTGAGCAGCTTCGTGACCGAGGCAAGCGCGAACTCGCGATCCTGATCGCCGTGCTGGCCGAGGATCCGCCCGTCGCGGGCGATCACCGCGGTCGCGGCGTTCTTCACGGGCCAGGTATCGATGAGGCTGAGGCTCTGCATGCTTCCACGCTACCCTGCCGGCGATGCCGCTCCCTGCACGAGTATCAACCGTTCCCCTACGGCCTGTAGTACACAGCCACGCGCCGCCCCGCGTGCTCCAGCACTTGCACCGGCGTCTCGAAGACGCGCTCCAGCACCTCAGGAGTGATGATCTCTTCCGGGGTTCCCGAGGCGACCACGCGCCCATCGGCGAGCGCCACAATCCGGTCCGCATACGCGGCCGCGAAGTTCACGTCGTGGATCACGAGGATCACGGTTTTGTTGAGCGCGTCGGCCGCGGCGCGCACCTGCGACATCATCCCGACCGCGTGGCGCATGTCGAGTCCTGTGAGCGGCTCATCCAGCAGCACGTAGTCAGTGTCCTGCGCCAGCACCATCGCGACAAACGCGCGCTGGCGCTGCCCGCCGGAGAGCTCGTCGATGAAGCGATCCTCCATCCCTGCCAGATCGAGAAAGGCAATTGCGGCGTGGATCGCGCGCTCGTCGGTCGCAGTCAGCCTGCCCGCGGAGTGTGGGAAGCGCCCGAAGGTGACGAGCTGGCGCACAGTAAGCCGCGCCATGAAGTGGTTCTCCTGCTTCAGGATGGACACCACCTTCGCCAGATCTCGCGACTTCGCGACACGCACGTCGAGCCCTCCGACGGTGACCTGCCCGCGGTCGGCTTCGAGGAGCCGTCCGATGATTGTCAGCATCGTCGACTTGCCAGCACCGTTCGGGCCGATCAGTGCGGTGACGCCGCCGCGTTCGATGGTGAGGTCGACGGGGCCAAGGACGCGAGTCCCCGCATAGTGCTTGTCGACGCCGTGGAGTTCGATCACCGCATGCCCTTTCTCAAGATAACGATCAGGAAGAGGAGGCCGCCCAGGAATTCAATGATCACTGTGACAAGCCCGGCCGCCGCGAACACGTGTTTCAGGATGAACGTGGCTCCGAGGAGCGCAACAAGCCCGATTCCGATGGCCAGGGGCAGGATCTCTGAGTGCCGGTCGCCGCGCGCAAACTGGTAAGCAAGAGTCGCGACCAGGAAGCCGTAAAAGGTCATCGGCCCGACGAGTGTCGCCGAAACTGAAACAAGTACCGCGACGAGCACGAGGATCGTCACTACTTCCCGTCGGTAGTTCAGACCCAAGCCCACAGACACGTCCCGGCCCAGCGCAATCACGTCGTAACGGCGCCTGCGGGACCACACGAATCCAAGGATCACTGCGACGATGACCGCGGCAATGGGGAGGTAGTCGAGATTCGCTTTGCCGATGCTGCCGAACAGGCGAGCGGAAAGCACGTCGAACTCGCTCGGGGTGAGCAGCCGCTGCATAAACGTCGAGACGGAGCCGAAGCCCATTCCCAGCACTACTCCCACGAGGAGCAGGAGGTGCAGGTTTGCCCGTTTCCCGGAGAACAGCCAGCCATAGAGGAGCGTGGCGAACATCACCATCAGACCGCTCTGCGCGAGGATCTTCGGGATCCCGTCCATGCCCCCGGCAGAGGCACCGAAGAAGAAGACGAGCGAGGTTTGCGTGAGCACGTAGAGCGCGTCGAAGCCGAGGATCGACGGGGTGAGGATCCGGTTCGAGGTGGCGGTGTGGAACAGCACGGTCGCAACGGCCTGGCACACCGCAACGAGCGCGATTGTACCGAGGGACGCACCGCGACTGCGGACGATCGTCCAGAATCCGCTGCTTCCCGGGGCCGCCGGGTTGCCGTAGACGAGAATGAGCACGGCGAGCACCAGGGCCACCGCGAACACCAGAAGAGTGGGGAAGGCGCGCCGTAGCCAGCCCGGGCCGGCTACGGGGTCGAGCGGGGGCAGTCCGGTGTCGGAGAGGCGAACGATACTAGCCACGGCGCTGCCTCAGAAGCAGAGTGATGAAGACCACGGACCCGACAAGGCCCAGCACCATCGAAACCGGGATCTCAAACGGCATCCGGATCGTGCGTCCGATCAGGTCGCACGCGATCACAAGCGCGATCCCACCGAGGCAGACCCAGGGCAGGTTACTCCGCACATTGTCGCCGCGGATCATCGACACCACGTTGGGGACCACAAGCCCGAGGAACGGGAGGAAACCGACAACCACGGTCGTGACGCCAGCGGCGACCGCGACAAGCGCGGTTCCCGCAATCAGGATCACTGTATACGGCACCCCGACGCTCGTCGCGACGTCTTTGCCAAGCCCGGCCACGGTGATGCGATCTGCGAGCAGGAACACAAGAATCGTGACGATGCCAACGATCCAGAGCACCTCGTAGCGGCCGCGCACCACCGCGGTGAAGCTGCCCATGAACCACGTGCCGACGAGCTGCAACATGTTAAATTGCGCGGCGAGGAACGTGGTGAGCGCGCTCACCACGGCGCCGAGCATGATGCCGATGAGCGGGACCACAAGCATTGTGCGGATCGGGATACGCTGGAGGATCGCCATGAACAGCATCGCGCCCACAAAGGCGGCGAGGCTCGACAGCACCATCTTCGTTCCGAGCGTGGCTCCAGGTACCAGCAAGACCGTCAGCAGAAGGCCGAGCGCTGCCCACTCCGTCGTGCCGGAGGTTGTCGCATCGACGAAACGATTCTGCGTCAGCATCTGCATAACCAGGCCACTGGTGGCCATCGCGGCACCTGCGAGCACCAGCGAGAGCGTGCGTGGGACCCGGGTGATCCAGAACATCTCGGCACCAAAGTCTTGGCCGGTAATGTCGTACACCCCCACAAGGAGTGATGCGATGACAAGCGCGACCACGATGAGGGACGCGATCAGGATCGGCCACACACCGCGGCCCCGGCGTGGGGCTGCGGTGTGTGGGGACGCCGCAGCGGGGAGCCCGCGCTGACGCTTGGGCTCCCCGCTGTCGCGGCCCGACTCGGCCGCAGGAACGGGCGAGATCATGCTGCGGCGAAGGCCGCCTTGATCTGCTCGATGAGCGCGGTGTACGCCTGGATATCCTCGGTGAGGTAGAAGTTCGGGTCCAGGTAGATGATCTGGTTCTTCTGCACCGCGGGAACGTTGGCGAGCGCCTCGGATCCTGCGATCAGCTCGTCCGCGGGAACCGAACCGGGCTCGGGCTCGGAGAAGGACGCGTCGCGGTCGAGCACGATCATCCACTCGGGGTTCGACTCCGCGATGGCCTCGACGCTGATGTCGTCACCGTGGGAGGTGTCTTCTGCGGCGCGGTAGATCGCGGGCTTCAAGCCGAGGGCCGGGAATACGGGGCCGACGCTGCGACCGGTCCCGGCTGCGGCGAACTCGATCTTGCCGCCGGAGGTGATGAGGCCCATCACGGTGTCAGTGCCGTTGTACTCGGCCTTGGCACCGTCGATCGCGTCTTCAAGCGCAGTGTTCAGCTTCTCGGCCTCGTCTTCCTGGCCGAAGATCTGGCCCAGGATCGTCGTCTCGCGCTGCAACTCCTCGAAGAGGTCCTCACCCTCACGCGGGGCGATATCAATCACGGTCGCATCCGGGTTCTGCGCTACGAGGTTGTCGTAGGCGTCGCTGAAGCGGTAGCCGCCGATGATGAGATCAGGCTCGGCAGCAACGATCGCTTCGAGGTTCGGCTCGCGATGGGTACCGACATCAGCGACCGAGTCGTCTTCGATGTAGTCGGTCCATACGGTCCCCATGAGGCCCTTGGGTGCGGCGACAAGCGGGACATCCCAGGAGCTGAGTGTCTCAAACACGTGGTTGTCGAGCGCGACAACCCGCTCCGGGTGCGACTGCATCTCGACCTCACCGTGGTTGTCGGTGAAGGTGATTGTCTGTGCGGCGGCGGGCGCTTCGGGCTGTTCAGCCGCGGGTTCCCCGCTCGAGCAGGCGGAGAGCAGCAGGGCGGCACCCAGCGTGAGAGCTGCGGCGGCGGTGACTCGGGAAGAACGGAATGACACGAAGATTCCTCAGGTCGAAGGGGCACAGGAAAAACGCGCCATCGCATGGGGGTGCGACGGCGCGGCGAACCGGGGAATCTCGGAGGGGACCTGCGCTTTCGCGTCCGGGACTTGA
>NZ_FUID01000067.1 GCF_900163635.1 Leucobacter sp. 7(1) | reverse complement strand
GAGGGGACGCACTTCGGGGTCATTCGAGGGGGTTGACCCCGAAGTGCGTCCCCTCGATGTTCGGCCCGGGGCCCGATCAGGGGCCGAACCCGGGGCCCTGCCCGGAGCCACGCCTGGCTCCCTGCGCGAAGTTCTGGTCTCGTAGTGGGTTTATCGCGGGGAGCGCGGGGCAAGCCGCCACAGCAGGGTGCGCTCGCGTGACCGGGCCGCATGGAGCGGGTCGCTCGTGTCGCTCGCCCGTGAGTGGCGCGGCGCGGTTTCGTGAGTGCCGACGACCTCGAGGCCGGCCTCCGCGATGCGGCTCAAGAACTCCTCGCGGCTGCGCAGACCGAGGATCTCGGCGAGATCGGACAGGATCAGCCAGCCCTCGCCGCCCGGGGTGAGGCGATTGGCGAGCCCGTCGAGGAAGCGGTGCAGCACCTCGGACGCCGGATCGTAGATCCCCAGCTCCAAGTCAGAGGTGGGGGTACCGGGCAACCAGGGCGGGTTGCACACGACGACGTCGGCGCGCAGCTTCGGATCCGTCGGCCAGAGATCGGCCTCAACGACGGAGACGAGTTCCGCGACGCCGAGCTTGCGCATGTTCTCGGCTGCGCAGTGCACCGCGCGCGGGTTGATGTCGGTCGCGAGCACCGCGCGGGCCCCGCGGCGGCCGATCAGAGCGGCGAGCACCCCGGTTCCCGTGCCGATGTCGAACACGACCGGGTGCGGGGCCGAGTCCGGGAAGGGGGCCTCCATGACGAGGTCCAGGTACTCGTCGCGCGTCGGTGTGAAGACGCCGTAGGCCGGGGTGATCCGCGCCCCGAGTGCCTCGACATGGATTCCCGTGCGGTGCCACTGGTAGGCACCGATCACGCCGATGAGCTCGGAGAGTGACACGAGGGTGGTGCCGGGGGAGTCGCCGGTGAGCGCCGGTCCGTAGGCGTGGGCGCACGCGTCGCGGACATCGGGTGCGCGGCGCAGCCGGATCGTGTAATCGCTCTCGAGTGCGATGACGATCTTGCCGAGGAGCTCGGCGCGGGCCGCGCGCTCGGCGCGGTGGGTGTGGAAGAGTGCTCCCAGTTCGGTGTCGCGGGCCGAGGCCGTGCGGGACTCGCGCTTCTGGAGGCGGCGATCCATCGCCTTGAGCAGGTGCTTCGCGTTCTCGAAATCGCCACGCCAGAGCAGTACGGTGTCGGGCTGTGCCAGTCGCAGGGCGGTGTTCGCGCCCGTTGCGTCGTCGATGACGATAACGCGAGCGGGGGCGGGGGTGCCGTTCTCCGAGTGCCAGCGTGCGGTCTGGCGCACGCCGTCTTCGGCCCAACGAACCTGTGCCATGTGGTGCTCCCCTGATCGACGGTGCGGCGGGCGGCCGCGGAACGCCGGATCGGTCGACCCTGTGCCGCGGGGCACCAGGAGGTGATTTCCGTACGCGGCTCCGAAAGTACCACAGGCATGGAAATGGAATGCGGGTGGCTCGGCACGGGGGCTGCGCCGGTGCCGCTGAGAATGTCTGACGTCCCCGGTACCCTCGCCGCATGAACCCGTTTCGATTGGCCACGCGCCGCCGTCCGCCATCGCGGGCGGGGCCGGTGGCCCCTGCGCGCGGTGCCAGCGCGGTGCCCGTGCCCTGGCAGGTGACGCTGCGCTCGCCCAGCGGAGTCATCGAGGTTGAGTATCGCGGGGTCGCCCCCGCGAAGCACGTGCGGTTCGCACTGGCGGGCCAAGGCTTGCTCGGGTTGTCGCTGCCACAGACTGTGGTGCCGGGAGAGCGGGTGCGGGTCACGCTCCGCGGGAGCCATGCCGAGGCCACAACCTGTGCCGCGGACGCGATGCTCGTACTGCGGTGGTTTGAGTCCGACGGCACCGAATTGCTCTGGCCGATCGCGCTCTGAGAGTGCAGCGAACTTCAAAATTGTCAAGCGGAAACGGGTGAAAAATGTGGCTCGTGGGTGCGGGCGAGGCGACACGCCGAGCCGGGGGTGTGGATCAATTCTCTTTCTCCCCACCCGGCCTGTGGATAACCCTCCCGGAGGGGCGGAACCGCGCCGAAAGTTGTCCCCAAGCGGCGATCAAATCGGTGGAAAGTCCGTGGAAAACTACATTGGTGTAACTACATCATGTTGTGGTTGAGGAAGGTGTGGTTCACTAGATGTAGTGCCTCGGCGTGAGGTGCGAGGTTGTGAGAGAAGGGCGTGACATGGCCATCACGGTATACACCAAGCCGTCGTGCGTGCAGTGCACCGCGACGTACCGGGCGCTCGACAGCAAGGGCATTGAGTACAACGTGCTCGACCTGTCGCAGGACGAAGCCGCACTGGAAACAGTGAAGGAGCTCGGCTACCTGCAGGCACCCGTGGTGGTGACCGACGAGGATCACTGGTCGGGCTTCCGTCCCGACAAGATCTCGGAGCTTGCTGGCCGTCTCGCCGAATAGCGACGCAGTGGAAACGCCCACGGCCGCCGTCGACTGAGGTTGCGAGCGTCGGGGCGTTTTCTCAAGGGTCGAGCATTTCGTGGTGAACGGATTTGTGGTGAACGGAGGGGATCCCGTGGTGGATCTGGTCTATTTCTCGAGCATCTCGGGCAACACAGCCCGATTTGTGGAGAAACTCGGCCGCCCGGCCCTGCGGATCCCGCTCTACTCGCGAGATGAGCCGCTCCTGGTCACTGAACCATTTGTGCTGCTGGTCCCCACATATGGTGGTGGCCCCGATACCAAGGCGGTCCCGAAGCAGGTCATCCGGTTCCTCAATGACGAGCGCAACCGGAAACACCTGCGCGGGGTGATGTCCGCCGGCAACACCAACTTTGGTGATGCATACGGCCTGGCAGGCAAGCTGATCGCGAAGAAATGCCACGTGCCGTTTCTCTACCGATTCGAACTTTTTGGAACCCCGGACGACGTGAGCGCCGTCCACGATGGATTGGAACAGTTTTGGAAGCAGCAGTGATGGAGCCCGGGCTCGAGTCCTCGAAGATCAGCGAGATGGATTATCACTCGCTGAACGCGATGCTCAACCTGTACGACGCGGACGGCAAGATCCAGTTTGAAAAGGATCGTGAAGCTGCCCGCCAGTACTTCCTGCAGCATGTCAACCAGAACATGGTGTTCTTCCATAACTTTGAAGAGCGTGTCCGGTACCTGATCGACAACGACTACTACGAGAAGGAACTTCTCGATCAGTACTCGGTGAAGTTCGTCGAGCAGCTCACGGACGAGGCCTACGCGCTGAAGTTCCGCTTCCCGGCATTCCTGGGCGCGTTCAAGTTCTTCACGTCCTACGCACTGAAGACGTTCGATGGCAAGCGCTACCTGGAGCGCTTCGAGGACCGTGTGGTCATGGTTTCTCTGGGGCTCGCCCGCGGCGACGAGGAGCTGGCTCGTGGCTTCATGCAGGAAATGATCTCGGGCCGGTTCCAGCCGGCCACACCGACCTTCCTCAACCTCGGCAAGGCGCAGCGCGGCGAGCTCGTCTCCTGCTTCCTGCTCCGCGTTGAGGACAACATGGAGTCGATCTCGCGCGGGATCAACTCGTCGCTGCAGCTGTCCAAGCGCGGCGGCGGCGTGGCGCTCTCGCTCTCGAACATCCGCGAGGCGGGTGCCCCGATCAAGAAGATCGAGAACCAGTCATCGGGCATCATCCCCGTGATGAAGCTGCTTGAAGACAGCTTCAGCTACGCGAACCAGCTCGGCGCACGTCAGGGCGCGGGTGCGGTGTACCTCTCGGCACACCACCCCGACATCATGAAGTTCCTCGACACCAAGCGGGAGAACGCGGACGAGAAGATCCGCATCAAGACGCTCTCGCTCGGTGTGGTTGTGCCGGACATCACGTTTGAACTCGCGAAGAAGAACGAGGATATGTACCTCTTCTCGCCGTACGACGTGGAGCGCGTCTACGGAGTGCCCTTCGGTGACATCTCGGTGACCGAGAAATACGCGGAGATGGTTGCGGACGCGCGCATCAAGAAGACGAAGATCAGCGCGCGCCACTTCTTCCAGACTGTTGCAGAGCTGCAGTTCGAGTCGGGCTACCCCTACATCGTGTTCGAGGACACGGTGAACCGGGAGAACCCGATCAAGGGCCGGATCAACATGTCGAACCTGTGCTCCGAGATCCTCCAGGTCAACACCCCGACCACGTACAACGAGGATCTCAGCTACGACAACATCGGCAAGGATATTTCCTGCAACCTGGGCTCGATGAACATCGCGATGGCGATGGACGGCGGCGACCTGGGCGGCACCGTGGATCTCGCGATCCGCTCGCTCACCGCGGTGAGCGACATGAGCGCGATCACCTCGGTGCGCTCGATCGAGGACGGCAACGCCCAGTCCCACGCGATCGGCCTCGGCCAGATGAACCTGCACGGCTACCTCGCTCGCGAGCACGTGCACTACGGCTCCGAAGAGGGCATCGACTTCACGAACATCTACTTCTACACGGTCCTGTTCCACGCGCTCCAGGCGTCGAATAAGATCGCGATCGAGCGGAAGTCCGTGTTTGGAGGCTTCGAGGACTCGAAGTACGCAACGGGTGAGTTCTTCGACAAGTACACCGATGGTGTGTGGTTGCCCGAGACCGAGCGTGTGCGTGAGATGTTTGCGAACTCCGGCATCGAGATCCCGACGCAGGACGACTGGCGCGAGCTGAAGGCCAGCGTCATGGAGCACGGCATCTACAACCAGAACCTGCAGGCCGTGCCGCCAACAGGCTCGATCTCCTACATCAACAACTCGACGAGCTCGATTCACCCGATCGCGTCGAAGGTGGAGATCCGCAAGGAAGGCAAGCTCGGCCGCGTCTACTATCCGGCGCCGTTTATGACAAACGACAACCTCGAGTACTACACCGACGCGTACGAGATTGGCCCGGAGAAGATCATCGACACGTACGCCGCGGCAACGCAGCACGTGGATCAGGGGCTGTCGCTGACGCTGTTCTTCAAGGACACCGCCACCACCCGCGACATCAACAAGGCGCAGATCTACGCATGGCGCAAGGGGATCAAGACGATCTACTACATTCGCCTGCGTCAGCTGGCACTGGAGGGCACCGATATGACCGAGTGCGTCTCCTGCATGCTGTAAGCGGTTGAACTCAGTCAGGCCGAGCGGTAATCCGCTCGGCCTGACGTGTATGCAGAACCGGTTCCTCGGGTCGAAAAATACACGATGTAGTGGTTGGTGGCCGCGCGTGACACAACATGTAGATCGCAAAGATGGGTGTGGCGGGTAGTTCCTGCCCGCCCAAGAAGGTAGAATCTGGGGAGTGCTTAGTGCTCCTCTCGCACATCAAAAGAGTGGGGCCGGGGGCACTTCCCGGTGTGCGCTGCTTCTGTGGTGCGGGGCGATTGCGTCTCCGACCAGGAAGTGCACCCACAGAAAACAAGACAGAGGGAGCCGATGAACTTCAAGCTGGGACACCCGGTGCAGGCGATCAACTGGAACCGGATCGAGGACGAGAAAGACCTCGAAGTCTGGAACCGCCTGGTGAACAACTTCTGGCTGCCGGAGAAGGTGCCGCTGTCCAACGACGTCCAGTCGTGGGCGACGCTCACCCCGGAAGAGCAGCTCCTCACCATGCGCGTGTTCACGGGCCTCACCCTGCTCGACACAATCCAGGGCACGGTTGGCGCGGTGTCGCTGATTCCCGACGCGATCACCCCGCACGAGGAAGCCGTCTACACGAACATTGCGTTCATGGAGTCGGTGCACGCGAAGAGCTACTCCTCGATCTTCTCGACGCTGGCCTCCACGCAGGAGATCGATGACGCGTTCCGGTGGTCGACCGAGAACCAGGCGCTGCAGAAGAAGGCGCAGATCATCGTCGATTACTACGAGGGCGACGATCCACTGAAGCGGAAGGTCGCCTCGACGCTGCTCGAGTCGTTCCTGTTCTACTCGGGCTTCTACCTCCCGATCTACTGGTCCTCGAAGGCGAAGCTGACGAACACGGCGGACCTGATCCGCCTCATCATCCGCGACGAGGCCGTGCACGGCTACTACATCGGGTACAAGTACCAGCAGAGCGTGCAGAAGGAGACGCCGGAGCGTCAGGAAGAGCTCAAGGAGTACACGTTCTCGCTCATGTACGAGCTGTACGAGAACGAGGTGAAGTACACGCAGGATCTCTATGATCCCGTGGGTCTGACCGAGGATGTCAAGAAGTTCCTGCACTACAACGCGAACAAGGCGCTGATGAACCTCGGCTACGAACCGATGTTCCCGAAGGAAATGACCGACGTGAACCCGGCGATCCTGTCGTCGCTCTCGCCGAACGCGGATGAGAACCACGACTTCTTCTCGGGCTCCGGCTCCTCCTACGTCATCGGCAAGGCCGAGGCCACCGAGGACGAGGACTGGGACTTCTAGTCGCTGCCGCGGCACCCTCTTAGCTGCGCCAAGAACACCCCTGATCCGCGAAAATTCGCAGATCAGGGGTGTTTTGGCGTTCATGGCTCGCACTGCCTGAGTGGCGCAAAAGTGATATCTGGGTGCGGGCGTGCGCGGGGCGGCGCGCCCGAGCCAGCTTCTTTCGACGTTACCAAGGCGTGATTTTCTCCCGCTTGACGCGAAGCGGCGCGGGTCATAAAGTCATGCCTAGTTAACGTATAGAGAAACCCACTTACGCTATAAGGAAGTAGCTATGGAGAACATTCTCGAAGTCTCCGGACTGAGTAAGTCGTTCGGGCGACAGCAGATCCTGCGCAAGATCGATTTCGCAGTTGCTCCGGGAACGTGCGTCTCGTTCATCGGAGAGAACGGGGCTGGGAAGTCTACGCTCGGGAAATGCCTGGTGGGAGTACACCAGCCGGAGGCCGGAGAGATGCGGTTCAAAGGCCACGCGGTGCAGCCTGGGTCGCCGAGGGCGGCGATGCAGCTCGGGATCGGTCTACTGCCGCAAGAGCTTGCCTATGTGCCAGCGATGACGGCGTACGAGAACATCGTGCTCGGGGCATGGCCCGCCCGCGCAGGATTCACGTCGCCGGCGCGGATGAAGCGCTGGGTCAATGCAGAACTTGACCGCTTAGGCCTGCAACTTGATACCGCGCAGTACATGTCCGATCTGAGCCTTGCGGACCGTCAGCTCGTAGAGATAGCGAAGGCGCTTGTGCGGCGCGCGGATTTGTTGGTACTCGACGAACCGACAGCGGCGCTCAGCTCGAAGGAGAGTAACGACCTTATCGAGTTGCTCCTGCGACTGAAAGCCGATGGGCTCTCCGCGATCTATATCTCGCACCGTATGGACGAGGTCAGTCGGTTTTCTGACGTCGTGAACGTTTTACGGAACGGGGAAATCGTGCTGAGCGCCGCGCCGCGCGACACGACCGACAGCGAACTCATCACGGCCATGCTCGGGCAGGAACCTGGCACGTTGAAATCTACGAACACAGCACCCAACACTACCGTCGTGTGTCGGGCAGATCGTCTGAACTCCACCACGGTACCGCCGCTACGCGATGTCTCCTTTGACGTACGGCAGGGTGAAGTGCTCGGTATATTTGGGGTGCGCGGCTCAGGCCAGGACGTCGTTGGCGAGGCGTTCGGCGGACTCCGTCCTGAGGTAAGTGGAAAGATCTGTATCGCCGAGGCAGAGTATGCGCCGTTCGCGACTCCCTATTCGTCGCAGGATGCCGGCGTATCGTATGTCCCTGCCGAGCGGAAACGAAACGGTCTCGTGCTCGGGATGTCGATCCGGGCAAATATTGCGCTCCCCATTGCACGCCGCGTGGCTCAGCTCTTCGGCGTGATTAACGCACAGGCCGAACGCGAAATCGCGCGTCAGTACACCTCTGAGCTCGACGTTCGATACGCATCGATGTCGCAGTCCGTTGGCGAGTTGAGCGGTGGCAATCAGCAGAAAGTGCTGCTTGGTGGCAGACTCGCCCAGCGCCCCCGAGTGCTCGTGTTGCACGAGCCTTCGCGGGGAGTCGATATCGGGGCCCGACTACAAATCCATGAACATCTCCGCGAACTCGCCCAGAACGGAACCGCGTGTCTCCTGATCACGAGCGACGTCGAAGAGGTCGTCGCAGTGAGTGACCGCATCCTCGTGATGCGCGATGGGGAGATCGCCGCGGAACTGTGCGGAAACGAGCGGAGCCAACAGAACACGATCGCCTTCGCGACAGGAGCAGAACAGTGACCACCACCAACCCCTCGGCAGCGCAGCCGATGACTTCGTCGGCTGCCGCCGCAGCTGGCACCGCTCCGGCTGTGCGTGCGGGCAGCGCTTTCACCGTCTGGCTCCGCAACTCAGCGACCATGGTAACGCTCGCCTTTTTCATCATCGCGCTGAGCGTTTACTTCGGGATTAGTACGCCGGGTTTCTTCACCATCGATAACGGCCTGGTCATTCTTTCTAGCGTCGCGGTCATTGGGATCGTATCGCTTGGCCAGACTGGCGCGATCATTACTGGCGGGTTCGACCTGTCGATCAGCGGCATGATCCCCCTGGGGGCGATTGTGTTCGCAACCGCCCTGAACTCAGGAAGTGGCTTCGCGCTCGGGCTGCTATGGGTGCTGCTGGCAGGGTTGGTGGTTGGCGTACTCAACGGGCTTCTCATCACGCGACTGCGCATCAACCCCCTGATCACCACGCTGGGCACGATGTCGATCTCCATCGGTGTTGCGCAGCTGATCGCTGGCGGGATCACGGTGCCGTTCGCGGATCCGGTCGTAAACATTCTTGCGGCGCGCAGTGTGGCAGGGATCTCGAACGGCGTCTGGATTCTGTTGGTCCTCGCTGTCCTGTTCGCCCTGATGCTCCGCTTCACGACGTTTGGCCGCTCACTGTATGCGATCGGGGGCAACTCCGAGGCGAGTTGGCTCGCGGGAATCCGCGTCGAGCGCTCAGTCACGCTGGTGTACGTCATCTCAGGCATGCTCTCGGCGTTCGCCGGTGCGCTGCTCGCAAGCCAGTTGCTCGCGGGAACCACAAATCTTGGCGCGACCGCGGCCCTCACCGCAGTCACCGCGGTGGTTCTTGGTGGAGGCTCACTATCGGGCGGCTCGGGCAGCGTAATCGGCACAATTCTCGGTGTCTTGATTCTCGGAATCTTCCAGAATGGGCTCACGATTACTCAGGTCGATCCCTTCTGGCAGCAGATTGCAACGGGCACGGTGCTGCTTGTTGCGGTCGGTGTGAGCCAGATCCGGCAACGACGCAAGCGCTCGTAGCTTTTTCCCATCGGTCGTCGCAACGACGCGCGACCATTACCCACAACACAAAGGAAACGCGTATGTTTACGAAGAAGAGACTGGCAGCCGGTGCGATGCTCGGAGTAGCGGTGCTGGCACTTGTGGGCTGCGCCTCTGCGGCTCCCGAAGCCGGCGGTGCAGCTGGTGGTGAATTTGGCGATGTGTCGGTCGCGTACGGCAGCCCCGGAGAGGCTGCGGAGTTCGAAGTCACGATTAGCGACGGTGTCGAGGAGGTCGCGAAGGAAGTCGGCGTCGGTTTCAAGCTGTACAACAACAAAGACGATGGTGAGATTGCGCTCACCAATGCCCAGCTGATGGTGCAGGGGGCACCCGACGTGATCGTAGAGTATTCGCTCACGTCAGGTGTCAATCAGGCACTCGGAAACACTTTCACCGCGAGCGGGATCCCGTGTATAGCGGTCAACGTCGAGACGCCTGGGTGCTCATTGATCAACCTCAGCAACAGAAAGGCTGGCGAAGACGCGGCAAAAATCATGGCCGCTGAAGCGCTCTCACGCGGCTGGACGGCCGCTGATACGTCCGTGCTCGCCGTGCAGTGCGCCACGTGTGGTACCGAGGTCAACGATTCGCCGCGCTACTTCTATACCCAGGCCGCGGCAGATATGGGACTTGAGCAGGTGAAACCGGAAGAGATCAACGAGAAGACAACTGTTCTCGGGGCGAATCTGAACCAGGTTGATGGCGGCACAGCACGCGACACTGCCTACGACTCAGTCAAGGCTGCGCTGCAGGCGATCCCGAAGGACCGCCACCTGATGGTGTTTAGCCCGAATGACGATCTGACCCTCGGCGCCTGGCGCGCGCTCGACGAGGCGGGTCGCAACGACAACACGCTGATCGGAGGCAATAATGGCTCATCCGAGGGACTTGACCAACTGCGGAGCAACCCGTCATGGGTCGTCGAAGGCACCATGTTCCTTCCCCAGTGGGGTCAGTATGTGATTGCGATGGCCGTTGCCGTGGCGAACGGTGCGACGCCGCCCGATCTCACGCCGCTGCCGCAGTACGCAATGGATAAGAAGACTGTCGAAGAGTATTACCCGGGTGACGCGACGGTGGCGGTGAAACTCCCGCCGCTCGAGCCGGAGGCCGAGTATCTTGCAGAATCCGGGGTCCTGCAGAAGTTGGGCTTTGTAGAAGGGCTGGACTAACCGTTCGGGGTGGCTGATTCGCTCCGTGGATCGGCCACCCACACCGTTGTTGTACATAAGGAACGCTACATGACTGCATCCCGTACCGTCACCACGATGCGCGGCCCCATCGATGCCGAGGGCCTGGGTTTCACGCTGATGCACGAGCACCTTTTCGTGCGATCACTGGAAACGGCGCAGAACTACTCAACCACCTGGGACAGCGATGACGTGAGAGTCGCGGACGCAGTCCGCCAACTCGAAGCCGTGCGTGCGGACGGTGTATCAGCGATTGTCGATCTCACCGTCCTAGGTATTGGGCGCGATATTCGACTCATGGATCGCGTGGCGCAAGAGGTTGGACTACACATCATCGCAGCGACCGGTGCGTACGTGCTTGATCGCTTGCCGTATCACTTCCGGTTTCACCCGCCGACCCGCAACGGTGACTTGGCTGCAGGGCTTGCGGAATGGTTCGTGCGAGACATAGAAGAAGGGATCGCCGGCACACGAATTCGAGCTGGAGTGATTAAGTGCGCGACTGACACTGCCGGGATGACTGAGGACGTAGTTGCGAGTGTTCGGGCAGCTGCGATCACCGCAAACCACACGGGTGCGCTCATCATGACCCACGCCGACGCAGCGCTGCGCAACGGCCACGATCAGCAACGGATCTTTGTGCAGGAGGGTGTCGACCTTAGCCGAGTGGTCATCGGCCACGTCGGCGATTCAACTGATCTGAACTACCACCGTTCTTTGATGGACTCCGGGATGACGATCGGCCTCGACCGCTTTGGCCTCGGACTGTCGACCAGCGAACGAGTTGCTGCCATCGTTACGCTGTGTCGTGAAGGGTATTCAGACCGAATGGTGCTGTCTCATGATGCGGCGTGCCACTCGGAATGGATTGACACTGCCACTCCAGGGCTCGAGAACTGGAACTTTCAGTACGTGCCCCGCGTGGTCGTGCCGCTACTCCACGAGAAAGGCGTCGCCGAATCCGACGTGCAGAATCTCGTGGTCAACAACCCACAACGATTGCTGGGCATGGCCCGGACGAGTGAGGAGCGAGAGCGATGAGCGAAACCGCGAAGGGAAACATTCTTTCGTCAGCCACACGGGTGCTGTCGGGGCTGGAGATCATTTGTCGGGCGGACTCCCCAGTCTCGCTCGCGCAGCTTGCCACGGAGTTGGACTGTTCGCAGGTGAGTGCGTATCGCATCGCCCAGACCCTGATCGCGACCGGGTATGTGCATGCAGCCGGAAATGGCAAGGGTGGCTACGAGCCGGGGTGGCGGATCGTTGAACTCGCCTCACCGATGCTCGCGAGGAACCAGCTGCGTTCATTCGCACAACCGATCCTGCGTGAGCTTGCGGTTCGATATGACGAATCGATTACCTTGGCGATTCCTGACGGGAGCAGCGTATTGTTCGTCGATCGGGTCAGCGGTCCGCGCACGATCGAGTTCTTCTGTGATGTGGGCCGGCGGCTGCCGTTGCACATCGGTGCCGCTTCGCGGGCCGTTCTCGCGCACTATCCGGATGAGCTATTTGAACAGTACGTGGCTGGCCCACTGTCACGGATGACCCAGGAAACCAACGTGACTGAGGCGCGACTGCGGCAGGACCGTGACGCGATCCTTGAACGCGGCTACGCCGTGAGCAGGGAAGACGTGGAGGTGGGAATTACCGGCGTCGCTGCAGTGATCAAGAACCGGTCGGGCGACGTACTCGGTGCTGCTGCGATCGCGAACATCAGTGCCCGTTGGGATCAGACAGAAATCGAGACGCGTGGTGCAGTGATGGTCGAAGCGTGCGCGCAAATCGGTGAACGGGCTGCTCTCGTAACGCAGCGACTCACCCTGGACGGAGCGTCGACCGATGACAACTGAGTGCGCTGAACTTTTCTACGAGCTGGAACCGGATCTCCCGATGAGCCGATGGGTTGAGGACGGTGCGAGCGCGCGCCTACGCATGCTCGATGCGTCGGGCGGACAGTTTGTTGAAGGCTTCGATTATGAGGGCGTTGACCGGTCACAGCTCTTCCCCGTTACCGGACCGATCGGGCTGGTGGGAGCGCGGGCGGGCGACACGATCGCCATCCACGTGCGAGAACTTCTCGCAGACCCACTCGGGCACACATGGACCCGTCGGGGCCTGGGATTTGCGGCACCGACCGACTTTCGGGTGCGGGCGCTTTCCACAGCTGACCCGGTCATCAACTGGGCCACTGGCCGCGCAATTCCAGTGGTACCGAGACCGCATCTCGGGACCCTGGGTGTGCTTCCGGGGGAGTCGTTTGAGCCCCGGTCACTGGGTATCCACGGGGGCAATATTGATACGGTGCATTTGGGGGCGGGAGCAACGCTGTGGGTGATCGCACAGGTCGATGGTGGAGGTGTCTTCGCCGGCGACACACACGCAGCGATCGGCGATGCGGAGATCTGCGGCACGGGGATTGAAGCAGCAGCCGTTTGCACCCTCAATCTCTCGGTGGAACGTGATTGGGAGCCTCTGCTCCCGACGCTCTATGCCGACGGCAAGTACCGCTTGATCGCAGATGGAGACTCGACAGATGAGGCGCTGGAACGTGGAGTACGCGCCTGCACCGAACTCTTCGCACGCGCGTCAGGCATGTCGGTGGGAGACGCCTATCTCGCGATCGGACTACTCCTTGAAGTTGAGCTGTGCCAGGTCGTGAATCCCCGGCGGAGCGTGAGCGTTTCGCTCGGGTCCGGTGCCGATTTGGTACTAGGTCCGCGGTGGCGGGAGTGGTAAATTGAACCAGTTGCGCACGGTGCTCGGCGACATGACGCTCGCGCCAGACGCGCGGATCCTGCCGCATGAGCACCTGCTCTGCGACTTTTCACCCGTTACCGGGCAGCTCGATCACATCCTGAACGAATGGGAACTCGCGCGAGATGAGCTCGCGACCGTCAACGCCGCGGGCGTCGGAGCGCTCATCGAGGTGACCCCGCCGGATCTCGGACGAGACCCTGCGGGCCTGGTCCGTGTCGCGGGCGCGACAGGGATCGGCGTGGTGATGGCGACGGGCTGGTACCGGGAGTCGTTCTATCCGGCTGAGATTGATCAGCGCTCGGTCGGTGACCTAGCGGCCGAGATGGTTAGGGAACTCACGGAGGGAGTGCCTCTCAGTGATGGCAGCATGGTACGAGCTGGCGTGATCGGTGAGCTTGGCACCGAACACCGCTATATCACCGCCCGCGAGGAGCGTGTGTTCCGAGCTGCAGCGCGAGCTGCGAGCGAAACAGGCGCTCCGCTCACAACGCACACCGGTGTATATCCGAGCGGCACCGCACAGCTGGAGGTGCTGTTTGACGCTGGACTTGCAGCGGAACAAATCATTATCGGTCACGCGGATATGCACCTTGATCAGGAATATCATCTGCGTCTGTTGCGTGCCGGAGTGATGATCCAGTTCGACACGACGGGGCGTACACACCTCAATTCCGACGTGCGGCGCGCAGATCACCTTGTCGCTTTGATTCGGGACGGCTGGCTCGAACAGCTCATGATCTCGAGTGATCGATGTTTCAAGAGCGACTTGCTCGCATTCGGGGGAGTGGGGTACGAACACTCAGTGGTGGCCTTTGCCCAGCTCCTCACGGAGCGGGGCGTATCCGCAGAGGAGCTTTGGGTATTGACCGCGGCCAACCCGAGACGCGTGTTCGCCTGGGCATAGCGGTGGGGAGCTCCACGCTCGGACGCGTACGTCGTAACTGCAGGAGACAGAGCACACGCCAGAAACACTGAGGGGGCACCGCGTGCTCAGCACGCGATGCCCCCTCAGTGATCTGCGAAGACTTAGTTCACGTCTTCGTCAACCCAGTTGCTCGACTTCTCGACAGCCTTGCGCCAGTTGCGGAGCAGACGCTGCCGCTCGGCGTCGTCCATCGACGGCTCCCAGCGGCGATCTTCCTGCCAGTTCGCGGAGAGATCGTCGAGGCCCGACCAGAACCCGACCGCGAGGCCGGCGGCGTAGGCCGCCCCGAGCGCGGTGGTCTCGGCGACGACCGGGCGCACCACGGGCACGCCGAGCACGTCGGCCTGGAACTGCATGAGCGCGTTGTTCGCGACCATGCCGCCATCGACCTTGAGCTCCGTGAGGTCTACGCCAGCGTCCGCGTTGACCGCGTCGAGCACGTCGCGCGTCTGGTACGCGACTGCCTCGAGTGCGGCGCGAGCGATGTGGCCCTTGTTCGCGTAGCGGGTGAGGCCGAGGATCGCGCCGCGGGCGTCGGGGCGCCAGTACGGGGCGAACAGCCCGGAGAACGCGGGCACAATGTAGACGCCACCGTTGTCGGGGACGCTGTCGGCGAGCTCCTCGACCTCGGGTGCGCTGCTGATGATCCCCAGCTGATCCCGCAGCCACTGGATGAGGGAGCCTGTCACGGCGATCGAGCCCTCAAGGGCGTAGTGTGCGGGGCCGTCGCCGAGCTTGTAGCCAACGGTGGTGAGCAGCCCGTTCTTCGAGTGGACGATGTCCTCGCCCGTATTGAAGATCAGGAAGCAGCCGGTGCCGTAGGTGTTCTTCGACTCGCCCGCGGTGAACGCAGCCTGCCCGAAGGTCGCGGCCTGCTGGTCGCCGAGGATGCCCGAGATTGGGGTTTCGCGCAGCAGCGAGGAATCCTCGGCAACGCCGTAGACCTCGGAGGAGGACTTGATCTCGGGGAGCATGGAACGCGGCACCCCGAAGGCCTCAAGAATGTCGTCGCGCCACTGAAGCGTCTTGAGATCCATGAACATTGTGCGGGATGCGTTGGTGACGTCGGTGACGTGTACGCCACCATCGGCACCGCCGGTGAGGTTCCACAGCACCCAGGCGTCGGTGGTGCCGAAAATCAGATCCCCCGCCTCGGCAGCCGCGCGGGCCCCGTCGACGTTCTCGAGGATCCAGGCAACCTTGGTGCCCGAGAAGTAGGTCGCGAGCGGTAGCCCGACGATCTCCTTGAACCGGTCCGTGCCGCCGTCGGCCGCGAGGCGGTCCACGATGTCCTGCGTGCGCGTGTCCTGCCACACGATCGCGTTGTAGACCGGCTTGCCCGTCTTGCGGTTCCACACCACGGTGGTCTCGCGCTGGTTCGTGATGCCGATCGCGGCGATGTCGTGCCGGGTGAGGTCGGCGCGGCCGAGGGCGATGCCGATGACCTCCTGCACGTTGCCCCAGATCTCGGTGGCGTTGTGTTCGACCCAGCCTGCCTGCGGCATGATCTGCTCATGCTCCTTCTGGCCGACGGAGATGATGGTGCCACTGCGGTCGAAGATGATCGCGCGGCTGGAGGTCGTGCCCTGGTCGATGGCGATGACGTACTGAGACATTGTCTTCCCTTCTTACCGGTAAATTCGTGTGCGGTGCGCGCGAGACTACGCGATGAAGCCGAGCAGTGCGGGAGCCGCGAGGGCTGCGATCGCGCCGCCGACGAGCGGGCCGACAACGGGCACCCAGGCGTACGACCAGTCACTCGAACCCTTGCCCTTGATCGGGAGGATCGCGTGCGCGATGCGCGGGCCGAGGTCACGGGCCGGGTTGATCGCGTAGCCGGTCGGGCCACCGAGGGAGGCGCCGATGCCGACAACGACGAGCGCGACGGGCAGGGCCGAGAGCGCGCCCAGGCCGCCGGGGACGCCGATGTTGATGTCGCCGTAGTCAGCGAACGCGAATACTGCAAAGACGAGCACAAAGGTCGCGATGACCTCGGTCATGAAGTTCGTGCCGTAGGAACGGATCTGCGGCCCGGTAGCGAAGACGCCGAGCTTCGTGGTGGCCTCCGGCTCCTCGTCGAAGTGCTGGCGGTAGGCGACCCAGCACAGGATCGCGCCGACGATTGCACCGAGCAGTTCAGCCGCGGTGGCGAGCAGGAACTGGGCCACGGTGATCTTGCCGGCGATCAGGAGGCCGAAGCCGACGGCAGGGTTCAGGATCGCGCCGGAGTAGGCGGAGGCGAGCACACCGATGAACACCGCGAGGCCCCAGCCCCAGTTGATCATCAGGAAGCCGCCGCCGTTGCCCTTTGTCTTCGTGAGAATGACGTTGGCGACGACGCCGCAGCCGAGGAGTACGAGCAGGCCCGTACCGACGGCCTCGGAGAGGAAGTACAGCCCGAGGTTGATGTCTTGCATGTCTTCGTTGACCTTTCGGTTTCGCCCGTCGCGCAGGTGCTGCGGGCGGAGCGGAGGGAGGGGCGGGCCCGAAGCATGGTCGTCCGGGCCCGATACTGCGGTACTGCAATTTCGGTGGTGCTATTCAGTTGTTGAGATCTGTGGAAAATCTGCGGCGGATCGGCTGACCCGGGTGCGCTAGTCGTTCAAGAGCGCGGCACCGGTGGTGACATCGATGCGGTGTGCAACACGTAGCAGCTCGCTCATGCGCTCAACCTCTTCGGTGACCCGAGACTCGTCCCACTCGAGCGCCGGCGCGATCGCGTCGGCTGCAGCGCGCAGCCGCTCCGGGGTGAGGCCGCCGATGAACGCGAGTGAGGTGCGGCGCAGCAGGAGGTCGTCGAGGTGCACAACCTGTTCGGTCTGGGCAAGGTGAGCAAGCTCCGCGGAGGTGTAGCCGGGGAGCGCGTCGAGGGAGGTTGCCGTCTCCGGTTCAGCGCGCAGGATTTCCTCGGCGCGTGTGCCGTAGCGGGACAGGAGCTGGGCAACCCGGTCTGAGCTGCGTCCGTCGGCGTGCGAGGTGAGCCACTTTGTGCGCTCGGCGTCGCTGCGTGGGAAGCCCGCGCCGCCACCGATGGACAGCGTCTCGGTGCTGCGCGTGCGGCTCGATCCGAGCACCGCGAGGGTGTCGTTGGTGAGGTGTTCTGCGAGGGCGCGGAACGTGGTCCACTTGCCACCGACGAGGCTGAGCAGTGGGACGCCCTGGACCTCGGACTCGACGATCCGGTAGTCGCGGGACACGAAGCCCGGCGTGGTGTCATCGTGCCGGGGGAGCGGACGGATGCCGGAGAACGTGTACACGATCTGCGAGCGGTCGACGGCAATCTTCGGGAACACATGCGAGATCAGGTCGAAGAAGTAGTCGACCTCGTCGCTTGTGCACACGGGGGCTTCGCGGGGGTCGGCGTCGATGTCGGTCGTGCCGACGAGGACGCGATCCTTGAGCGGGTAGATCAGCACGATTCGGCCGTCGGAGTGCTCGAAGAAGATCTCGCGGCCGGCGGTCGCGGCGAGCAGCTCGGGGTTGTCGAGCACGATGTGGGAGCCCTTGGTGCCGCCCATGTACTCGGTGGGAGTGCCGAGGGCCTCGTTCGTGAGGTCAGTCCAAGGCCCGCTGGTGTTGAGCACCACGCGCGCCGTAAAGGTGAACTCGTCGCCGGTTGCCGCATCGCGCAGGCGGACTCCGCCGTCGGTGAAGCCCACGGCAGGGAGGTAGTTCGCGGCCCGGGCCCGGCCGCCGCCGGCGACCTCACCGTCGTGCATCACGTCGAGCGCGAGCCGCTCGGGATCGTGCATCGACGCATCGTAGTAGGTCGCCGTGTAGGACAGCTCGGGGTTGATGTGCGGCAGCTCGGCGAGTGAGCGCTTGCGCCCCAGGAAGCGGTGACGCGGTACCTGGCCGCCGTCGCGCGAGAACGTGTCGTACATCGTCAGGCCCATCTTGATGAGCGCGGCCCCGCGCTCGCGCGGCTTGCCGCGGCCGTGGGTGACGAGGAGGCGGAAGGGGGCCGAGAGGATCCCCGAGAACGTCGAGAAGATCGGGATCGTGGTCTCGAGCGGCTTCACGTAGTGCGGCGCGGAGCGAAGCAGGCGGTTGCGCTCGGTCACCGATTCCTTGACGAGCCGGAACTCACCGTTCTCGAGGTAGCGGATTCCGCCGTGAATCATGTGGCTCGACGCGGAAGATGCGCCGGAAACGAAGTCGCCCTGCTCAACGAGGGCCACGTCGACACCCTGGAGCGCGAGATCACGGAACGTAGCGATGCCGTTGATGCCACCCCCAATGACGAGCACGTCCGCCTGCGGGCGGTCGCGGAGCTGTTGGACGGAGCTGCGGATGCGTGACATGAGCCATTCTCGGTTTCGGGAATCTGAGGAGCACCCTCAGCATCCCTGGGAGTGCACCACAGTGCAAGCTCCGTGCACAAACGTGCAGAAAACGCCCGGGTGAGTGAGAATAGTGAGCGGGAGGTTGGGAATGGGTGCGATGAAACCGGAACACACGCTGCGTGCGGCGCAGCTGTATTACCAACACCACGTCACGATGGAGGGCATTGCCCGGGAGCTCCGGGTGTCACGGTCTACGGTGTCTCGCCTGCTCGCGTCCGCCCGGGAGACCGGGCTTGTGCAAATCTCGGTACGCTCGCCCCGCGAGATGGGCAGCAAACTTGAGAAGCGGATCGCGGAACAGTACGGAATCCGGGTCCACGTCGTGCCGATCCCGCCGGGTGCTTCGAGTTCCGAACGTCTCGAGCGGACCGCGCGTGCGGCCGCGCATCGACTTGCCTCCGCGGTGATCGATCACTCTAAGATCGGCGTGGCTTGGGGGACGACAATGAGCGCGGTGGCGCGCCATCTTCCGGTGAAGACCGTGCACGGCACAAGCGTGGTGCAGATGAATGGGGCCGCAAACGTGCAGAGCATGGGCGTGTCCTACACGGCCAAGCTACTGGGCGATTTCCACCGTGCGTTCTCCTCCGCCGTGTATGAGTTCCCGGTTCCGGCGATCTTTGACGACCCCGCGACGCGGGACGCGCTGTGGCGGGAGAGCTCGGTACGCGGCGTGCTCGGGCTCCAAGCATCGGTCGATATTTTTGCGTTTGGTCTGGGCTCACGCCTGGGGGAGCCGCGTTCGCATGTGTATTCAGGGAACTACTTCAACCAGCGGGATCTTGGCGAACTCCGCGCCGCGGACGTCGTGGGGGACTGCGCGACGGTGTTCTACCGCGCCGACGGCAGCACCGACGAGCTCCCGCTGAACGCGCGCACAAGTGGGCCCTCCTTCGAGACTGTGCGTCGGATCCCCCACCGCCTGTGCGTGGTGACGGGGGCGGCGAAGCAGCAGAGCCTGCGCGGCGCCCTCCAGAGTGGGATCATCACCGAGCTCGTGGTGGATGAAGAACTTGCGCGGCTCGTCAGCGAGTAAGTGCTGAGCCGGACGGGCCAGCAGCGAAGGCTAGCATGTGGGGTATGCACCTGAACGAATCCCGTGCCTGGAACCGGTTCTACGCGCCCGGCACACCCATCGATATTGAGCCCGTCACCGGCTCGCTCGTCGACCTGCTTGACGAGCGCTGCGAGCAATGGGCGGATCGCGACGCGATCAGCTTCTTTGGCCGCACCCTCACATATCGAGAGCTGGGCGACCGGGTGGCACGGGTTGCGCAGGGCCTCGCAGACCTGGGCGTCGGTGCCGGGGACCGCGTCGCGCTCATCATGCCCAACGCGCCTCAGCACGTTGTCGTGTTCTACGCGGTGCTCCGCCTCGGTGCTGTCGTTGTTGAGCACAACCCGCTGTACACGCAGAGCGAGCTTGAGACCCAGTTCCGTGACCACGGTGCGACGGTCGTCGTGGCCTGGAGCAACGTTGTCGATACCGTGCAGGCGCTCCCCGCGGACCTCGGCATCTCGACAGTTGTTTCTGTCGACGTGACGCGAGCAATGCCCTTCGCCACCCGCGTCGCCCTGCGGCTCCCGATCCAGAAGGCGCGAGAGTCTCGTGCGAAGCTCTGGTCGAAGACCACGGGCACGGTGCCGTTTGCGCAGCTGGAGCGGTCGCGACCGCTCCCCGGCGTGCACCCGCGGCCCGTGCGCGATGACGTCGCCTGCCTGCAGTACACCTCGGGCACGACGGGCACCCCGAAGGGGGCGATGATCTCGCACGGGAACCTCTGGGCAAACGCCCGTCAGGGCGCTGCGTGGATGCCTGATTTCACGCGGGGAGAGGGCAGCATCTATGGGTTGCTCCCCATGTTCCACTCCTTCGGAGTGTTGCTCTCGGTGATCTACTCCGTCGAAACCGGCTCGCGCGCGGTCCTGTTCCCCACCTTCGACCCTGAGCTTGTTTCGCAGGCCGCGAAGCGCTTCCCACCGACGTTTGTGCCCGCGGTGCCGCCGATGTTTGACCGGCTGGCGCGGGTAGCGCGAGACGGCAAACTCGACCTCAGTGGGGTCGTCTATGCGATCTCTGGCGCGATGACCCTGACTCCCGCGGTTGTGCAGCGCTGGGAGGCGCTCGCCGGAAGCATGCTGAACGAGGGCTATGGGCTGACCGAAACGAGCCCGGTTGCGCTTGCCAACCCCTTCTCGGATGCGCGGCGGATCGGTGCGATCGGGATTCCGTTCCCCTCCACCGACATTCGGGTCGTTGATCCTGAGAACCCCACGCAGCAGGTGGAGCTGGGCGAGGTTGGTGAACTGCTGATCGCCGGCCCGCAGGTGTTCCAGGGGTATTGGAACCGGCCAGAGGAATCCGCGGCCGCCATGGTCGACGAGCGCTGGCTGCGCACTGGGGACCTGGTGGTGCAGGACGAAGACGGTTTTGTGACCGTTGTGGATCGCAAGAAGGAACTGATCATCACTGGCGGCTTCAATGTGTCGCCGAGCGAGGTCGAGCGCGTCGTCAACAGTGTTGCCGGTGTCGCCGAGTCCGCGGTCGTCGGGGTGCCGCGTGGCGGCGGGGCCGAGGTTGTGACTGCCACGGTGATTATGGAACCTGGCGTGGAGTTCGATGAGGAGGCTGCCCGCGCCGCCGCTCGGGACCAGCTTGCCGAGTTCAAGCGCCCGAGTACCTACCTTGTGTGGGAAGAGTTGCCGAAGTCCCTGATCGGCAAGGTGTTGCGACGCAAAGTGCGGGACACGCTACTGGCCGATCGGCACGCAGTGCGCGCGCTTCCCGACGACGAGTAGCGAGCGGGGCTGCTCGCCCGGGCTACCGCCCCCGGAAGGCCCGGGCAAGCAGCCGATCCAGCACCACATAAAGGTAGCCGAATGCGACAAGCGCGACGGTGAGGCCCGCGATCCAGAGGGCTACCCCCGAGACCCCGTGCGTGGCGACGTCCAGGAACGGATACGGGTAGGTCTGGCCGGCGGAAAACTCGCCACCGAGACCGCCGTACACGATTGCGTACGCGAGGTAGGCATAAGGAATCAGTGCCCACAGCGGTGGATCGATCCAGCGCAGTTGCCCCTTCGGCACGAACAACAGCCAGTCGAGGATCAGCAGGACCGGCGTGATGATGTGGATCAGGTTGTCCGTCAGCGAGAACGGGACATAGTCGCCCTCCTGCTGGAAGGTCGCGGGCACGAGCACGATGAGGTACACGAGCATTGTCACGGTGATCGCCATCATCACCGCCCCGCTCCAGCGGGCTGATGGTGTGGAGGCGCCCCGGGGGCCCGCGGTGCCGAGGTCGCGGAGCGTCCGCACGATCAGCAGTGCCACCCACACGAGGCAGAGCAGGTTGCTGAGCACGGTGTAGTACCGGAGTGCGCCCCAGCTGGGCTCAGTGGTGAACGCCCCGGTGATGCGCACAATGCCGGTAAGGATCACCGCGAGCGTGATGATCCGAAAGCCGAGGGCGAGGAGCCGTGCGTTCAGCGCACCGCTCGCGAGCAGTCTGGTGGAGGCGGCTGGGGCTGGGGGCGCGTCTGTGCTCACCAGGACATTCCATCACGGCTCGCCCGCTTTGGGGTGATGGCGTCCCCGCGCGGCGCATGCCAACACCCCCGCCGCGAACGGCCACCCGATACACTGGATCGAAGTGCGCCGGCCCTCATTCCCGGCGCAACGTGCAGACTGATGGAGGTGGCGCAGATGACACGGGCCCGCCTGGACCAGCGCACGATCGTGGACGCCGTACTCGAGTTGGCGCGGCAGGAACCGCAAGCGCGGATCACATTTAAGCGACTGGGTGAGGCGCTCAGCGTCGACGCCACCGCGATGTACCGCCATTTCCGCAACAAGGACGAATTGACCCGCGCTGCCCTCGACAGGCTCGCGGCACTCGCGACCGAGGCGGCTCGGGCCACCGACGGCGACTGGCGCGCTCGACTTGAAGCGTTTGTGCGTCGCATGGCCGCGCTCAGCCTTGAGCACCCCGCGATCGGGGCGGAGTGGGCGATGGTCGATCCGGTGGGCCCCGGCGATGTTGCCTCGGACGAGTTCTTGCTCGAGATGTTGACAATCGCGGGCCTGTCCGGGGACGAACTGATTCGCGCCTATGCCGCGGTGTCGGGCTTCACGCTCGCGCAGAGCGCGGCGCTTGCGCAGGAAGCGCTGCTGCGCACAGACACCGCGCGAGACGGCACGATCCCGTGGATCAGTACCTTCGGTGCGGTGGATCTGAGCGGCTTCCCGCATGTCCGTGCGCATCGCGAGGCGCTCCTCACAATCGACGGGCTCACGGTCTACCAGGCCGGCATTGCGGCAATCCTCGATTCGATCGCGCGCACCGCGGACGCGGGCGTCGCCCGGTAGCAGGGGCCCTGCCCGGCACCCGGAGCGGTGCTGATGCGACAGCGGCCCCAGCGCGATGCGCTGAGGCCGGATTCGGGTTACTCGAAGATGTCGCCGAGAAAGTCGAAGGGGCTCTTCTTTTTGCGGTATCGGGGGTCGCCGTAGCGCGCATCGCCAGAGCGGCCATCGCGGTGGCGGTCATCATAGCCGCGTTGACCGTGACGGGGATCCGCGTAGGGCTGCTGCGGTGGCACCGGGGGCAGGTACTGCTGCTGGGGAGCGGCCTGCGGCGGCACCTGCTGCTGCGGCGGCGCGAACGCCTCGGCCTCGGCCTGGGCGCGTTCCAGCATCTTGTCGAGCTCGCCGCGGTCGAGCCAAATACCGCGGCACTGGGGGCAGTAATCGATCTCGATTCCCTGCCGCTCGCTCATGAGCAGGGTGGTTCCGTCACTGGGGCAGTTCATGTTACTCAGCGTAGAGCGCGGGGGCTCGTGGATGCGCCTGTGGGGACGGACTGGGGGTGCCTTCACAGCAAACGGCTCGGGCCGAGCGGAAGTTCCGCCCGGCCCGAGCCGTGTTGCCTCGTTGTCGTGTTTACAGCCCGGCACCGCTGGGGGAGGGCGTCGACGGATCGATCACGAGGTGCAGCAGCGCGGGGCCGTCGTGCGCGAGCAGCTCGGCGACAGTCTCCGCGATGCCGTCGTTCGATTCGAGGCGTGCGCCACGGCCGCCGAATGACTCCATCCACGCGGCGAAGTCGGGGTTCGCCATCCCGGTGCCGGAGGGGCGGCCCGGGTACCACCGCTCCTGGTGCTCGACGATGGTGGCGTACTTGCCGTTGTCGACGACAACGAACAGGGCTCGGCCGCCCTGGGCAACAAGCGTTGCCACCTCCTGGCCGTTCATGAGGAAGTCGCCGTCGCCGCAGACCGCGACCGCGTGGCGCTCCGGGAACACGAGCGCGGCGGCGACGGCGGCCGGCACGGCCATGCCCATCGCGCCGTTGCGGGATCCGACGAGGCTGTTGGGCACGTTGTGCGTCAGCTGGCGGTGACCCCAGATTGTCGCATTGCCAGCGCCGTAGGTGAGCACGCGCTCGTCGCCGAGCTGCTGTTCGAGCTCCGCGAACACGAGTTCCAGGTCCACGCCGGTCGTGACCGGGGCGTGCTCGGTGACCGCCGTGAAGCGTTCCTGGCTTGCGCGGAGCGCGGTCACGCGTTCGCCGGTGCGTTCGCCGCGGACGTCTCCGAGCTCCGCGAGCTCGGAGACGAAGCCGGCGGGGGTCGCCGTGATGAGCTGATCGACGCGGCCCGCGTGTTGCAGCAGCTGTGCGTCAGTGCTGATCAGCACTGTCTCAGTGTCGAGGCCAACGGTATAGCCCTCGCTCATCACGTCGCTGCGCACCGCACCGACGCCGATGAAGAGATCTGCCTCGCGCAGCGCGTCAACGATGCTGTCACGGCGGCCATAGCCCGGCCAGCCGATGTACGCGGCGTGGGTGTTCGGCACCGCGTCGTAGTTGCGCCAGTCGGCCGCGACCGGGATGTGGTTGGCGAGTGCCCAGTCCGCGAGCTCGCGTCCGGTCTCGCCCACGAAGCTGTCGCCGCCCACGAGCAGGAACGGCCGCTCGGCCGCGGCGATTCGGTCACGCAGCGCGGCGAGGTCGGTACGGCTCGGAGCCGGTGCGGCGATCGCGCGCGGGGCGGGTGCCGCCGCATCGGTGAGTTCGCGCAGCAGGTCCTCGGGGAGCCCGACGATCACGGGGCCGGGGCGACCGGACGCCGCCACGTGCATGGCCTCCGCGACGATTGCGCCGGCCTGATCCGCGTTCTCGATCGTGAGCACGCGCTTGGCAGTGGAGCCGAACCAGCTGTCGATGCTGAACTCCTGGAAGGACTCGCGACGGCGGTCCGCGATGGGGACGAGTCCGATGAAGCACACGAGCGGGGTGGCGTCCTGGTACGCGCAGTGCGCGGCGATGAAGAAGTTCGCGGCACCGGGGCCGCGGGTCACCATGGCGACCCCCGGGCGACCTGTCAGCCGCCCCTCGGCGAGTGCCATGAAGCCGACCCCGCCCTCCTGGCGGCAGACGACGTTCGTGATGGGGGAGTCGTGCAGCCCGTCGAGCACGTCGAGGAAGCTCTCGCCGGGCACCGAGTAGACGCGTTCGACGCCGTGGCTCGCGAGCGTCTCAACAATGAGGTGGCCGGCGGAGCGCGAGTAAGTCATCGTGGATTCCTCTCAAACGGGTGACGACCGTGCGCGGGCACAGGGGCACCCGGGGGTCCACTCCAGCTTGCCAGGTACATCTGCACAGTGCGCGGGGCATCCGACACCGAATCGGGTTAGTCTTTTGGGTATGTGCACATTCTGTGCCGGATCGGGGTGGTGACGGCAATGCCGGAAAATGGGACGTCGCCGCTGTCGAGTCGGCCATTCGCGGCCGATCAGGACCGCTGGCTCACGCTGCTGGACCTGCTCGATCTGGATCGTCTGGCGCGCGATTTTCTCGTGCGGCTCGAGGAGGTCGACGAGTACGCGGAGCGGCGCGTTTCGGGCGAGGAGCTTGCCGCAGCCGCGCGGGCGTCGTTTGCGGGCCTGATCGAGCGGATGCGCGTGGCCGACAGCACCAAAGCGCAGGCCGCTGCATTTGCGGTGGGCACCTCGCGCGCTCGCGCTGGGATCTCGCGTGCCGCGCTGATGACCGCGATCCGGCTCGACTATGTCGTGCTCTGGAACGCGCTCGTTGCGGTCGCCTCCGAGGACGACGCTCAGCTCCTGCTGCGTCACGCGGACTACGTGTGGCAGGTTGTCGACGAGTACGCGGGACACGCCCAGGACGGCTACCTGGCGGAGCGGGAGCTCCAGACCGACGAGCGGCAACTCTTGGAGCGCGCGCTCGTCTCCGAACTCGTAGATACCGAGGAGCGACCGCCGAGTGCGCGCACCGCGGAAATCGCTGTGGCGCTGGGGGTCCCCGCCCGCGCACACTGGGTGGTCCTCGCGGCGGAGGGCACCGAAGCGGTGGCGCTGCGGCAGACGCTCGCCGGAGATCCGAGAATGCGAGAGTCGCTGCTCTCCTCGTACCGGGGCGCGACGCTGTTGCTCCTCGTGACCGCAACTGCGTGGCACACGCGACCCGCGTTGCAGGCGCTGCGTGGCAGCGAGGTGGGCGCGGTCGTGACTGTTGAGGGGATCGATGAGGTCTGGGCGGGGGCCCGTCTCGCGTCCGAGCTCGCCGCGCTCCCCGCCCGCAATGGCGGCCGGCGCGGCTTTACTGACTGGCCGCGGCTCGTCCGCTCGCAGCTCACCGGCACCCACTTCGAACTTGTGCTCGACTTCGAGGCGAAGCTCGCGGAGTGCAGCTCGGCTGAACGGGAGGCGATCGAGGAATCGGTGCGCGCGTACCTGGAGACTGGCAGCGTGCAGGCCGCGGCGTCGCAGATGTTCTGCCACCGCAACACGATCACCAACCGGCTCCGCCGCTTCACGGAGCTGACGGGCATCGACGTGACGGTGCCCACCGAGGCGGCCAGCGTCGTCCTCGCCTGGGCGTAGTCGGGGATCGCGTGGGGGCCGCGGGCGCGTGTCCGCCCGCGGCCCCCACGCGATCGCGCTAGTTGACCAGCGTGTGCGGCTGCTCGCCGGCGAGCACTCGCGTCACGTTCTCGGCGGGCACCATGAAGTACTCGCGGAGCGTCGCGTCGCTGCGGAAGGCCGAGTGCGGCGTGACCTGCACGCGCGGGTGCGCCACAAACGGGTCGCCTGCGGGTGCAGGCTCTACGTCGAGCACGTCGAGGAACGCAGAGCGCACCTGGCCGTTGTCGAGCGCGGCGAGCAGCGCGGGGCTGTCGATCAGCTCACCGCGGGCCACGTTGATCACGACCGCACCCTGCGGCAGCTTCGCGAGGTTCTCCGCGTCGAGGAAACCGCGGGTCTCCTCGGTGAGCAGCGCGTGCAGGCTGAGCACGTTGGACTGCGCGAGCAGCTCGTCGGTGCTGTGTACGCGCTCGATCCCGTCCTCCCAGGCGTCTTCGGGAACAAACGGGTCGTAGGCGACGACGCGGTCGAAGAAGGGCAGTGCGCGCTCGGCAACCTTGCGGGCGATCCGGCCGAAGCTGAGCAGCCCGAGCGTCAGCTCGCTCACGCGCGGCGGCAGCGGCAGCGCGGAATAGTCCCACTCGCCCCCCTCGACCTGCTCGACGGACGCGCGGATCTCGCGGAGCAAGCCGAGCATGCCTGCGACGGCGTGCGTGGCAACTTCCTCGCTTGCCACGCTGGGCATGTTGCACACATCGATGCCAAGCTCGCGGGCAACGGCGACATCGATCTTGTTGAATCCGACGGAGGTCGTGGCGATCACTTTGAGCTGCGGAAGCGCGCGGAGAGTCGTCGCATCGAGTTCAATAAAGCTGGCAACGATGCCCTCGCAGTCTGGCGTCTTCGCCAGCAGTTCCGCCGGATCCAGCGTGTCGAGCAGGGTGACTTCGTGTCCCTGAGCTTCCAGATAGGCGATGGCCTCGTTCGGGTCGAGCGCCCCGCGATCGGTGATGGTGATCTGTGCCATTGCGGCTCCTCCTGCATTGAATCCGATGGCGAAAAGACTCGCCTCACGAAGCTTCGCACACCCCTCGATGTGCAAGTGCATACCGTTCGAGGCTGGGTCCACGTCACTTGCCTAGTGACCTGAGCGGGGCCGAAATGGCATTGTCATTGGAGCGAGCGCGACATGACCTATCGGCCCGGTCGCTCGAAGAAGAGCGGGCCACTCAACGAAAGAGGACGGAACTCGAATGAGCTCGACGTCAAACATCACGCAGGCGGAGCGGGAAACCGCGACCGTCAACGTGATTTCCCCCCGCGATGCGCGGCGCGCATCCTTTGGTGCCCTGGTCGGCAATGTGCTGGAGTGGTACGACTACTTCCTGTTCAACACCGCCGCAGCGCTCGTGTTCAACGTGCAGTACTTCGTCAGTGACAACGCCGCCGCCGCGTCGATGGCCGCGTTCGCGACGCTCGCCGTTGGCTTCCTGGTTCGCCCGCTTGGCGGCCTATTCTTCGGCTGGCTCGGCGACCGGATCGGCCGCAAGGCGGTCCTGATGATCACCGTTGTCGGCATTGGCGTCGCGACGGGCCTCATCGGCATCCTGCCGAACTACGTCACGATCGGCGTCTGGGCGCCGATCATCCTTGTGTTCCTGCGCCTCCTGCAGGGCCTGTTTATCGGTGGCGAATGGTCGGGTGCCATGACGCTCGCGGTAGAGAACGCGCCGCTGAAGATGCGTGCTCGCATGGCAGCGCTGCCGCAGCTGGGCTCTCCGATCGCCACGATCATGTCCTCGGGCGGGTTCTTCTTGCTCGCACTGTTCCTGAGCGCCGACAACTTCGACGCGTGGGGCTGGCGGATCCCGTTCTTGCTCGCGATCCCGTTGCTGCTCGTGGCGGTCTGGCTGCGCGCCAAGATGCACGAGTCACCCGTGTTCACGGAGATGAAGGAGAGCGGCGAGAACGAGAAGGCCCCGCTGAAGGTCGTCTTCGTGCAGGCGTGGCGCCAGCTGCTTGTCGGCATCGCCGCAGTCCTGCTCGGTACTGCCGGCTTCTACATCGTCACCACGTTTGTCATGAACTACGGCACGCGCGTGCTCGGCATCGAGCGTGACATGATCCTGATGGCCACCCTCATCGGTGCCGTGTTCCAGTTGCTCTCGGTGCTCCACGCTGGCCACCTGGGTCAGAAGTACGGGGCAACGCGCGTCATCATCGGTGCGGGCATCCTCACCACGATTGCCGCGTTCCCCTGCTTCATGCTGATCCAGACCACCCACCCCGTGCTCGTCACCATCGGCATCGTGATCTCGGTGTCACTGCTGACGTACTCGTTCGCGGCCGCCGGCTCCGTGCTGACGGGCTTGTTCCCCGCATCGGTGCGTCTCTCCGGCGTGGCCGTAGCCTTCAACGGTGCCAACGTGCTCGCCGGCCTGACGCCGCTGATCGCGACCGCGCTCGTGACTGCCTCGGGCGACTCGTGGGTGCCCGCGGCCATCATGCTCGTGATCTTCTCCCTGCTCAGCACCTTCGGTGCGATTCTCGCTCCGAAGCTCAGCCAGCAGTACGAGGGCTTCAAGCACTAGCGCAGAGCGTGCCGCGCGGGGGAAGCCGCGCGGCACGCCTCACCCTCGGGTGCGGTGGGACGGGGATGCACCCACCGCCGCACCCATTCGTGTTCACTCCTGGGAAAGGACGCCACCATGCAGCTCGACCTGATTGTGCGGGCCCGTGAGATCCTCACGCTTGATCCCGCCCGCCCCATCGCAACGGCGCTCGGCGTCATCGGCGAGCGCATTGTCGGCTTCGATGAGGAGATCGCGGGGGTGTCCGCGCTGCGCGAGCTTGACTTCGGCGCGGCCACGGTCACCCCGGGTCTGATTGACGCGCACTGCCACACGGCCTGGTGGGGCCTCGGTCTCGCGGCGATTGATCTGAGCCAGGCGCGCGGGCTCGACGAGCTCTACGCGATGGTCGCGGCCGAGGCGGCGCGACTGGACGCTGCGGGAGATCCGCGCGCCTGGCTGCACGGCACCGGGTTCAATCAATCGCACCACGGCGGTGCGTTCCCTGACATCGCGCGGCTCGACGAGCTGACCGGAGAGCGGCCGCTGTACCTGCGCCATACCTCGGGGCACGCGTCGATCACGAACACCGCGACGCTGCGTCTCGTGGGAGCCCTGGAAACCGGTTTTGAGAACCCCACGGGCGGGGTCGTTGTCCGCGACGCCGCTGGGGATCCGACCGGCCTTGTCGAAGAAGCCGCGCAGGGTCTGGTGCAGGCACTGCTCTTGCCGTATGCGACTGACGCGCTTGTCGCCGCCCTCGACGCCGCCACACAGCGGTACGCGGCCGAAGGGATCACAAGCTTCACGGAGGCAGGTGTCGGCGGTGGTTGGATCGGACACAGCCCCGTTGAGGTCGCTGCGTATCAGGCGGCGGCCGAACAGGGACGGCTGCACGCCCGCGCCCAGCTGATGCCGGCGCTCGACGCCCTGCGACCGCTGTCCGGCCACGCGGGTGACTTTCACGGCACCGCCGCGGGGGCCGGCCTTGACCTTGGGATCCGCGCCGGTTTTGGCGACGACCGGGTGCGCTTCGGCCACGTCAAGGTCTTTTTGGACGGGTCGCTCCTCGGTGCCACGGCAGCAGTCACCGAGGACTACTGTGGCCACGAGCACAACACCGGCTACCTCCTTGACGAGCCCGCCGTGTACCGCGAGCGCGCGCTCGCTGCCTATCGAGCTGGCTGGCCGCTCGCGCTGCACGCCATTGGCGACGCCGCCATTGACCTCGCGCTCGATCTGATTTCTGAGGCGCAGGAGCGCTACGGGGTGCTCGACGTGCCCTGCCGCATCGAGCACTTCGGCATCGCGCGCCCCGATCAGCTCACCCGGGCCGGGGCGCTTGGGATCGCGGTCACCCCGCAGGCCGGCTTCATCGGTCCCATCGGGGATCAGATGGCGGATCGCGTCGGGCCGGAGCGTGCCTCCTGGCTGTACCGTGGCCGCTCGGTGATTGATGCGGGGATCCTGCTCACCGGATCCTCAGATCTTCCCGTCGCTGACAACAACCTGCGCCGTGGCATGCAGTCCGCGGTGGATCGGCTGACCGATTCCGGTGCCGTGCTTGGCCCGGAGGAAGCGATCACACCCGAAGAAGCGCTGCGCACCCACACGGTGTGGGCGGCGCAGGCAACAGGACAGCTCGCGAGCCGCGGCACCCTGGAGCGCGGCAAGCTCGCCGATCTGACAGTGTTCTCCGACTCGCCGCTGACTGCGCCGAGCATCGCCGGGCTCGACATCGTCGCCACACTCCTCGGTGGCACACTGAGCTACGACAGCCGCGGGTAGCCGTTCGGGTCGCGGCCCGGCCCGCAGTCCACCGCATCGGACACCTCAGTTTTCCCCACGAAAGGATTCACCATGACCGACCCCCTTGGAGCTCCGAACGACGACGCGTTCCTCGCGGATTGGGCCACCCACTCCGCGTTTGGGGCAGTTGCCGGCACACACGGCGTCGACCGCCAGGCCGCCAGCGCGGCCGATGGCGAGCAACGGAAGTGGTTCGCCAAGCTGCTGGAATCCCGTGGCTTCACCGTGCATCACGACGAGATCGGCAACCAGTTCGGGCTGCTGGAACTCGTCCCCGGTGCGCCCTACGTGCTGACCGGCTCGCACATGGACTCGCAGCCAACGGCGGGCCGCTTTGACGGTGCCTACGGGGTTATGGCGTCGGCGTACGCCTGCTTCCGGACTGCCGAGGAACTGCGCGCCAACCCCGCGAGGGCTCAGCACAACCTCGCTGTAGTCAACTGGTTCAACGAGGAGGGCTCGCGCTTCAAGCCCTCGATGATGGGCAGCTCGGTATTCACCGGCAAGCTTGCGCTCGAGTCCGCGCTTGCCACGCCGGATCCGCGCGGCACGACCGTCGCCGAGGCGCTGGGCGCGATCGACGAGCTGGGTGCCGGACCCGTGTTCGGTGCGGGCACCGACCGCAGCGTCGCTTCCTACGCGGAGATCCACGTCCAGCAGGGACGCAGCATGGAAGAGGACGGCGTGACGATCGGCCTCGTGAACGCCACCTGGGCGGCCCACAAGTTCGAGTTCCGGGTGCACGGCGCCCAGGCTCACAGCGGTGCCGCCCTTATGGCGGATCGCAAGGACGCGCTGCTCGGGGCCGCGCGGCTCGTTGTCGCTGCGCGCGAACTCGTGGACAAGTTCGACGAGGGCCTGCTGCACACCGCGTGCGGCGAGCTGAACGTGTACCCGAACTCCCCGGTTGTGGTCGCGAGCGAGGTTGAGCTGCTGCTCGACCTGCGCTCGCCGTCGGCCGAGGTGATCGCCGCCGCACACGCCTCGCTTATGGAGACCGTGGCCCGCGTGGAGCGCGAGGACCGCGTGACGATCGAGGTGATTGCCGAGCACGCCTGGGATCAGAACCCCTACCCGGAGGCCGGCGTGGAGCTCGCACGCGAGGTCGCGGAGGGGCTCGGGCTCAGCTCGGCCCGTGTGATGACCGTCGCGGGGCACGACTCGACAAATATGAAGGACGAGGTGCCCACGGTCATGCTGTTCGTGCCGAGCGTCGACGGGGTCTCACACAACCTCGACGAATACACGCGCGATGCGGACTTGCTCGCGGGCATCGCACACCTGACGGGCGTCGTGACGCGCCTTGCAGGCGGCGCGCTTACGGCGTAGGCGGTTCGGCCCAGCCGAACACGAGGGCGGGATGGGTGACGCGCCACCACAGATCCGGTTCCCGGATCGTGGTGGCGGTCACCACCGGCACTTCGATGTCGCCCGTGGGAGCGGTGAGCCGGATCGTTCCCGCGGGCTGTCCCTCGGGACCCTCCGTGATGGGCGTGAGCTCCACCGTGCGCGCGGCCTGTTCGCCCGGGAAGAGTACGGTGCTCGCGCTGCCGTTGGCAACGAGCTCGATCGTGTGGCCGTCGACGGTGACCGCCGTGCCGACAAGATCCTGGGGGAGGACAAGCGGGAGGGGTTGCGCCGCACCGTCCATCCCGGTGAGGAGGGCGCTCGTGTGCCGGGCCCGCTCGCTGCCCGAGTCCCGGCCGAGGACCGCCGCGATCTTCACCGCGGGACGGCCCGAAGCGCTCGATTCTTGCGCGGCGACGAGGTTATAGCCCGCCACGCTTGAGCGGCCGGTCTTGAGGCCGATGGTGCCGGGGAGCTGGGTGAGTAGTGGGTTGGTGTTCTTCACCGTGCCGATGTCCCAGGGGAGTTCGGCGCTGGGCATTCGGGTGAACTCGGCCAGGGTGGGGTTCGCGAGCGCGAACCGGCCGATCCGAACCACGTCCGCGGCGCTCGCAACGTTCGCCTCGTCCATGCCTGTCGGTTCGGCGAGCGATAGCGTGGCAAGGCCGTGACGCTCAGCCCACTCGGACACGGCTGCCGCAAACGCCGCGTCGTCCCCGATCGTCATCGCCGCGTAAGCTGCGGCGAAGTCGTTCGCGGAGGGCAAGAGCGCGAGTGTGAGCATCTGTCGCGTGGTGACCTCGGTGCCGACCGGGATCGGGAACGCGATCCCGTCATCCGCGAGATACGCCTGCTGCCGGGCGGCGTCGGCCGCCGTCCAGACGTGCGCGGGCCCGTCTTCACCCTGTGCGAGCGGGGCCCGCTCCAGGCCAATCAGCACGGTGACGAGCTTCGAGATGCTCGCGATCGGTCGCGGCGACTCGTCGGTGCTCCACACGGCCTCGCCGTCTTGCCAGCCCACCGCGGCCGGGCCGGTCTGGGCCGCTACGAGGTCCGCGACGGTTGACGTGGCAAGTTCAGCGCTCGCGGTGGCGGCCTCGTCCCACTCGGCGGTGTCGGTCGCGGCGGTGCGGGGGGCAGGAAGCGGTGTGAGCGCGCACGCGGCGGTGTAGCCGCCTGCGCCGAGGAGGATCGCACCGGCAACGCTGCCCGCAATCCAGGGGCCGTGTCGCCGCGATGGCGCGGTCGGGGCAGAAGCGTCGCGGTGCATTGTTTCAGCCTAATCGGCGGCGGTGTGTTGGACCTGACGGGGGCCATGCTGAACGGATAGTGCGCGCCGCCATGCACAGCGCTTGGCGAGAGAACTGTGCCAGATGCCGCTCGGCTGTGCGCGTGGAGCCTGTCAGGATTGCCGTAACACAGTTGCGCCGTCTCGAGCGGCGCGCCTGCCGCGCTCAGCGTGCACCCACAGTGTGCCGCGCGGATCCGGATTCCCGAGGAGGCTCACCTTGACCGCATTGATCGCTGGCTACGCCCGCACTCCGTTCACCCGCTTCACCGGCCAGCTTGCCGCGCAGCCCGCGACCGTGCTCGGCGCCCACGCCGCGCGCGCGGCCCTGGAGCGTGCCGGGGTCAGCCCCGAGCAGGTGGACTCGGTTGTCGTGGGACAGGTGCTCCAGGCCGGGGCCGGGCAGAACCCGGCGCGACAGACTGCGGTCGGCGCGGGGATCCCGCTCACCACCCCCGCAATCACGCTGAACGCTGTGTGCCTCTCCGGGGCCGAAGCCGTGACCCACGCGGTCCGGTTGATCGCTGCAGGCGAGGCCGAGATTGTGCTCGCCGTGGGGCAGGAGTCGATGTCTCTCGCACCGCACGTGATGCCCCTGCGCGCCGGCACGAAGTACGGTACGGCCCAGCTCGTCGACACTGTTGAGCGTGACGGTCTCTCTGACGCATTCGACCAGGTCGCGATGGGTGCGCTGACCGAGACCGGCAATGGCGTGCTCGGTCTCGGCCGCGAGGCGCAAGACGCGTTCGCCGCGGCTTCGCACCAGCGCGCCGCAGCCTCCGCAGAGTTCCTCGCGGAGGAGATCGCTCCCTTCACGGTGACGTCCCGCCGTGGCGACACCGTCGTGAGCTCGGACGACGGCGTGCGCGCCGACACCACCGCCGAGGGTCTTGCGAAGCTGCGGCCGTCCTTCGCCGCCGACGGCACCATCACCGCGGGCAACGCCTCGCAGATCACCGACGGCGCGGCCGCGCTTGTGCTCGTGAGCGCCGCCGCGGCCGAGCGCCTCGGCCTGCAGCCCATCGCCCAGGTCGAGGCGACCGCCTTTGTCGCGGGCCCGGACACCCACCTGCACTCGCAGCCCGCCCGCGCGATCGCCGCGGCCCTCGCGAAGACCGAGGGAATCGCCGCCGCGGACCTCGCCGCCGTCGAGATCAACGAGGCCTTCGCTTCGGTCGGCCTGCAGTCGACGCACGAGCTCGAGCTGGATCCCGCGATCGTCAACCCGCACGGCGGCGCGATTGCCCTCGGTCACCCGATCGGGGCCTCCGGTGCGCGCATCGTGGGCACGCTGGCCCGTCAGCTCGCGGCGGCCGGATCCGGCACCGTTGGCGCGGCAGGGATCTGCGGCGGTGGCGGCCAGGGTTCGGCCCTGGTGCTCCGCGCACTCTAGTTTTTCCAGCTGGGGGCCGGGCCGGGGTGGGGCCGGCCCCCTCTTTCGCGCTAGCCTTCCCGCGACGCGGCCATCACCGCGGCGGCGACCGCGGGAGCCACGCGCGGGTCGAGCGCACTCGGCACGATGTGATCCGGTGCCAGATCCGGCGCAGCCAGCTCAGCGATCGCGTGTGCGGCCGCGAGCTTCATCGCGAGCGTGATCCGGCGCGCATCCGCGTCAAGCGCACCCCGGAAGATCCCGGGGAACGCGAGCACGTTGTTGATCTGATTCGGGTAATCGCTCCGCCCCGTCGCGACGACGGTCGCGTGGCGACGAGCCACGTCGGGGGCGATCTCCGGGTCGGGGTTCGAGAGCGCGAAAATGATGGCGTCGGAGGTCATATGTGCGGCGTGCGCTTCAGGAAGTGACGACGAGGACACCCCGACGAACACGTCCGCGCCCGCGAGGGCCTCGGCGGTGCCGCCCGCGACGGACCGCGGGTTGGTGCGGAGGGCGAGGTCGTGTTTCACGCCACTGAGATCTTCCCGTCCGGTGTGCAGAGTGCCGCGGGAATCGAGGATCACGATGTCCGGAACCTGCAGCGCAAGCAGCATCTCAGCCACCGCGACGCCCGCGGCCCCCGCTCCGGAAATCACCACGCGAAGTTCCGTGAGTTCCTTCGCCACCACCCGGGTCGCGCCGAGCAGAGCCGCTGCGACAACGACGGCGGTCCCGTGCTGGTCGTCGTGCATGACGGGCATGTCGAGCGCCTCGATCAGGCGACGCTCCAGCTCAAAGCAGCGTGGGGCAGACACATCCTCGAGATTGACGGCCCCGAAGCTCGGGGCGATGCGCACAAGCGTCTCGACGATCTCGTCAGTGTCCGTGGTGTCGAGCACGATCGGGATCGAGTTCAGCCCCGCGAATGTCTTGAAGAGCGCGGACTTTCCCTCCATCACGGGAAGGGACGCGCTCGCGCCAATGTCACCGAGACCCAAAACAGCTGTGCCGTCGGATACAACGGCGACGAGGCGGGAGGCCCACGTGTGGGTGTCGGCGAGTGCCGGATCGGCGGCAATGCCGCGGCTCACCTGGGCAACGCCCGGCGTGTACACGATCGACAGGTCGCGGCTCGTGTGGATCGGACGCGTCACGTCGATCGCGAGTTTGCCGCCCGCGTGCGCGGCGAAGATCTCTTCATCGGTGATCGGCTGTGCGCCGGCGGATTGTTGGGCAGCAGTGGTCGGCTGGGCGGCTGCGGCTGCGGCCGGGATTGGGGTCTGGGACACGGTCAGTCTCACTCTCAGTTGGGGCCCCGGGCCACGTTGCTCGGTAGGTGCGCGGCTCGACCTGCGACGGTGCAGCGCGAGGGGCGGGGCGTGGAATGGCCGTGACGGCACATAGCGGCGAACGGCCGCCGGATCCGGCGCACAATTCCCTGGCTCTGAGAAGTTCGCAGCGGGGGTCGTGCTGGGCGCCGGAGGCGGGTTGGTCACGGGACCGCACCCGGGCTTCGGTGCACTCAGAATTCCCGCTATTCTGCGGAGCCTGCCCCCAGGAAGTCAAGCTTTTCCGGATCAGTAGCTGAGAATGCCCGCATCGGTATGGTTGGTGACCAGGGGTTTTCCTGTGGTTAGCGCGCGGGCTTAGTCGCGGGGTCGGCGCTCGAACACCATCCGCCCGCGTCCCAGCTGTAGCCCGAGCAGCACTTGCACGAGCACCGCTCCGACCGCGAACCAGAGCGGGGCACCCCAGCCGCCCGAGAGGGAGCGCAGCCAGCCGAACGCGAGAGGCCCCGCCGCGGCAATGAGATAGCCCACGGACTGCGCCATGCCGGAGAGCGCACTCGCGGTCTCTTGTTCCCGGGCACGCACCGCCATGAAGAGGAGCGACATGCTCAGCAGCGCACCCGAGCAGAAACCGCTGAGCAGGATCCAGTGCAGCGCTGGCCCGTCGGCAAGCACGATCCCGACAAACGCGGCCCCCCACACGGCAGGGAGGATCGCGGGCATCCAGCGGCGCATCCGGCCCCGGTAGATCAGGGGGAGCGCGAGCGATCCCACGATGCCGACGACCTGCATGAACATGACATCGAGTCCGGCGGCGATGTCGGAGCTCCCGGCGTCGGTCCGGATCGGCGCGAGCCAGGTTGCGGAGGTGTAGAACATCATGGACTGCATGCCCATGAAGCCGGCGATTGACCAGGCAACCGGGTCACCCCAGACCCGGTTCCCGATTCCGGGGACCCGGTTTCGCGGTGCCGTGGTGGGGATGTCCGTCGTGCCAGTGGTGGGGTTCGGGTGCGGCCCCGAGGCGGTCGCACTGACGGTGATTCGCCCGGTGTGCGGCGAGCCGCCGCGCCAACGATTGGCCACGAGCCACGCGACGAGTGCACACGGGATCACCACACCGGTCGCGAGCAGCGCGCCGCGCCAGCCGAGTGGATCGCCCGCGATCACCAGCTGCGACACCGGCACGACGAGGCCGGCCGACACGGCACCAAACGTCCCGAGGATGCCCGTATAGAGTCCCATCACCAGGGGAATCCGGGAGGGGAAGTCACGTCGAATCACGGCGGGGATCAGGACGTTCCCAATCGCGAGCGCCGCCCCGATGAACGCGGTCCCGAGCCAGAGGTGAGCAGGACTCCCGGGGAGGGAGCGCCAGACGGTGCCGACGGCGAGAGCCACGAGCGACCACGTTACGACGCGGGAGATCCCGAACCGCATGCTCAGTCCGTGGGCCAAAGGAGAAACAGCGGCCCACGCGAGCAGCGGCACCGATGCGAGCCCGCCGAGGGTCGCGGCGGCGACGCCCTGGTCGGCGGCGATCTGCTCGATCAGGGGCCCGAGGCCGGTGATCGTCATGCGCAGATTGATCGCGACGAGGCAGATGGCGAGGAGCAGTGGCCCCCAGAGGCGTTCGGGCTGTCGAGGGGTGTGCACGATTCGGACCTTACCGGAGATTTGGGCGTGGCGGGGGGCGGCAATCCATGCTAGATTTCGATCAACGAATATGCTTTCGCTTAGCGAAATAGCGGATGAGGTGAAGGAGCCCAAATGATCGATAAGACCGTGCAGTCTCCGGGGGAGGCCGTCGCCGGAATTCCCGACGGAGCCACCGTGATGATCGGGGGCTTCGGTCGCGCGGGACAGCCCGTCGAGCTCATCAATGCGTTGATCGAGCAGGGCGCGAGCGATCTCACAATTGTGAACAACAACGCGGGTAACGGTGACGTGGGCCTCGCGGCTCTGCTCGCGAAGCGTCGCGTCCGCAAGATCATCTGCTCCTTTCCGCGGCAGAGCGACTCATGGGTGTTCGACGGTCTCTACCGCGAAGGTGCCATTGAGCTCGAACTCGTGCCACAGGGCAACCTTGCCGAACGGATCCGAGCCGCCGGTGCCGGCATCGGCGCGTTCTTCACGCCGACCGGGGTGGGGACCGAGCTTGCAGCGGGCAAGGAAACCCGGGAGATTGACGGGCGAGTGTACGCTCTGGAGTACCCGATCAGGGCTGACTTCGCGTTGATCAGCGCCCGTGCGGCCGACCGCTGGGGCAACCTCGTGTACCGGGAGACCGCTCGCAACTTCGGGCCGATCATGGCAACGGCCGCATCGACCACGATCGTGCAGGTCGACGAGATCGTGGAGCTGGGAGCTCTCGACCCCGAAGCGGTAGTGACACCAGGCATCTTTGTCGACCGTGCGGTTGCGGTCGGGGAACGGCGGTGGTTGCGGGACGGCGCGTTTGTCGGAGGCGTCGACCTCGAGGGGAACGCACTTGCGGGCGCGGCAGGAATGAACCACACGGAAGCGGGCGCACGATGAGCGGGATCAGTAGACAGGAACTCGCGGCACGCATCGCCGCCGACATCCCGGAGGGCGCGATCGTGAATCTCGGGATCGGAGCACCGACGCTCGTCGCCAACTACCTGCTTCCCGAGCAGGAAGTGGTCCTGCACACCGAGAACGGCATGCTCGGCATGGGTCCCGCGCCAACGGCCAATCGCGTGGACCCGGATCTGATCAACGCCGGTAAGCAGGCCGTGACCGCGGTCACCGGGGCCGCGTATTTCCATCACGCCGATTCTTTCGCGATGATGCGAGGCGGGCACCTTGACGTGTGCGTGCTGGGTGCCTTCCAGGTCGCGGAAAACGGTGACCTCGCAAACTGGTCGACCGGGGCACCGGGCGCGATCCCAGCCGTTGGCGGCGCGATGGATCTCGCCATCGGTGCGCGCGACGTCTACGTAATGACAGACCTCCTGACCAAGCAAGGGGAATCGAAGCTCGTGGCCGCGTGTAGCTACCCACTCACGGGCGCCGGATGCGTGTCCCGCGTCTACACAGACCGCGCGGTGTTTGACGTAGTCCCGGGCGGATTCGCCGTGCGGGAACTGCTCGGCACGAGCACACTCGCAGAACTCCGCGAGCTCACCGGACTTGATCTGCAGGACGCGACCGAGGGGAACCAGAATTGACTGCCACCTATATCTATGACGCCGTGCGTACCCCGTTCGGGCGGGCCGGCGGGGCGCTCGCCGGCGTCCGGCCTGACGATCTCGCCGCAACGGTGATGCGGGGTATCGTGGAGCGCTCGGCGCTTGATCCAGCGCGGATCGGCGACGTCATCTTCGGCGATGCCAACCAGGCCGGGGAGGACAACCGCAACGTGGCGCGGTTCGGGGCCTTGCTTGCGGGATTCCCCACGAGCGTGACCGGGGTAACCGTCAATCGACTCTGTGCCTCTTCCGTGGAAGCGGTGATCCAGGGTGCGCGTGCCATCGAATCCGGCGACGCCGAGGTGATTCTCGCGGGGGGCGTTGAATCGATGAGCCGTGCCCCGTATGTTGTCGAGAAATCGGGCAAACCGTGGCCAGCGGTGGGCAATCAGACTCTGTGGAACACGGCGATCGGATGGCGCATGGTCAATCCCGCGCTTGCCACGCACTGGACAATCTCGAACGGGCAGGCCGCGGAGCAGACGGCCCGTGAGTGGGGGATCACGCGCGACGCGCAGGACGCGTTTACGGTCCGCTCGCACCAGCGTGCCGCGGACGCGTGGGCGGCCGGCCACTACGACGCCGAGATCGTCCAGGTGCCCGGCGCGGAGCTCGCGCGCGACGAGGGGATTCGCGAGGGGTCCTCGGTCGCGAAGCTTGCTGCGTTGAAACCACTCTTCGCTGTCGACGGCACAGTGACCGCGGCAAATTCTTCAGGTATCAATGACGGGGCCTCGGCTGTGCTGCTCGCCGGAGAGGGCGTGCTCGAGGGGGTGCCGCTCGCCCGGGTTGCGGGCCGCGCAGCGCACGGCGTGGACCCCGACGCGTTCCCGACCGCCCCGATTGAGGCCGCGAACCGGGCGCTCGCGCGAGCCGGAAAGACCTGGGCCGATGTTGATCTCGTGGAACTCAATGAGGCGTTCGCGTCCCAGGCTCTGGCGTGTCTCGCCGGCTGGCCCGATCTGGATCCCGCGAAGCTCAACGTGCACGGCGGGGCGCTCGCGATCGGGCACCCGCTCGGGGCCTCGGGTGGGCGGATTATTGGCCATGCCGCGCACGAACTCAGGCGCCGCGGCGGCGGGGTCGCGGTGGTGGCGATCTGCATCGGTGTCGGGCAGGGTCTCGCGCTTGTCCTGGAGGCATGACCGAGTTTCGCGCCGCCACGGGGATAAGGTAAGTGCGTGACGGACAGCGAAACCACGAACAACGGAGCGCCTGCGGGGGACTTTGTGCAGTCGCTCGCGCGCGGGATCGCGGTGATCCGCGCGTTCGACGCGGAACACGCGGAGCTGACGCTGAGCGAGGTCGCGCGCCGTGCGGAGATCCCCGCGGCCGCGGCCCGGCGCTTTCTTCGCACCCTCGAATCGCTCGGCTATGTCCGCTCCACCGGCCGGACGTTCGCGCTCACGCCCCGTGTGCTCGAGCTCGGCTTCAGCTACCTCTCGGCGCTGTCACTCCCCGAGGTCATGCAGCCCCACCTCGAACGGCTCTCCCGTGCCCTCGACGAATCCGTGTCCGCGGCCGTGCTCGCTGACGCCGAGATCGTGTACGTCGCCCGTGTCCCCACGCGCCGGATCATGACTGTCGGGATCACCATCGGGACGCGGTTCCCCGCGTACGCGACGAGTATGGGCCGGGTGCTGCTCGCTGCCTTACCCGTGGCCGAGCGAGTGGATGCGCTTGACGCGCAGGATCTCCGGCCGCTCACCGCACACACGCTTGTCACGGCGGCGGACCTTGCCGAGGAGCTGACGCGCGTGCGCGAGCAAGGCTGGGCGATCGTGGACGGTGAGCTCGAGGCTGGACTGCGTTCCGCGGCGGTGCCGATTCGTGGCCGAGACGGGCAGGTCGTAGCCGCCATGAACGTCTCCACGAGCGCGAGTCGAGAGACGCTCGGGCGGTTGCGGGATCATCACCTGCCCCTCGCGTTGGAGGCGGCCGCCGCGATCGAGGCGGATCTGCGCCTCCTGTGAACCCACCGCAAACGGGCGGCGGCGGATCCGGCGCTGCGGGCGACCCCCACCCGTGGCGCGTGATCCTGCACCAAATTCTGCGCGCGGGCGGGAACGCCGTCCGCAGTCTGTTCGCCCTTCCGGCGGGGCCGGGGCCGCGGTATTGGATTGCTGCCCGCGCCGCACTGTCGATCGGGATCCCCCTGCTCGTGTGCACCCTGCTGGGGCGCCCCGATCTCGGTTTACAGGCCGGGGCCGGGGCCTTTGTTGCGCTCTTCGCCGCGAGCGCGGGGGCCGCGGAGCGAGCAAAGCTCCTGCCTATCGTCGGAGGTGTTCTGCTCGGGTGCGCCGGCTTGGGAGTGGCGCTGGTCCCCTCCCACCTCGCGTATTCCTTCGGGCTTGTCGGTGCCGCGATCGCGGTGAGTGCGTTCGCGATCGGGGTGCGGCTCGGCCCGCCCGGTCCCGTGTTCTTCGTGCTCGTCTATGGGCTCGCAGGCACGATCACCGCGGTCCGTGACGGAGAGCGGATCACAGATCCGGCGGTATTTCTTGCCGCGATGTGCGGCGGGCTCCTATTCTCATATGTGGTGGCGCTCGCCCCGCTGCTTCGCTCCGCGGAGCGCGCTCGCTCTGTGCGGCCGCTGCGGGAGCTGCTCCCCGGCCCGTGGTTCGGGACTCCCGAACGTGAGCTGCTGCTTCGGATCGCGATCGTGGCGGTCCTGGGCACCGCGTTGAGCCTGCTCTGGCTCGACCCGAGCCGCGCCTACTGGACGGTGGCCGCGGGAGTCGCGGTGGTGGGCCTGACCCCGGGGCGCAGCCACTCGCTCGGTCGCGGCCTGCACCGCACGGTCGGCACGCTGCTCGGGGCGCTGCTGTATCTGGTGATCGCCCCGCTCGGCGAGCACCCGCTCACTCTGGTCCTTCTGATCATGGCGCTCCAGTTCTCGATCGAGCTCGTCGTCGTACGCAACTACGCGCTCGCGCTCGTGTTCATCACGCCACTCGTGCTGTTCATTTCGAGCGCCGCGGCGGGCGGCACCGACCACTGGGCGACGGCTGGCGAGCGGGTGCTCGATACCGCCGTCGGTTCGGCCCTTGCGGTGCTCACCGTCGCGGTGCATCGCCCAACGCGGGGGAGCTGAGTGCCGGCCGATCTGACGCGGCAGTAGGTACTACTCGGGCGGGAATGTACTGAGGAGGTCGAGGCCGCGCTCGGCCCACGCGACCTCCGCCTCGGCGCGCGCGATCTTGCCTTCGTAGGCGAAGCGCTTGAACGCTGCGACGCGATCCCAGTCGGCCTCCGGTGTGACACGGAGGCGCCGCGCGAGCGTAGCGCTCGTCCGTTCCTCGATCTCACGAATTTGCCGTTGCGCGGCACCGCGCGCGGCCGTGTAGAACGCGATGTGCTCGATGAGTCGAGCTCGCGCAGATTCCTCGCTGCCCCACTCGAAATAGGCCGCGAGTAGGTGAGGCTGGTCTCGCTCGGCAACATAGCTGAGGGGTGTTGACTGCCACTCGCGGAGCGCGGCCGCACCGTGCTCGGTGAGTGCGTACTGTGTTTTGGTTGCCTGCTTCGTGCCCCACGGAACTTCGGTCGCAGCGAGGAGCCCCTCCGCTTGCAACCTGCGCAGCTCGGGGTATATCTGGGAGTCCGGCGCATGCCATACGTGCCCAACCGAGCTGCGGAAGTGCTTCACCGCGTCGTAGCCGGTGAGCGGGCCGCCCGAAATGAGGGCGAGAAGAGCGGCACGCAGACTCATGGGGACCTCCGGGCAGTCGCGGTGTTGTCTGGGCAAGGCTATCTGCTCCGTGTAATGTGTGCCATAGAACTAACTATGTTTATAGTTAGTTTGGTCCTGCACAGGGGACCGCGACCACGGACACAAGGGAGTGCACAATGCTGGATCACGACACCTCGAGCTCTGCCTCGAACATCACCTCGACCGCGAAGCTACTGACCTACCCGCTCAACGCCTGGTACGTTGCCGCGTGGGATCACGAGATCACCGCGAAGGGGATTCTTGCGCGCACCGTCGCCGGCCGCCCACTCGCGCTCTACCGCACTCAGCATGGGGTGCCTGTCGCGCTCGCCGACGCGTGCTGGCACCGCCTCGCCCCGCTGTCACAGGGGAAACTCGTCGGCAATGACGAAGTTCAGTGTCCCTACCACGGTATCCGCTACAACTCCGCGGGCCGATGTACCTCCATGCCCGCGCAGGAGACACTGAACCCCTCCGCAGTGGTCCCCTCGTTTCCAATTGTTGAGCGGTATCGCTATCTCTGGGTCTGGCTGGGAGACCCTACGCTCGCTGATCCAGCAGCGATTCCCGACATGCACCAGCTCAATTCAGAGGAGTGGGCCGGCGACGGCGAAACGATCTATGCACCGTGCAATTACCAGCTCGTGCTCGACAACCTTATGGACCTCACTCATGAAGAGTTCGTGCACTCTTCTTCTATTGGTCAGGAAGAGCTGAGCGAATCTGAGTTCCATGTCTCCCACGACGGCAACACCGTAACCGTTACCCGGTGGATGCTGGGTATCGATGCGCCCCCATTCTGGCGGAAGAACATGCGCGACAAGTTCCCAGACTTCGAGGGCAAGGTCGACCGGTGGCAGATCATCCACTACACGTTCCCCTCCACGATCTGCATCGATGTGGGCGTTGCTGAAGCGGGAACTGGTGCGCGCAAGGGGGACCGATCGCGAGGCGTGAACGGCTACGTCATGAACACGATCACCCCGGAGGGGGATCGCAGTTGTCACTACTTTTGGGCCTTCATGCGAAACTACCGGCTCGAAAGCCAACTCATCACCACGCAGTTGCGCAACGGGGTGCACAGTGTGTTCGGGGAGGACGAGGCCATGCTGAAGGCCCAGCAGGACGCGATCGACGCCAACCCAGACTACGAGTTCTACAATCTCAACATCGATGCTGGGGGCATGTGGGTACGCCGTATGCTGGAGCGAGCCCTCGACGCAGAGGGGCGCGGTGCAGCAGCGCCCTTGCTTCGCGACGCCGTGGAGAAGAGCTACCGGCTGACGTCCTCCTCGGCTCGTGAAGTCGCAGCTGCGGGGGCGTCACATGGTCGATAAGCAGCTGGCGTGGCAGACAGCTCGTGTGCTCGCGTGCACCGAAGTGGCGGACGGTATTCGGCGCATTGACCTCGCACCGGATCACCCGGTCCCCGCAAAGCCCGGCACACACGTTGACGTCGGGGTGCATCTCCCCGATGGTCGCACCGACACGCGGTCCTACTCAGTGGTCGGAGCGAGTAAGACGGGGGACCGCATTGCAATCAGCATCTACCGCACTCCCACTTCGCGGGGTGGTTCCGAGTTTATGCACGGGGTGCAGCCGGGGGACGAACTCAAGGTCACGGCACCCGTGCAGGATTTCCCGCTCCGGATCGGTGCCCCCGCATATGTGCTCGTCGCAGGCGGCGTGGGAATCACCGCGATCCGGGGGATGGCTTCTGTCCTCAAACGACTCGGTGCGAGCTATGAACTGCACTACGTCGGCACCTCTGTGGCACGGATGGCGTACCGAGAAGAGCTGCGTGCCGTCCACGGAGATCGCCTCGTGGAACACATCACCGAGGAACACGGACGCATGAGCGTCGCAGAACTGATTGTTGGTCTGCCGGCAGCTGCGGAACTCTACATGTGCGGGCCCATTCGGCTGATGGAAGAGATCCGCCGTACCTGGGAGCGGAGCGATCGTGACATCACGGCGCTCCGCTATGAGACCTTCGGCAACTCCGGCTGGTTTGAGGCCGAACCGTTTGAAGTGGTCGTGCCGCAATACAACGTGACAGTCGAGGTACAGCCCACCGAATCCATGCTCGAAGCGCTCGAGCGGGCAGGTGTGGACATGATGTTCGACTGTCGACGCGGTGAGTGCGGACTCTGCGAAGTGCGCATCGTAGAGCTTGACGGCCAGGTCGACCACCGTGACGTGTTCTACTCGGAACGCCAAAAAGCACCGAACTCCAAGATGTGTGGCTGCGTCTCCCGTGTCATCGCGGGCACGGGGAGCCGCTCCGCCGACACGGGCACGGCCCATGCAGCGGCCGACCGCCACACGGGCCGATGCGCGCGGGTGGTGGTGGAGGTGAGCTAGGTAGGGCGTGGCGCCAAACGGTTCGTGGCGTAGCTGGTGCCGAGACTCATTCCTCGGCACCAGCTCCTCCTAAACTTCTATGGAATGCAGCGGTACTTCGAGCCGTCCTTTCGGCGTGGTCGCTTCGGTGGCTCGCCCTCAACGACACCTGTGTTGAGACACGACCGCGTGCCGCTACTGTCCAAACTGCGCGCGCAGGTCGGCTTTTCGGATCTTCCCCGAGGCCGTGCGCGGGAACTCTGAGACGACAATGACGCGCTTCGGGATTTTGTAGCGGGCCAGCTTGCCGTCGAGTTCGGTGCGGATGGCTGCCGTTGTGCCGACCGAGGGGGCTGCTTCAGCGGCGAGCGTGATGATGGCCCAGGGCACCTCACCCCACTGTTTATCGACGACACCAATCACAGCGGCACCGGTGACCCCGGGAAGGCAGTTCAGGTGCTCCTCGATCTCGGCAGGGTAGATGTTTTCCCCGCCGGAAATGATCATGTCTTTCAGGCGATCAGCGATGAACAGGTACCCGTCATCGTCGAGATAGCCGAGGTCGCCGGAACGGAACCAGCCGTCGGGCGTGAACGCCTTGGCAGTATCCTCATTGCGTCCGTGGTAGCCGAGGAAGACGTTCGGGCCGCGCACCTCGATCTCGCCGACTGTGCCTCGCGGAACGATTGCGCGTGCAACCTGACCATCGCCGCTGTCCTCTGCCTCACCGGGGGCGGTATGCGTGGAGATCCGCACCTCAGTAAAGAAGTGAGGGAGGCCAACGCTGCCCTGCTTAACCCGAGTCATTGCAGGGGCCAGGCTCGTTGCGCCTGGCGAGGTTTCGGTCATGCCGTAGCCCTGAGAAAACGATAGCCCGCGTTCTTCAAAGGCCTTGAGAATGCGACTGGGTACCGCGGAGCCACCGCAAGTGAGCTTCGAGAGTGAAGAGATATCTGTGCTCGCCCAGTGCGGGTGATCAGCGAGCAACTGATAGGTTGTCGGCACCCCGCTCAGCATGGTGACGCCCTGCTGTTCGACCAGCATCAGGGCGCGGCCCGCTTCAAAGCCACGCTCGAGCACCATCGTGCCCCCCTTCAAGATCGTGGGCAGCGCGCCCATCCCGAGCGCTGCGGCGTGGAAAAGCGGAGAGATCATGAGCGCGACATCGGTCGATACGATGTCATAGTCGATGACCGAGTTGATCGCGACCCAGGTGAGATTGCCATGGCTGAGGACCGCGCCCTTTGCCTTACCAGTCGTGCCGGACGTGTAGAGAATTGCGGCGGGATCGCTGAGTTCTACCGCGCCATCCACGTGACCTCCACGGGTCGCGTCGAGCAGCGGTGTGAGCGCGGACGCCTGCGGGTGCTCGTCCGTACCGATCTGGAATCGATGCACGACCCCAATCTGATCGATGACTGGGGTGAGGACGTCGGCGAACTCAGGGCCATGGATCACCGCGCGGGTGCCTGAGTCGCGAAGCAGGTGGTCAAACTCAGGTGGAGCGAGGCGGGTGTTCACTGGAACAAAGACGGCCCCGAGCTGCGCGCACGCGAATAAGGTGAACAGAAACTCGGGGCTGTTCTCGCCAAGAAACGCGACGGAGTCCCCCTTCCTGATTCCGTGTTGCCACAGCACGCCAGAGAGCGCGTCGGTGCGATCTGCGAGTTCACGGTACGTCAGCCGCTCGTCAGCACCAAAGATCAGGGCCACCTTGTCAGGATTCTTCTGCTTGCGGGTGGTGAGCCAGGCACCGAGTCCATGGTTATGCATAGTGTCTCTTCGTTGAGGAAAACGGGCAGAGGAAAGAGCGGAGAGGCTGGGTGCCGCGACGCACCCAGCCTCCGATTACGCGTAGAAGCGATAGATGCCGCGGGCAACGAGCGCGGGTTTCGAACCGCCCTCAACTTCAATGACTTGGTCGACGACGAACTGGTATCCGCCTGGCACCTCGGTGACTTCAGCGATGATGGCGGTCATGCGGACGCGAGCGCCCACCTTCACCGGGGTAATGAAGCGAACTTTGTCGAGTCCGTAGTTCACCTTTGTAGTGACACCCTGAAGCTCAAACAACTCTGTCCAGAAATGGGTTGCGAGCGACAACGAGAGGAAACCGTGCGCGATTGCGCCACCGAACGGGCCGTTGGCTGCGCGCTCTGGGTCGACGTGGATCCACTGGTGGTCGTCGACCGCGGCGGCAAACACATTGACACGGTCCTGGGTGATCTCCAGCCACTCGGTTGCACCGAGGTCGGTGCCGGCGAGATTTAGGGCGTCCGCGTACGCGGTAGTGGTGGTCATGTTGCTCCTCAGTAGTTGGTCGATGGAAGAAATGCTGAGACGCCGGTGAGCGCGCGGCCCACTATCAGCGAGGTGACTTCGTGTGTGCCTTCGTACGAGTACACGGCTTCGGCATCGGCGAAAAAACGAGCGCTGTCGTGGGAGAGTAAGATGCCGTTGCCGCCTGCGATCTCGCGGCCGAGCGCGACAGTTTCTCGGGCATGCAACGCCGTCCACATTTTCGCGAGCGAGGAATTCTCGTCTCGGCGAATGCCTCGGTCTTGGCGGACCGAGAGCTGGGTGACGAGGCCGAGCGACGCGGTGAGATTGCCGAGCATACGGGCGAGCTTTTCCTGGACGAGCTGAAATCCGCCGATCGAGTGGCCAAACTGCTCCCGACCCCGCGTGTAGGTGAGTGCGGCGTCGAGTGCGCCAGCTTGCAGACCCGTCGCGATCCATGCCACGTCCGATCGCATCGCGCCGAGGATCCTTGCAACATCGCGCCAGGAGTTGATCTTCTGCAGCCGCGCCGACTCGGGGACGCGCACACCGGACAGGGTGATCGTGGAGTTTTGCATCGGCCGGAGGGCGATCTTCCCTCCGATCGTGTTGAGGGTGACCCCGGCTGCCTGCCTGGGCACGAGAAACGCTTTTACCTGCTTGTCCTCGATGTCACGGGCGAACACGGCGATCACATCCGCGGACACTGCGCCACCGATCCAGCGCTTCGTGCCATCGATAACCCACTCGCCGCCGGTACGGCGTGCAGTAGTAGAGAGGCCTCCCGCGATGTCGGAGCCGTGCTCCGGTTCGGTGAGTGCGAATACCCCGGCGAGTGAGAAATCGCGGATCTTAGGGTCGAGTTGTTCGGCCTGCTCGGGCGAGCCGCCGAGGAGCACGGTTGTGCGGAAGAGCCCTGATTGCGCATTGACGAGGGTTGCGACGGATACGTCGGTGCGCGCGAGTACGTAATTTCGGAAGCCGGAATAGAGTGACGAATCTGACTCTTCAGCGGTGATCCCCGCGGGGCGCATTACATTCAATGGAGCGATTGCTTGGAGTATCGCGGGCGGCATCGTTGCGGTCTCCCACGCCTCCGCAAGGAGTGGTCGGACTTCGATATCGAGCACTCCCTGTAACTCCGTGAGTGCCGCGCGGGCCGCGGAACTCAGATGAGTTTCGGCGAAGCCAAGGGGGTCGATTCCGATTGCGGTGTCAGCGATGAGGGCCGGTTTGCTGCGTGTGTTGCTCATGATTGCCGGTCTAAGCCGAGGAGCCGAACGGCGTTGTCTTTCATGATCCCGGGTAGCGCTTCGGGTTTGAGCGCCGTCTGCTCGATGTCTCGCAACCAGCGATCCGGGGTAAGGAGCGGGAAATCGGATCCGAACAGCACTCGATTCTTCAATAGGGTGCCCGCATGGCGAATCAGCTCCGGGGGGAAGTATTTCGGACTCCAGCCGGACAGGTCGATCCACGTGTTGTGCTTGTGCGTGGCGACGGAGAGAGCCTCTTCCTGCCACGGCACCGATGGATGTGCCATCACGATCTGCAGCTCGGGGAATTCCGCGGCGACTTCGTCGAGCAGGATTGGGTTCGAAAGGCCGAGGCGGAGGCCGCGGCCTCCTGGGAGGCCCGCACCGATCCCGGTCTGACCGGTGTGGAACAGTGCGACAATGCCGGCGGCTTGTAGCTCCGCGTAGAGCGGGAAGTGCCGCTCATCGCTTGGGTTGAAGCCCTGCACCGTCGGGTGGAACTTGAATCCGCGGACGCCCGATTCTTCGATGAGCCGTCGGGCGTCATCGACAGCGACCGCCCCGCGGAGCGGATCCACTGAGCCATAGGGAATGAGGACATCGTTGTGGCGGGCCGCCCCAGCAGCGATCTCCGCGCTCGGGATCGGATCTTGCCCGAGATTTGTCCGAGCGTCGACGGTGAAGACGACGGCAGCCATATTGCGTTCACGGTAGTATTCTGCGACTGCGTCGAGTTCGGGGCGCGGTCCATCGGTGCGGAAGTACGCGCTTGCCGCTTCACTGAGATCCTGTGGGAGCGAAGAGTGAGAGTGCTCACCGATCTCAATATGCACATGCGAATCGATGGCGACTATGTTGTCGAGATCGAGCCGTGGTTCGTAGCGTGTCATATTCTGGCTCACTTGAACTACGCCTGCGGGGGCTGGAGCTCTTCAGGCAGCTGCGGGAACTGCTCGCCGACTGACTGTAGGTTCGCGCCGAAGTGAGCGAGGAACCCCGCCTCGAGCGCCGCGGCGGTCCAGCCGCCCTCGGAGTACTCACTCTGAATTGCCTCCGGGTGCGACCACAGCTGAAGGCGGTCCCCACCCACGCCAATCGCCTGACCGGTGATCTCAGCGGCGGCGCCAGAGCCCAGGTACGCAATGAGCGGGGCAACATCGGCCGCGGTGCCGAAGCCCAGGCCGTGGCGGAAGAAAGCTGGCATGGGTGCCCCCTTTGCTTCTGCCTCAACTGCGGAGTGGAAGTAGGGGACCGTAGCGGTCATCGCCGTTGCCGCGACGGGGATGACTGCGTTCGCAGTGATGCCGGCCTTCTTGAGTTCCTGTGCCCAAGTGCGAACCATGCCGACTATGCCGGCCTTGGCGGCTGCGTAATTGGTCTGGCCGAAGTTGCCGCGTTGGCCCGTCGGGGATCCGATGCAGATGATGCGACCCCCCTCGCCCTGCTCGCGCATGCGGATTGCAGCCTCGCGAACACAGGTGAATGTGCCGCGCAAGTGCACGCCGATGACGGTGTCGAAGTCGTCGTCACTCATCTTCCAGAGAACGGTGTCGCGTAGGACCCCTGCATTGGTGACGAGAATGTCGAGGCGGCCGTAAGCGGCGACGGCGGTGTCGACGAGTTCACGTGCAGTCTCGCTGGAACCCACAGGGGCGACGACGGCGATAGCGGTACCGCCCTGCGCTTCGATGCTGGAGACGGCCTCAGCTGCAGTTGTGGCATCGACATCGTTGACGACGACTGATGCGCCCTGGCTGGCGAGTTCCTGTGCATAGGCGAGGCCGAGGCCGCGGCCCGATCCGGTGACGATTGCAACTTTGCCGGTGAGTGTCATGGGAACTCCTTTGTGTTGTTGCCCCAGTACATCGAGATTAATTGAAAATGTCAATCATTAGGTTCTTCAAGAATTGGGTACGATTGGCAGATGAAGGAAGTTGAGTCGACCAAGCCAGGCTATGATCGCGCCTGGGAACACCAGCCGCTCTCAAGGGATCTCAGCTTTCTCCTTGCGCGAGCTAATGCACTCTCGCTCGCCGCGGGAAACGCTGCTCTGCGCAACTATGGTCTTCGGGTGCGCTCCTACCCCGTACTGGCTCTCGTCTGTGACGACCTGCGGCCCACGCAGCGCGAGCTCGCGGACTTCCTCAGGCTGGATCCCAGCCAAATCGTCGCGCTGATCGACGACCTCGAGGGGCGCGGCCTTGTCGAGCGCCAGCAGGATCCGCGCGACCGGCGTTCCAAGGTGCTTGTCCCCACTCCTGAGGGGCGTCTTGTGTATGCCGCCGCCCACGCTGCCGTGCAGAGTGAGCCCGCAGGGTCGTTCGCGGAGCTCAGTGCCCATGAGCGCGACACCCTTACGGAGCTGCTGCGCAGACTGGCCTTCGGTGACGACTGAGCGGGAAGTCGTAGCGCCGCTTCAGCGAGGAATCTCGAGGTGGAGACGCGGCAATGCATCCAAATGGTTGCGCTCGTGCAGAATTCACGAATTCATGACGCTCGTGCAGAATATTTGACATAACTCGACTTGTCCCGCACGATGGGGGAGATCGATCCGCGACTGCGGGTGTCAATGATGACGCAAGAGAGGTCTGTTCAATGAAGAAGAGAATCGCGTTCCTGGGAGCTCTGGCTGCCGCAACCCTCGCGCTGGTTGGCTGCTCCGACTCGGGCGCACCGAGTGCTGAAAAGGCCCCGTCGGCCGAGACCCCCGGTGCAAGTGAGATGCGTGACGTGCGCGTTGCCGCTCTGCCCATCAGCGACTCCATCGCAGTCTGGGTGGGAATCGATGAGGGTATTTTTGAAAAGCACGGCCTGAACGTGGAGATTCAGCCCGCACAGGGAGGTGCACAGGCGATCCCCGCGCTCTTGAGCGGTGATATTCAGTTCGCCATTGGTCAGCCGTTCGGCCCTTTCCGGGCGGGCTTGCAGGACTTGGGCATCACTGTGTTTAGCAACTTCTCGAGCAGCCAACCAAGCGGTGACGACGTGAATGGTGTCGTTGCGCTGGGTGACTCCGGGATCACCCGTCCCGCGGATCTCGCAGGCAAGAAGGTTGCGGTGAACAGCCTCGGCGCTGCCGGAGACCTGACCATCATGGCGGCAGTGGATGCGGACGGTGGGGACGCGAAGAGTATCGAGTTCGTGGAAGTCGCGTTCCCTGACGCGGCCGCACAGCTCGAAGCGGGCAACATCGACGCGGCGTGGGTCCCGGATCCCTTCCAGAAGCAGATCGCTGCCGAGGGCACTCTCGTGATGCACCCATACCAGCAGGTGTTGCCCGGACTGACCGTGCTCACCAACTTCACGACCAATGAGCTCATCGAGAAGGACCCCCAGCTCGTGAAGGACTACGCGGCCGCAATGGCTGAAGCGCTCGAATTCACGAACGAGCATGACGACGTGACCCGTGCGGCGATCTCGGAACACCTGAAGATTCCTGCCGAGGTTGCGGTGGGACTCACTCTGCCGAACTACGACGCCAAACTCGACATCGATCAAATCGGCGAGCTGGCAGATCTCGCGGTGAAGTACGGCGTCCTCGACAAGCGACCGGATATCGACGCAATCTTCACGCAGTACTAGATCGAGCACATCGCAGATCGAGTGCCGCGCGCAGAGCGCGGTACGCCGGCTGCGTTGCGCCACCTTTGCGCAGCGCAGCCGCATCACACCATCTGAAAGGGAGATATGGCTCTCGTCTCAGCTACGTCGCCAGGGCCGCGCGGCGCGCGCGCTCGGCAAGCTACACGCAAAGTGGCGCTCGGCCTCGTCGGGGTTGTCGGGTTTCTCGCGACGTGGCAGCTGTTGCCCACACTCGGTTTCGTCAATCCCTCACATTTTCCGAGCGCCATCCACACCCTGTCGCGCTTGGGTGCTGAAGCGCTCGATCTGGAGTTCTGGAGGAACGTCGGGCGCACCCTCACTGCATGGGGAATCGGTCTCCTGATCTCGACGGTGCTCGCGCTGATTCTCGGCACAGCTATCGGCATGGTGCCGTTCTTGCGGCGGGCCACCCACACCATGGTCGAGTTCCTTCGTCCGATCCCCTCCGTCGCCTTGATCCCGCTCGCTGTGCTGAGCTTCGGAATGCGGTTGGAGGCGGCCCTCGTCATCATTGTCTTCGCGAGCTTTTGGCAGGTCTTTGTTCAAGTGCTGTACGGCGTCGCCGATATCGACGTGGTCGCCCGCGACACCGCGCGGAGCTTCTCTCTCACACCCACCCAGGTGCTTGGCAGTGTGATTCTGCCAACTGCGTTGCCCTACCTGATGACCGGACTCCGACTCGCCGCCTCCGTTGCACTGGTGCTCGCGGTGACGGCGGAAATGACGATCAGCAATCCAGGTCTGGGCAACCGGCTCATGCTCGACTACAGCAACGGTGATCAAGAGGGTGTCTTCGCGATTGTGATCGCCACTGGCCTCATTGGGTTGCTCGTGAATCTCATCTTCGGTGTCGTAGAGCGGCGAGCTCTCTTTTGGCACCAGTCAGTACGTGGGGAGGATCCCGCATGACGCTTTACACCAGCACCGTCGTCGTGCCGCAAAAGAAATCGCGGATCTGGGCGAAACTGAGGGAAAACGTACTCTACGCCATCGGTCTCCCGTTGCTCCTGCTCCTTGTCTGGGGCATCTGGGGGACGATTTCCCCAGGTCGATTCTTCCCGGGTCCAGGTGTGATCGCGGATGCGTTTGTGCGCACCTGGATCGGACCGGCATTCGTCGTGGACGTGCTGCCCAGTCTCGGCAGGCTGGCACTCGGCATTCTTCTCTCGGTGGTAATTGGAATCGCGGCCGGTGCCGTAATCGGCCGGGTTCGGTGGCTGCGGGACCTCTTGACACCCGTGCTCGAATTCTTCCGTGCGATCCCTCCGCCCGCACTGATCCCGATCGTGGCGGTCATGATTGGCGCAACTGACTCGATGAAGGTCGTCGTGATCGTAGCTGGATCGATTTGGCCGGTGCTGCTCAACACGATCGACGGGGTGAAATCGGTTGATTCGGTGATGCAGGAGACTTCGCGATCCTTCTCGCTGACACGGTATGAGCGGGTGCGGTACTTGATCCTTCCCGCTGCGAGCCCGCGCATCATGGCGGGGGTGCGACAGACGCTATCGATCGCGCTGATCTTGCTGGTTATCTCCGAAATGTTCTACTCATCTTCGGGGCTTGGCTACCAGATCGTGTTCTTCCAGCGGAACTATCTCATCGCAGAAATGTGGAGCGGCATCGTGCTCCTTGGACTCATTGGCGTATTACTCGCCGCAATCTTTGGTGTGGTTGAGCGCAGCGTGCTGCGCTGGTACCACGGAACTCGGGAGGTGGAGCGTGCCTGAAACGCTGCTCACAGTTGAAAATCTACGCAAGGTCTACGAATCGTCGACTGGCAGCGTGGAAGCAATCGGCGACATTAGCTTCAGTATGAAGCGGGGAGAACTGGTGTGTATTGTCGGCCCCTCGGGATGCGGCAAAACAACATTGCTCAAATGCATCTCGGGACTATTGCGTCCCACAAGCGGCACAGTAGCGATCGACGGGCAAGCTGTGACCGGGCCACCCGCGAACATGGCGCTTGTTTTTCAAGAGTACGGCCGGAGTCTCTACCCGTGGCTGACGGTGCGCGGCAACGTTGAGTTGCCGCTGAAGCACCGCATGCTCAGTGCGGCTGAACGCACGCGACTCGTCGAAGATGCCCTGGTCGCAGTAGGGCTCGAACACGCAGATACGAAGTACCCCTGGCAGCTTTCGGGTGGCATGCAGCAGCGCGTGGCGATCGCTCGCGCTGTGGCTTACCAACCCGAAGTGCTCATTATGGACGAGCCGTTCGCCGCGGTTGATGCGCAGACTCGTGCAGACCTTGAGGACCTTGTCCGCTCGCTGCATCTCGAGCGCGGAATGTCAATCCTCTTCGTGACGCACGATATCGATGAATCCGTTTACTTGGGGGAGCGTGTTGTGGTGCTCTCGAAGTCGCCAACCTGGGTGCAGGGGGACCTGGAGATCGATCTGGCTCCTGACCGGGATCAGATCACCACTCGCGCGTTGCCGCGATTCACCGAATTGCGCACCCACGTGTATGAGCAGATCCAGCGCGCGAAGCGCGGCGAGGCCGTTCGGCCGGGTGCGTGAGATATAACCAGAGTATGTCTGCAGTGGCGGAAGTCTCGGATTTTGGTGTGGAGGGTGATGCTCGACATGCCCACCCTCGGATCCTCGTGCTCTCACTTCTGGGGGAGCTTCGCCGACACGGCTATGCGGGACCGTTCCGAGCGGTGACGCTCATTCAAGTGATGGAAGGTGCAGGAGTGTCCGCGTCCGCAGCGCGGGCCGCACTCGACCGCTTTGCAGTGCGTGGCCTGTTACGGCGTGAACGAGCCGGCCGCGGGGTAACGTACGGGGTCACTGAACTCGCGAAAGAAACGCTCGATGAGGCGGCTTCACGGGTGCACGCCCAGCAGCCGTTCGCGCGACACGGGGAAGGGTGGACACTCGTGACCTTCTCCGTGCCCGAGGGGAAGCGTGGCCTGCGGCATCAGCTTCGCTCGGCGCTCACATGGGCAGGATTTGCGGCACTGCGGGACGGGCTGTGGATTGGGCCCGGGCAGCAGGATCCCGAGCTCTCACTCCACCGACTCCGGGAAGACCTGCAGGATGCTGAGGTGGTTGCATTTCACGCGCAAGATCTCAGCTGTTTCCCCATGGCAGATCGTGTAAGTGCGGCGTGGGATATCGACGCGATCCGCGCGGAGCACGAATGGTTCCTACGCCGGTGGGACTGGGGTGCGGCAGTGCAGATAGATGTGCCGCCGCTCTCGCAGCTCACTCAACTTGTCGCCGATTGGCTAACCCTCTTGCGGCGCGATCCCGGCTTGGGGCCCGAATATCTGGGGGCGGACTGGCCGGCGCAGCGTTCGGCTGAGGTGTATTGGGCACGTCGGAACGAGCTCGAAGCCAAGGCCGGTGTGGAGGCCGCAGGGCTCTTGGCTGGGTCCGCGCCGGTGTGATGTTCGCGCATACCCACGGAATCGGGAGACGTTGAGCCTAGTGCCCAAACTCCTCGGGGTCGTGGTGAAGCGGGGCACCCACGTCGAGTGCGCTGATCGCGGCCATCTCGGCCTCGCTCAGCGTGAAGTTGAAGATGTCGAGGTTCTCGCGCTGGCGCGCCGGGTTCGCCGATTTCGGTGCCGCCGCGATGCCCTGCTGCACGTGCCAACGGAGCACGACCTGTGCGGCAGTTTTCCCGTGCGCGGCCGCAGCGCCGGCGATCGCGGGATCGGCGAGGAACGCGCCCGCGCGGCCGAGCGGCGTGTACGCCGTCGTGGCGATTCCGAGTTCGTGGTGCACGCGCAACAGATCCGCACGCCCGTGCTCGGGGTCGAGCTGGATCTGGTTGACCTCCGGGAGGAATCCGGCATCCATCACCCGAGCGAGGTGAGGCTGCGTGAAGTTTGAGACGCCAAACGCGCGGATCCGGCCCTCCTCGCGGAGTGCCGCGAGGCCGCGCACCGCGTCGACGTAGCGGTCCTGATCCGGGTTGGGCCAGTGCACGAGGAGCAGGTCGAGCTGCTCGACGCCGAGCCGCTGGAGGCTCGCATCGCAGGCGGCCCGCGCGCCGTCGACGCTGTGGTGGCTTCGGTTGAACTTGGTCGTCACAAAGACCTCGTCCCGCGGGATCCCGGAGCGGCGCAGTCCCTCGCCGACGCCGCGCTCGTTGCCGTAGTTTTCGGCCGTATCGATGTGGCGGTATCCGCTGCGGAGCGCTGAATCGACGGCGTCGGCAGTCTCCGCATCGTTCATGGGCCAGGTGCCGAGCGCGAGTACCGGCATGTGGGCGCCGCCCGCGAGAGCGATGGTGGGGGAGAGAGAAGTCATGGGATCCTTCGCATTCGAGGGGAACGGGGGCCTCCCGGTAGACTACGCCGGTGCCCGGACGGGCGCTGAATGGATACGGCGGGGAGTGTGGCAGTGCGGGTGCGGGATGTGTTGTGGCCCGGTCAGCCGAGGCTGCCGTGGCGGCGGCTGCTGCCCGCGGTGATCGGTATCGCGCTGTTGGTCGGGCTGCTGGGGCTCATCGGGCGCGCTGACGATCACATCGCCCTCTTCCTCGGGTTCGCGCCGAGTTGCCTGCTCGTGTTCTTGCTCCCGGAGGCACCGGTGTCGCAGCCGACGGCCGTGATCGGCGGCTGCGTGACCTCGGCGTTTGTCGGGGTGGTGGCCGCGTACATCCTGCCGTTTACGTGGTGGACGGCCGCACTGACCGCCGCAGTAGCGACCCTTGCGATGGCGCTCTTGCGGATCATCCACCCGCCGGCCGTAGCGATGGCTGTGATCGCGCTTTCGGAGTCCGCGGACTGGTGGTTTGTGCTGCAGCCCGCTCTCCTCGCCTCCGGCGTGATCGTCGTGGCCGCGCTTGTGTGGCATCGGGTGACCGGGGTGCGCTACCCGGTGCCGGGCCTCCAGGGCACCGGCCGCGTGCAACACCACCCGCCCGAGGACTGAGTCGCCTGTCTCTTATCACACAACCAACTTGACGCTGCCGACGATACTCCTTGTGTAGATCTCGGTG
>NZ_FUID01000044.1 GCF_900163635.1 Leucobacter sp. 7(1) | reverse complement strand
ACGCCGCGCAGGTGTTCAATGGCCGCGTGGCCGCCGGTGATTCCATACGCGATCACGGTGGCAGGTTTCAGCTTCCACTCCACGGTGTGCCAGTCGAGCAGGCGTTTCAAGGACGCCGGGTAGGAATGGTTGAACTCCGGAGTGACGAATACGAATGCCTCTGCGCGAGCGATCCGCGAGCTCACCACCGTGCGCGGGCCGCCGCCGGGGGAGAGCTCGCGGTCATCGGGCAGGCTGATCTCGGCAAGATCGATCCTGTCGACGTCGACCCTCCCGCGACCGTGAAGCGCTGCCGCCACCCAGTCCGTGACACTCGCGCCGACCCGCTCGGCGCGGACGCTGGCAGAGATCACGGCGATCCTCGGCGCGCGTGGAGTCGCCGGGGACTCGGCCGTCGGCTGGAATCGTGTGGGAGGCGTCATAGTGCCCACTCTGCGGGTTGAACCTAGCTTGAAGTCAAGAACCGGTATCGATTCACACAGGCGACCGCGCCATGCGCCTGGATGACACCATCCTTGAAGAATTGCCACACGCAGCTCATGCTGAGGTTATGACGAATCTCGGGACGCACGAAGCCAGCATGCTGACTGTCGGCGAAGTGGCGAAGCTCAGCGACACGGCACCCTCCGCGATCCGCTTCTATGAACGCCAAGGCCTGATCGCGTCGCAGCGTACCTCGGGCAATCAGCGCCGCTACCAGCCGTGGGTGCCGTGCGTGGTGCGGGTTGCCCGGGTCGCGCAACGGGTCGGCCTGTCCGTGCGTGAGATTACCCGAGCGCTTGACGACGTACCCGAGCACCCGACGCCGGATGACTGGCAACGCCTCACCCTCCATCTCATCAGCGAGGCAGAACGCCGGATCGCTCAGCTCGAAGCGGCTCGCGCCGATCTTGCCTTTGGGGCGAAACTCTGCTAGGTGCCGCGCTCGGTGCGCTGAGCCCACGAAACGCAGATCCTTGTGTGATTGACTGCGCGGAGGGGACAGCCACGATGTCTGCGGTGTGCGGACGGGAAGCCGGTCGCCACGATGTCTCCCAGACTCGACGCGCTCCGCGCCTTGGTGACGGTAGTCCGCGGGGGATCGTTCACGGCGGCCGCGCGGCTCCTCGGGATCAGCCAACCCGCGGTGACAGCGCAGATGCGGTCCCTGGAGCAGGAACTCGGTGTCGAACTGTTTGTGCGCCACGGGCGGCGGATTACCCCCTCGGCGCGGGCGCGGGCCCTTGCCGATGCTGCGGCACCGCAGGTAGATCAGCTGGAGTCGATCATCCCGTCCATGGAAGCGGGGACTGGCGGTGCGCAACGTGTGCTGCACCTCGGAGGCCCGGCCGAGTATCTCACCTCGCGGGTGGTGCCGGTGCTGCCTCGCTTGGCCATACAGCACCGTGCCTTCCGCGTGGTTCCCGGACTCGCTGCGGAACTGTTGAACGGCTTGGCAGCAGGGCACACCGATCTCGTGGTGAGCACGGTGTTTCCCAGGCTGAGGGGAGTTGTCAGCGTTCCGCTCGTCGATGAGGAGTTTGTGCTTGTCGCCGCACCGCAGTGGCGTGACGTCCTCCCGGGCGACCGGCCGGCGACCGCGGAGGAATTGCGCAGCATCCCGCTCGTGGCCTACAGCGATGATCTCGCCATCGTGCGCCGCTTCTGGCGTACGGTGTTCGAGCGGCCGGCCACAGACCTCGAGCTCGTCGCCACGATCCCCAACCTGCAGTCGATCGCCGTGGCGGTCGTGGCCGGGCTGGGCATGTCCGTGCTGCCGCGCTACCTCATCGAATCCGAGCTGCGCCGTGGCGCGCTGCTCGCACTTCTCGAGCCGGAGACCCCGCCGCTCAACACCCTTCACCTCGCGACGCGGGCTGGCGTCCTCGCGCGGGATCAGTCGGTTCGCGCGGTGCACGAGGCGCTCCTCAGCGACGCGACCGCACGCGGCGAGCTCTAGCAGGCCAAGAACCTAGGGCGCGGCAAGCGTTGCGACCACCGCGCGTGCCAAGGCCCGTGCGGACTGCGGGTTCTGCCCGGTAATGAGACGCCCATCAACGATCACTTGCTCGGTGAAATTCGCCGCGGGGACATGGGTTGCGCCGCGGCGTTCCAGCTCATCAGCGAGGAGGAATGGCACCGCCTCTGACAGCCCGACGGCGACCTCTTCGGCGTTGGTGAAGCTCGCAACGCGCGCGCCCTTGAGGAGGGGGCGCCCGTCCGACAGTGTGATGTTGATCAGCGCAGCCGGCCCGTGGCACACCGCGGCGACGACCCCGCCGTGCTCAATGACGGCCCGCCCCAGTGTGGCGACCTCCGCACTATTCGGGAAATCCCACATGGTGCCGTGACCACCTACGAACAAGACGGCGTCGTAGTCAGCACCATCGAGCTTCGCGATCGCCGGAGTGTTCGCGAGCTGCCGGGCAACCCCCGGATCCCGCAGGAAGTCTTGCTGGGCTGGGTCGGTCTCGTCGCGGCCGTCCTCGGGTGGCGGTCCGCCCTGCACCGAGGCGAGGTCGACAGTGTAGCCAGCCTCCCGAAACACCTGCCACGGGTGCGCGGCTTCGGTGAGGTGGAATCCCGTGTGTCGGATTCCGGCCAGATCGTTTTGGCTCGTGAGTGCGAGCAGAATTCTCCCCGGGTTTGTCATCGTCGACACATCCTTTCTTCTGGTACGGCCCATCACGCGCTACGGTACGTGCCGGGTGAGGCGCAGGGAAATAGCTTCGGTGATGAGGCAGATCGCGATTTCGTAGTTGCCAACGGGCTTGGGTGGACTTCTGGCGCATTACCCGGAGAAACTTGCCATCTATAGAGGACAACTCGGTGCTAAAATGACAGCTATAGATGCCAAAATTTGGGAGGAGCGTCGAATGGTTGCCAGGACGTCACCGGCACGGAAACGGCAGCTCGAACGCTTCGGCGCACACGTGCGCGGTTGGCGGGAACTGCACGGGATCAGCGCTGCGGAACTCGCCCGTCGCGCGCATGTCACCCGGGATACGCTGCGTGCCATCGAAACGGGGGCCGGATCGCCGCGGCTCGACTCGGTGCTGGCCGTCGTGTCAGCGCTCGGCTTTGTAGACCACCTGGTCGCCGCGGCCGACCCGCTGGCGACGGAGACCGGTCGGACTCTCGCGATGGACGCGGTGCGGAAACGCGCATGAACCTCCGCGACGAACTCGACGTCTACGTCGAGGTGGACGGGACTTCGATCCTGGCGGGCCGACTCCGTGCCTCGTTTGGGGCCGGTCGAACGCTCGGGGGGACCACCTTTACCTACGACCGAGACTATTTCAGGTCCCCTGGCGCATATGAGCTCGACCCGAAGCTCACGCGTAGCCGAGCCCCGCACCGCGCCGGCGAGGATCAGCTGCTGTTCGGTGCGTTCCAAGACCTGACGCCGGATGACTGGGGTCGGCGAGTGATCGATGCGAGCTTGGCTCTGGCCCGGCAGGCCAGGGCCGAGATTCCCGGTCGGGTGGGAGAGTTCGATTACCTCGCGCTGGCGGCCGACGAAACGCGACTCGGAGCGCTTCGCTTCCGGGATCCCTCGGCAGGGGAATGGCTAGGGCCTGCTCACATACCTGAATTGAGTGCCCTGGGCCTCGATGCAGTCGCTGCCGCTGCGGCACGACTCGAAGCCCATGATGCGACCGAGGCGGATCTTGAATTGCTCGGTGCGCCGGGGACATCGGCAGGTGGTGCGCGTCCCAAGGTGAGCGTATACATTGACGGCGAGCTGCGGCTCGTGAAGCTCCCGTCCGAACGTGACGGCGGTCGGGACGGTGAGGCGTGGGAGTTCGTTGCGATGACACTCGCACGAACCGCCGGCATCCACGTCCAAGAGGGGACGTTGCTGCGTACCTCGGACGGGAAGTCGACGCTTGCGCTGCGAAGGTTTGATCGGACACCGAGTGGCGGGCGGATCGGATTCATGTCGGCACGTACGGCGCTCGAGATCGGGGATCAGGAACACGGTCAGTTCACCTACGAGGACCTGGCGGATGTCACGGATCACCTGACCCACGGCGAAGCCGCACAACTCCGGGACCTGTTCAAGCGGGTCGCGCTGAACGTGCTGATCACCAACACTGACGACCATTGGAAGAACCACGCCTTTCTTCGGGGCGGTGGCGCTTGGCAGCTCAGTCCTGCGTATGATCTCAACCCATCGCACGCTGGTGGGGCCTTGGTCGCCCGGCCAATTTCCGCCCGGGACGATCCGCGAAATCGCGACATCCGGAACTTGATCGCCACGGCCGGAACTTACCGACTGACTGCCGCTGTAGCAGGTGCTGCGCTCGCGGAGGTGGCCGACGCCGTCGAGGCGTGGCCGGAGGTCGCGCAGGCGGCGGGGATTTCCGCCCCGGAGATTCGCTCGATGGCTCGGTCGTTCCCCGAGGATCAGCGGGCGCACGCGCGTGCCGCGGCGAGCGGCGAGTCGCAAGTGCACGTCGATGTCGGGGCACCGCGTGCGCGCCAGAGCCTCGCGTCGAGCAGCGTGCCCAGCGCAGTCTGGGTGGCACCGCACATGCGAAATGGCCGCCAGGTCGCGGGGTTCTGGCGTCGCCGCGAAGAACGCTAAGCGCTCGGCTTCGCTAGCTCCGCAACTGCGCCTCGGCGACGGACTCCTGGATCTCTTTCGCGGCCGTTTCGGGGTCGCTCACTGACAGGACAAGCTCATGGAAGTGCTGCCCGGGGCCGAGGAAAACTCGGAGCGCCGGTGCCGGCCCGGAGGTGTTCCAGAAGTGCTTTGCACCGCTGGGGTGAAAGGTGCCCGCGTACTTTGCCCCGGCGCTCAACCCGGGCCCCCGCCACCCCATCGGCAACAGCATCGGGCGCGCCTCGACGGTCACTGCTGAAATGCTCGCAAGCGGCACCTCGAGTCTCCGACGGAAGCTCCAGATGCGGTCCCAGCCGATGGGTTCGACGATGAGCACGTCCGCCGTGATAGTGAGGCGGTTTCGGTGCTTCAGTTGGCTCACCATGTGGTTCAAGAGTTCCTCTTCGAGTTGGGGGCTGGAGTGGGTGCACGGTCATCGTAACCGTCTCCGGAGTGAGGGAGCAGCTTGCTATTTCAGCCCGGTAACGATCCTGGAATCGGTGCTGCTTCGCGGGTACGGTCGGGACGTGTCACGCCGCATCACCTGAGAGGAGGAGCCGCATGTCGCTGCCACATCGCGAGGCCGGTGGGTGGCGGAGGATCCCGCGCAGGCGATTCTGGGGGATCAGCTCCGCGGCCCTGGTGGTGATTGCGGTCCTAGTGCTCCCGATCCCGTTCACGGTGCACGGCGGGGCCGCGTGCACCGCCGACCCCGTGGCGACGTGTGAGTCGTTTCGCGAGACCGAGTGGGTCTCACTGTGGAAACTGCTGAGTCGGTGACCGATCACGCCCCCGCGTGGGCCCGCGTCTGTGCCCACGCGCGCGGTGACTGCCCCACGCGCTGGGCGAAGAGGCGCGAAAATGAGGTTCCGCTGTAGCCCACGGCTGTCGCGACGTCGATCACGGCGTGGTCGTGCAGGAGGAGCTGCTGTGCGACAGTGATCCTCCACCCGATCAGGTACTCGTGTGGCGGGACCCCGACAAGCTCTCGGAACCGGAGCGAAAACGCGCTGCGGGAGAGGTGGGCGATTTCCGCGAGTTCAGCGAGCGTCCAGGGGTGCTCCGGCGACTCGTGCATTGCCGTGAGCGCGCGGGCAAGCTGCGGCTGTGCGAGGCCGGAAAGAAGGCCCGAGGTGTGTGGATGCCGACCGGCCTCGGGGTGTTCCAGCAGGTGGCGGATCAGCTTGATCAGCACGATCTCGAAGAGTTTATCGATGACGTGACGGTGGCCGCACAACGGCGATGACGCCTCCGTGGCGAGAAGCTCCAGGGTTGATCCGAGCCCGGGAACCTCAGCGAGTGGCACGATCACGTGTTCGGGAAGCATACCAACGAGCGGGTGGGCCTCGCCGCCAGCAAAATCGAGTGTCGCGCACGCCAGGTCCGCGGTCGCGCCCGCGGGGACGGTGAACGCGTGCGGAGTGGCGTGTGGGAAGAGCAGCACCGAGGGTTCCGCGACTCTCACTGGGTGGGGGGATCCCGGGGGCGTGAATGAGACTTCGCCTGCTCGGAGGACGTGGAGAAAGCCGGTTCCCGGTCTGGGGTCATAGCGCTGCGACGTGCACACCTGGCCAATGTGGAACTGCCGTGCCTGGACGCGGAAACGCTGGAGGAGGGCATCGAGGCGGTCGGAGATCTCCATCTGTACAGCTTAGACGATCAGATAAATAACCTGGCTGTTCTGTGCCAGATCCTCTTGAATGCCCGGTCAGGATGGAGTGACAGGCCCCGATTGGGGCATGAGTAGAGGAGAGACAATGAGTGCGATTCAGCCGATCACCCTGGATACCGCAACCCCGGCGGTGCAGGCCACCCTCACAAAGATCACGGGGGCGTTTGGAACGGTGCCGAATATGTTCGCGACTGTTGCGAACTCCCCGGCCGCCCTCCAGTCCATGTGGGGTTCCTTCGGGGCCTTCTCGACCGGTGCGCTCGGTGCCGCGCTCACCGAGCAGATCGCGGTCGCCGTCGCCAATCGGAACCGCTGCGAATACTGCCTTGCCGCGCACACGGCTCTCGGCGCCCAGGCGGGCCTTACTTCCGAACAGCTCTCTGCAGCGCAGCTCGGCAACGCCGAAGACTCTAAGACCGCGGCACTCCTCCGCTTTGCCCTCGTCCTCGTCGACGAGCGCGGCGCAGTCGACCAAGCCGCGTTTGCAGAGTTGCGGGATCTCGGCTGGAGCGACGAGCAGATCGTCGAGACTGTCGCCCAGGTGGCCCTGAATATCTTCACCAACTATGTGAACATCGCCCTCGCGGTTCCCGTCGACTTCCCCGAGGTCCCGTTCCAGTCCTAGCCGGGCTCCGCGGATCCCCGCACCGTCCGATCCACCGGAGCCCGCCGCATCCATGCGGCGGGCTCCGGCATCACAACCGTTGGGAGCGCCCGTTGGCGACCGATCTCATTAACACCGTCGAGATGTACCTCCGGACCATTCTTGACCTTGAAGAAGAGGGAGTGCCTGCCCTGCGGGCACGGCTCTCCGAACGGCTAGGACACGCCGGCCCGACAGTTTCGCAGACTGTGCTGCGGATGCAGCGACGCGGCCTCGTTGAGATCGCGTCGGATCGGGTCCTCGAACTCACGGCGCGGGGGCGCGCGCTGGCGGTGTCCGTACTGCGCAAGCACCGTATCGCTGAGCGATTCCTGACCGACGTCGTTGGACTCGAGTGGGCCTATGCGCATCAGGAGGCGTGCAAGTGGGAGCACGTGATGAGTGACCTTGTGGCAGAACGGTTGTTCGCGCTGCTGGGCGGCCCGCGGTGCTCGCCCTACGGGAACCCGATCCCGCAGCGCCCGGCGAGCTGTGGTGTCCGCGTACCCTATGCGTATCCGCGGCAGCGGGCACAGGCGCTGGCGCAGCTGATGCGGGAAAATACGCTTCCGCAGCGCGTCACCTTGGTGTGGGTATCGGAAGGGTTGCAGGCCACGGTGGGGGCCTTAACGGATCTCTACGCGCAGGGCGTGACACCGGGGTGCGCGTTGATGATCCGGCGTCGATCCGGCGGTGCGGCCCGAGTCCGAACCGACAACGAGACTCCGAGTGGCATTCGCCCGGAACTCTGGCCACACCTGTTTGTCCAGGTGGACCCCGCATGATCTGGTCGGCTAGCTGATGAGCGTCAGAAACCACAATCCAGCGAACGCGAGCATGCCCGACATGGTCACGACAAACGCAGCACCCAGGGGCATCGCGATGACGATGATGGGATCCCCGCGGAGCAGCTCAACAGACCGAGCCGAGAACATCCAGAGCACCGGTCTACCCGGGGTGAGACCCCGGGTAGACCGGTGCTCTGCTCCGGCACGTGCGCGCTAGGTGTACCCGGCCATCAGGTTGGTAGCAGCCGGCTGATCGGTGGCCGGCCTCCAAGT
>NZ_FUID01000037.1 GCF_900163635.1 Leucobacter sp. 7(1) | reverse complement strand
TCGATTCGGGGATCCCGGTGTTTATTTGTGATCCCCACTCGCCCTGGCAGCGGGGCTCGAACGAGAACCTCAACGGACTCATCCGGGATTTCTATCCCAAGGGCACGAACTTCAATAACGTGTCCGAGGACGAGCTCCAGCAGATGCAGGACTTGCTGAATGCTCGCCCGCGGAAGACGTTGGGGTTTAAGACGCCGGCTGAGACACTAGACGAGTACCTCAGGGGTGTTGCACTCACCACCTGAAACCGCCGGCTACCGCCGGATAAAATGGGTCGGGCTAGGCGCGGCCGGGCAGAGCGGCACCGCAGGGCAACCGGGCAACCGGGCAGAGCGGCACCGCCGGGCAACCGGGCAACCGGGCAGAGCGGCACCGCCGGGCAACCGGGCAGATCCAAGGCTCCGAACCACGGGACGCAGAAACGACAGCACCTCCCGGCTGGGCCGACGCGGAGCGTCGAGTCCCGACCGGGAGGTGCGGGGTGCGCGGCGGAGCCGCGGCGAGAACTGCTAGGCGGCGCCCTCGAACATCGAAGTCACGGAGCCATCCTCGAATACCTCATGGATCGCCTTCGCAAGCAGCGGCGCGATCGAGAGCACGGTGAGCTTGTCAAAGCGCTTCTCCTCGGGCACGGGGAGCGTGTCGGTCACCACGACCTGGTCGATGAAGTCGGCCGAGAGGTGCGTGGTCGCCTGGCCGGAGAAGATCGCGTGCGTCGCGGCGATCGTCACACCGCGCGCGCCAGCTTCCTTCAACGCCTCAGCGGCCTTCGAGATCGTGCCGCCGGTGTCGATCATGTCGTCGACCATCAGGCACCAGCGGTCCTTCACATCGCCCACGATGCCGTGCACGGAGGCCTGGTTGGCGACCGAGGGATCGCGGCGCTTGTGAATGATCGCAAGCGGCGCGTCGAGGCGGTCACTCCAGACATCGGCGACGCGCACGCGGCCCATGTCGGGAGACACGACAGTGAGGTCGTCACGCTTGAGGTGCTTCTCGAAGTGCGCCAGCAGCACGGGCATCGCGAAGAGGTGATCGAGCGGGCCGTCGAAGAAGCCCTGGATCTGCGGTGCGTGCAGGTCGACCGACATGATCCGGTCGGCACCGGCAGTCTTGAAGAGGTCCGCAACAAGTCGGGCCGAGATCGGCTCGCGCCCACGCCCCTTCTTGTCCTGCCGGGAGTAGGGGTAGAACGGTGCCACAACGGTGATCCGCTTCGCCGAGGCACGCTTCAGTGCGTCGACGATGATGAGCTGCTCCATGAGCCACTCGTTGATCGGGTTCGTGTGCGACTGGATGACAAAGGCGTCGGATCCGCGCACGCTCTCGTCGAACCGCGCGTACAGCTCACCGTTGGCGAAGGTGCGTGCGTCGGTCGGAACGAGCTCGGCGCCGAGTTCAGCGGCCACCTGCTCGGCGAGCTCGGGGTATGCCCGGCCCGAAATCAAGACGAGCTTCTTCTGCCCCGCCATCTCGATCGTGCTCATCAGTGCTGATTCGTCCTCACTCGTTGTTCTCCCGCGGTTCCGCGCTTATTCGGCGTTCGCGCGACCGGAGCGTTCAGCCGCTTCCGCGGTGCTCGTCCCCGGCCGATGCTCGGCCACCCATCCCTCGATGTTGCGCTGCGGCGCTACGTTCAGCGCCAGCGCCCCTGAGGGGACGTTCTTCCGGACTACCGTACCCGCTGCCGTGTACGTTCCGTCCTCAATGGTAACGGGCGCGATGAGCACGTTCTTTGAACCCACGCGCACCCCGTCTCCCACCGTTGCCTGATGCTTCTGCACGCCATCGTAATTGGCAAAGATGGTTCCCGCACCAATGTTGCTGTCAGTCCCGATCGTGGCATCGCCGACGTAGCTCAGGTGTGGCACCTTGCTGCCGTCACCGATCTTCGCGTTTTTCGCTTCGACGAAGGCCCCGATCTTGCCGCCGGTCCCCAATTCGGTGCCGGGACGAATGTACGCGAACGGGCCCACGGTTGCGTCGGCGGCGATGACCGCGAGGGTGGCCTCGCTGCGGCGAATGTGCGCGCCCTCGCCAACCTCGCAGTCAGTCAGCGTGGTGTCGGGACCAATTGTTGCGTTTGCCGCGATGGTTGTCGCCCCGTGCAGGAAGGTGCCGGGCAGGATCTGCACGTCAGCAGCAATTGAGACGTCAGCGTCGATCCAGGTTGTCATCGGATCCTGGATTGTGACACCAGCCCGCAGGTGCTCGCGCACGATCCGTGCGTTGAGCTCTCGGCCGGCCTGGACCAACTGCGCACGGTCGTTCACACCCGCGATCAGCCACGGATCATTTGTCGCGATAGCCTCGACACGGCCGCCACCGGCAAGAATGCGTGCGGCGGCGTCGGTGAGGTACTTCTCACCCTGCGCGTTGTTGGTATCGATCTGCGCGAGGGCGTCCTGGAGCGCGCGGCGGGCGAAGACGTAGATGCCACCGTTGATCTCGGTGATGCGGCGCTGGGCCTCATCCGCGTCCTTCTCCTCGACGATGCCGGTCACGGCACCCTCGGGCGAGCGGAGAATTCGGCCGAGCCCGGTGGGGTTCTCGAACACCGCGGAGAGCATGGTCATGGCTCGCGCGCCCTCAAGATGCCCGTTCACCAGGCGCTCAAGCGTTGCGGTGTCCACGAGCGGCACATCGCCGGAGAGCACCACGACGGTGCCGTCGAAAGACTCGGGAAGCGCTTCGAGCGCCTGCTCGACCGCACGCCCGGTGCCGGGCGTCGCGTCCTGATCCACGATCGTCGTGTCGGGCGCGTGGTCGAGGATGTGCTCGGCGACACGATCACGGTCGTGACGCACAACCGCGAGCACCCGCTCGGGGTGCAGGCCCGCCGCCGTATCGAGCACGTGGCCAATGAGGGAACGTCCGCCGATGGGGTGCAGCACCTTCGGAAGCGAGGACTTCATGCGTGTCCCCTGGCCTGCGGCGAGGATGACGACCGCGAGTGAGCGTTCTGCCATGTGCATTCCCTTTCTCTGGGCGCGAAACCCATTCGGCGGCAGCGAGTGCGGGTCTCCCCACACTCGCCGCGCTGTTCCGCCTCCAGGATTCGAACCTAGACCTAACAGCTCCAAAGGCTGTCGTGCTGCCATTACACCAAGGCGGACCGTGCCGTTTCAGCACGGATACATTCTGTCAGACTCGGGGACCTCTCGCGTACGCTCGCAGATTTTCACGCGCTGACGGGATAATGGGGAGATGAAGCACGAAGACGAGGTCGACCGGATCATCGCGGACTGGAGCGCCGCGCGCCCGGATCTAGACCTGACGCCCCTCGCTATCTTTTCGAGACTGTGGCGGATCACGAAACACCTGGATCGCGCCCGCGCGCACGCGTTTGACCGTTCGGGCCTCGCCTCCTGGGAGTTTGACGTGCTGGCCGTTTTGCGTCGGGGTGGTGAGCCGTTCCGGCAGAGCCCGAAAGTGTTGGTGCAGCAGACAATGGTGTCGAGCGGCACGATGACAAACCGGATCGACAGGATGGTGGATCGCGGCCTCGTGCAGCGACTCACGGACCCGAACGATGGCCGCGGCGTACTTGTCGAGATGACCCCGCTCGGCCTCACGCTTGTCGATGCAGCGATGACCCGGCTCAGCGATTCTGAGGAACGCCTGCTCGGCGGGATCCCTCGTTCCGAACGGGAGCGACTCTCCGTGCTGCTGCGGCGACTCGCTCTCAGCGTTGACCGATTTGAGCCGGACCCGATCCCCGCAGACGAGGACTAGCGAGCGAGACTCCCGGAGGCTCGCCGCACACCGAAGGGTGAGTTGTGGCTGTTTAGACTCACGGAAGCAGCCACAACTCACCCTTCGATGGCGTTGCGGTGGGTCCCGGGGACCCGCGGCCCCCGGGACCCAGCTCCCCGTTAGTCGGAGACCCGGTCCTCCGGAAGGGCAGGTGTGGCTGCCGGGGCCTCGCGGAGCGAGCCCGGGGCTTCAAACGCTGCAGCGAACGCGAGCAGCGCCGGATCGGCGTAGGCGGCACCCGCAAAGGTCAGCCCGACCGGCATCCCAATGTCGCTCATGTTCCCCATCGGCACGGTGACCGTGGGAATGCCGAGGTGGCGCAGCGCGTAGTTGCCGTTGGAGAAGAACACCCCGTTCGACCAGGCATGATCCGCCGCGGCGGGATCCCGCTCCGCGTCCTCACGCCCCACGTCGGCGTTTGCCGGGAATACGACGCCGTCGAAGCTTTCTTCGCGCAGCCAGCGTTCGAACAGGTCTTCGCGCAGCCGCACGAGCGCGCGCAGGCCGTCCGCAAAGTCCGCACGCTGGCGGGGATCCGGCACCCCACCCTCGACCTGCGCCATCGCGACCGTGGCCCGGTACCGGTTTGGGTAGTCCTCGACCTCTTCGTAGCGGTCGGGCAGTGTGCCCTCGGGCTGCGGGAAGATCTGGTCCGGGTCAACAACACCGAGGTTTGGGATCGCGAGGTCGCCGTTGGCACGCAGGAAGTCGTCCCAGCCGAAGGCGAGGAAATCGGTGAACTCGGTGTCCATCCAACCCTCGGGGAGCACACCCAGCGCGCCGACGTTTTCCTGGCCGGGGCGGTCGCCCTCGTACTGCTCGATCAGCGGGAACCCGGTGACAACAACCTCGGCCCCCAGCGATTCGAGGCGCTCGCGCGCCACGGCGAAGCGCTCGAGCACCGAGGGGCGCACCGCGATCGGGAAGTTCGGGTCTTCGCCGAGATACATTGCGGGCACCGCAAAGCGCTTGCCGCGCAGCGCCGCGGGATCAGCAATGTCGCGGTAGCTCCCCGGCCGGTGCGCGGACGGCAGCGGGAGCTGCACGGTGTCCTGGTTGCGCCAGAAATCACCACGGGTGTTCGTATCGTCCTGCACGAGGACGTCGAGCAGACGCAGCATGTCAGGCATGGTGCGGGTGTGCGGGACCACGACGTCGCGGGCGGGGAACAGCGGCCAGTTGCCGCGGATCGAGAGGATGCCCCAGGACGGCGTGTAGGCGCACAGGCCATTGTTCGAGGCCGGGCTGCGGCCGGAGGACACGGTTTCCTCCCCCATCCCGAACACGGCGAGGTTCGCGGCTGTGGAGACGCCGGAGCCGTTGGAGGATCCGGACGCGTAGGCGGCGGCGAGGTAGTCCCGGTTGTAGGGGCTTTCGGCGCGACCGTAGACGCCACGCTGCATGCCGCCGTCGGCCATCGGGGGCATGTTCGTCTTCCCGAGCAGCACCGCCCCGGCCTCGAGCAGCTGCTCGACCGAGAAAGCGTCCCACTGCGCGATCAGCGTCTGGAACGCGGGCGAGCCCGAGGCAACCGTGAGCCCCTTGACCATGTACGAGTCCTTCACGGTGAAGGGCACGCCCTCGAGCGCGCGCGCCTCGCCCGCGGCCCAGCGGCGGTCGGACTCGGCGGCTGCGGCGAGCGCACCCGGGTTCGCCACGATGATCGCGTGCAGCCCCTCGGGACCCTGGTCGTAGGCGGCGGCGCGGGCGAGGTAGCGCTCCGTGAGCCAGACGCTGGTGATCTCGCCGGCTTTCAGGGCGGCGAGCACGTCGTCGATGCTCGCTTCCATCAGCTCGAATTGCGCAGTGGTGTCGTTCATTCCGCTCCTCATGTCAGCCCCGACTCGGGTATCCTGAAAATAGTTTCAGTTCTTTGAGTCGCGGTGTCAAGCTCGCCGCGCCACACCCGAGAGGAGTCGACATGGCCGAGGACACCCGCGCACGGATCCTCGCGGCCTGCGCCGCCGTGATCGCCCACAGCGGCCTCACCAGGTTCCGCATGAGCGAGGTCGCGCGCGAGGCAGGCGTGTCGATTGGGCTTCTCGCCTACCACTTTGGTGACCGCGACGGACTCCTCCAGGCCGCCCTCGACGAGGTCACGGCCAGCGCCACGCGGCGGGCGGAGCTCGTGCCCGAGACCCGGACCCCGGCCACCCGGCTCGCCGCGCTACTGTGCTCCGAATTTGGTGAGGAGCGCGAGATCCGCGCCGGATCGACAGTGTGGAACGAGGTCCGCGCCGCCGCGGTCTTCGACGCGGGCCGGGCCGCCGCCGTGGCCCGCTCGACCGGTGCCTGGGAGGCCGACGTGGCCGGGCTCGTCGCGGCCGCCGCACCCCAGCTCGACGCCGCCGCTGCGGCGCTCACACTCACCGCCCTCATCGAGGGGCTCTCCGGCCGCTGGCTCACCGGGCAGCTCTCCGCTGCCCAGGCTCAAGCCGCGGTGCGCGGAGCACTCGCCGGGCTGGGGCTCGGCCCGGAGTCTTCTGCTGTGCCAAGCTAAGAGCGTGACCGTGCGCGTAGGATTTATCGGCTCGGCGCACTCTGTGGCCCGGTTGTCCGGGGCGGAGGCGCTCCTGCCGGGCATCGCGCTGCGTTGCTACGCCTACGCGGACCCGCACGACACCGCGGCCCAGTACGCGGCGGCGCTCACCGAGAACGACGCCGTCTGCTTCTCGGGCACCATCTCGCACTACCACCGGGACCGCACACTCGACGGGGAAACCCCCGTCCTGGTGGGCCGCTTTTCCGACTATACGCTTGTCGCGTCGCTGCTCGCCGCCACCGCGGGCAGCGCACTCACAGTCGCCGAACTCTCGCTGGACATGCCGAACCCCGATGTCCCGGCCACAGTTGCGGCAGACACGGGCATTGCGCTCGATCCGGCGCAAGTCACCGACTACCGCTGGGTCTACGAGTCGCGGTTCTCGCGGCCCGTCGACGTCGACACCCTCGTCGCTTTCCACGAAGACCGCGCCGCCAGCGCGGGCGCGAAGCTCGCGATCACGAGCGTCCACGCCGTCTATGACCGACTGCGTGCCGCCGGCTTCCCCGCGATGTTCATGGTCGACTCCCTGCAGCGCGATCTCGACCTGATCCGCACCGCGCAACAGCGCGTCTCGGTTCGACGCCTCGAGGGCGGCCTCCTCGCGGTCATCGCACTCACCTCGACGACGCCGGCCGACGTCCAGGCCACCGCGCTCCGCGCGCAGCTCGCCGCCCAGCTGGGACGTTTCGCCACCCCCGTGCAGCATCGACTCGCGACCTGGCAGCGCGGCGGGCTCGACATGTTCACCACCACGCGCGGCGCGCTCGACGCAGAGCTTCCCGCACTCCTGGCGGAACTGGGTGACCCCGCGGCACCCAGCGAACTCGCTCTCGGCGCTGGCGTCGGTCGCCACCTCTATGAGGCGGAGGATCGGGCCATGCAAGCGCTCCGACGCGCAATCGCCGACACCGGCACCGCCGCCTATCTTGTTGACGAAGACGCACGCGTACACAGCTTGCACAACACCTCGGAGCCCGCCACGGATGCTCGGCACACGGCACCCTGGCTTGTGGAGCTCGCGGCCCGGGCTGGCATGCAGGCACGCTCGGTCACGCGACTCCTGGGATTCCTGGCGACGCGGGACTTCCACCCGTTCACCGCGGGCGAGTGGGCGGTCGCAAGCCAGACCTCGCCGCGCACCGCGGAGCGCACCGTGCGCAAACTCCTTGACGCGGGCGCGCTCACCGCCGTCGGCCAGGAGCAACCGCTCGACGCGGGGCGACCGCGCTCAATCTATGCACTCTCGGACGAGCTCGAGCGCGCAGCTCGCCAACACCGGAACGCCCTCGCCGAGGGTTCCGCTCCGTCCGGCACCGGGGCGTGATCGGGGCGCCCGCCCCCGCAATTCCCCACTCGCAGCCCCGAAACACGCCCCGAGCTCCAGCCGGTCTCTGGGGTGCGACAGGAAGCCCGGGGTGCCGCTCACTTTGACAGTGAGCACGTGTGCCCCCTACTCTCTCCTATTACCGACACTCAAACGACACAATCAACGACGAGGTGGATTTCCCCAAATGAGAATTGTCAGCGCCGACATCCGGGTGATCGAGGTTCCCCTGAAGGTGCCCTTCATCGTGTCCTACGCACGCTATGACGTCATGCCGAGCGTAATCCTCACACTTCGCACCGACACTGGGCTCGTAGGCATCGGCGAAGCCGTCCCCGACGAACACGTCACCGGAGAAACGGTCGAGTCCGTGGTCGCCGCGCTCAGTCAGCATCTCCTCCCCGCGCTCCGCGACACCGATCCATGCAACCTGAACCAGGTCCACGATCGCTTGGACACCGCGCTCGTGGCGAACGGTGCCGCGAAAGCCGCCGTAGACATCGCCTGCTGGGATTTGCTCGGGAAACACGCGGAACTCCCCATCCACGCACTCCTGGGTGGCCGAAAGCCCGAGCGGCCCATGATCGCAAAGGTACTCAGCATCCTGCCGCCCGCGGAGGTGGCCGCGCAGGCGCAGTCCGCGATTGCCGACGGCTTCACACATCTGAAGATGAAGCTCGGCACCGACACCGTGCAGGACGTCGCCCGCGTCGCCGCCGTCCGCACCGCCGTGGGCAGCGACGTGCGGATCCGGGTGGATGCGAACCAGGGCTGGCGCGACGTCGCCACCGCCCGGCGCATGATCGCCGCCATCGAGCCGTACGACATCGACTGGATCGAGCAGCCGATCGCGGCCGACGACCTCGACGGTTTCCGCCGGCTCCGCCCACACACGAGCGCCATCATCATGGCCGACGAGTCCGTCATTACGCGCGGCGACCTCGCCCGCCTCATCCGCGACGAGTCCGTGGACATGGTCAACCTCAAGCTCATGAAGTCCGGCGGGATCCTGCCGTGCCAGCGCCTCGCCACCCAGGCGGCGCTGGGCGGCCTCGCCGTTCAGGTGGGATCGATGCTCGAAACGAGCGTCTCCTCCGCGGCCGGCTACCACCTCGCCCTCGCCCACCCGAACATCGTGTCCACCGAGCTCTCCGGCCCCGTCGCGTTCTCGGACGAGCCGGGCGACCTGCACTTCCCTCTCCCGTACGTCGACATCACGGATCGTCCCGGCCTCGGCGTCACGCTCGATCCCGCCGCAATCGACCGCCTCACAGTCTCAGCGAAGGAGCTGACCGTCGCATGACCACCCTCACCGAAGCCCCGAAGCGCCGCCTGCGCGACAGGCTTTCCATCCCCCACACCTACGCGATCATTCTGTCCATCGTGATCCTCGTCGGGGTGCTCTCCTACGTGATCCCCTCGGGTGAGTTCGAGCGCGTCGACGTAGACGGCCGCCTCATGGTGGTGCCCGGCACCTTCGACACCATCGCGAAGACAGTCATGCAGCCGTTCGACATCTTCACCGCGATCCCCCGGGGCATGCAAGCCGCCGCGCAAATTGTGTTCTACATCTTCCTCGTCGGCGGTGCCTTCGGCGTGATCCGAGCCACGGGCGCCATCGACGCGGGGATCAACCGCCTCGTGCAGAAGATCGGCACGAGCGAGCGCTTCATCATCCCGCTTGTCATGATCGTGTTCTCGGTGCTCGGCTTCACGACCGGCATGGCCGAGGAGTGCATCATCTTCGTTCCCATCGGGATCGGTATCGCGCTCTCGCTCGGCTACGACGCGATCGTCGGCACCGCGATGGTCGCCATCGGCGCGGCATCCGGCTTTGTCGGCGGCATGATGAACCCTTTCACCGTGGGCGTGGCGCAAGGCATCGCGGAGGTGCCGCTGTTCTCCGGCATCTGGTTCCGGACTGCTGTCTACATCCCGATCCTGGCATTCGCGATCTTCTACGTGATGCGCTACGCGGCACGGGTCAAAGCCAAGCCGGAGACCTCCATCCTGTACGGCCGAGTCGGCGGGGTCGGATCGACCGAGTACGCCGTGAGCGAGGAGATCCCGCCGCTCACCGCGCGCCGTAGCATCGTCCTGATCCTGCTCGCGCTCGGGATCGCCGTGAACATGTTTGGTGTCTTCAACTGGGGCTGGTTCCTCGACCAGCTCGCCGCAAACTTCTTCATCGTGGCAATGCTCTCCGGCATCATTGGCGGACTCGGCATCAACGGCTCCTTTACGAGCCTCGTCGAGGGGATGCGTGCCGTCGTGTTCGGTGCGCTCGTTGTCGGCTTCGCCCGCGCCATTCTCGTCGTGATGCAGGATGGGCAGACGCTCGACACGATCGTGAACTTCATTGCGGAGGGCATCTCGCACTGGCCGCCGACGATGACCGTGCTCGGCATGTTCGTGTTCCAGGCGATCCTGAACTTCTTCATTCCCTCCGGCAGCGGAATGGCCGCCACCACAATGCCGCTCATGGTGCCGCTCTCCGATCTGCTCGGGATCGATCGCCAGGTTGCGGTACTGGCGTTCCAGTACGGTGACGCAATCACGAACTCGATCATCCCGACCTCGGGCGCGCTCATGGGCTACCTCGCGGTCGCGCGAATTCCCTACGAGCTCTGGGTGAAGTTCATTTGGAAGCTGATCGCGGTGTGGCTCGTCGTCGCGGGGCTTGCGCTCGTAGCTGGCGCGATTTGGGGTGTGCCGAATTGATCACTCCGATCGCCGAGGTGTCGCGGATCCTCGAGATCCGCGCGCACCTCGCCGCCAACCCGGAGCCGAGCTGGCGTGAACACGGCACGGCCGCGTATCTCGCGGCCGTGCTCCGGGAGGCGGGCCTAGACCCGAAGCCGTTCGCGGATTTCCCGGGCTTCACTGTTGACGTGGGGCCTGGGACCCCGGTCATCGGACTCCGCGGCGATCTTGACGCGCTCGCCCACGAAACCCCAGCGGGCACGGTGCTCGCTCACTCCTGCGGGCACGACGCGAATCTCGCGATCGTCACGGAGACCGTGCTGCGACTCGCGGAACTCGGTGACCGCCTCCCCCACGGGGTACGCGCGATTTTCCAGCCCGCCGAAGAGCAGGGGAACGGCGCGGCCTCGGTCGCGGCCCTCGGAGTAGCGGACGAACTCGACATGCTGTTCGGCGTGCACCTGCGCCCCGGATCCGAACTCCCCGCACCCCGCTTCGCACCCGCGATCTCGCACGGTGCCTGTTGTTTTGTGCGCGGCCAGATCACCGGATCGGATCACCACGGCGCGCGGCCACACCAGGGAGTCAACGCCATCGAGGTCGCCTCCGAGTTCGCGGGGATGGTCGCCGCGCTGCGCGTCGACCCGCAGGTGCCGGCCTCGGCGAAGTTCACGGAGCTCCGCGCCGGATCAGGCAACCTCAATGTCATCCCCGGGTCCGCGAGCTTCGGCATTGACCTCCGGGCACAGGATAACGCGGCGATGACCCGATTGCGCGAGGGGGTCGCCCAGATCGGGCGTGCGCTCGCCCTCCGCTACGGCGTCAAAATCACGCTGGCTGAGGAGGATCACGTACCCGCCGCCATCGTTGGAGACGCCGCCGAGGCGGCGTTGGCGGCAGCGATCACACGGGTCGCGGGTGCGGCGGCGCTCGCACCACGGGCAGTCACGTCGGGATCTGACGATTTTCACTGTTACACCCTGCATCGGCCCGCGCTGCAGGCCGCCATGCTCGGGGTCGGGGCGGACGTGACGCCAGGTCTTCACGATCCGGCTATGCGCTACGACCTCGCACGGCTCGCCCCGGCCGCCGAGGTGCTCGTCGCTGCCTGCCGCGCCCCGCGGTAGGCAGCTCGGCACCCCTTCCCCGGGACTATCCTGCGACGCGCTCCACCGCGAGGCGGCGCAGGATCTCACCCAGCCACTGCACCGCCGGGGGTACGGGGCCGCGACGCGTCACGAAAGAAACCCGCCGCTCGCCCAGATCCTGCACCGCGGGGCGCAGCACCACGTCGAAGTCCGCATCGACCGCGGCCGCCGTGGTCAGGGCGCACCCGAGTCCCTCCGCGACAAGGCCGTGGATCATCGTCAGGTCGTCTGTGCGCATCACCTCGCGCACCGGCAGGCCGAGCGAGTGATACACCCGCCGGAGCACCCGGTCCGAGGCTTCATCGGGATTGCGACTGCACACCCACGCGACTTCGGCGAGCTCGGCGAAGTCGAGCTCGGCACGCTCGCCGAGGGGGCCGCTGCGCGACACCATCACCCGATACGGTTCCGAGAGCAGCGTCGTACGTTCGACGTCCGGCACCGCGAGCGCGAGCTCGTCGGACACGTCGTAAATGAGCCCAGCGTGCACTTCGCCGCCGCGGAGCAGGCGCAGCACCTCGGTCGGCTCGGCCTCCACAACTTCAACCCGCACCGAGGTGCGCTGCTGCAACTGTGCGATCGCGGCGGGCATCAGCCGGGAGCCAATCGAGGAGAAGGTTCCCACCCGGAGCGTGACCACGCCCGCGTCGCGCTGATCCGCCACCGCGCGCTCCGCACGCTCGATCCGAGTGAGCACGGGTGCGATGTCCGCGGCGAACGCCGCGCCAAGCGGGGTCAGGTGTGCGCCGCGCCGATCACGGTCCACGAGCCGTACCCGGAGGTGGGCCTCAAGGGCGCTTAGGTGATGGGTCACTGTGGGGACCCCGTACTGCAGCGCGTCCGCAGCTTTTGTCAGGCTTCCGTGCTCACGAATGGCGAGGAGGACACGGAACTGCTGCAGCGACATCATGACATATATAGTATGTGACCACGCGCGAAAACCTGATACTGCGCATAGGGATGGGTTTCTTCTTACCCTGGAGCCATGCAGACCGTTTCTCCCGCGACCGATCTGGCCGCGCCCGCCGAAGCCGCCGTGACCTCCGACCCGATTGCGGACGCCACACTCACGAGTCCCGTGACGGCGGAGATCCCCGCGCACCAGTTTGAAACGCCCTACGCGGACGCACTCCGCTCGCTCGCCGGCCACGACTGGCAGCGGCTGCACGTTCCCGGCCATCAGGCGAACCCGGAGAACGCGCCGGGTGTCGCGAGTCTCGTCGGCGACGCGGCACTGTCGATCGACTTCCCGATGCTGTTCAGCAGTGTCGATCAGGAAACCTGGCGGCTTGTCACCCCCGGCCGCGTGACCCCGCTCATGCGCGCGCAAGAGCTCGCCGCCGAGGCCTGGGGCGCAAGCCGCACCTGGTTCATCACCAACGGGGCTTCGGGCGGAAACCACGTCGCCACGACCGTCGTGCGCGCGCTCGGCACCGAGCTCGTCGTGCAGCGCAGCGTTCACTCGAGCGTGATCGATGGCATCACCCACGTGGGACTCACCCCGCACTTTGTCACCGGCCACGTGGACACCGGGCTCGGTTCCGCGCACGGCGTCACCGCCGAGCAGGTCGAGACCGTGCTTGCCGCGAACCCCGACAGCTCGGCCGTGTACATCGTCTCCCCGAGCTACTTCGGCGCCGTTGCCGACATTGCCGCAATCGCACAGGTCGCCCACAACCACGATGTGCCGCTGATCGTGGACGAGTCGTGGGGCTCCCACTTCGGGCTGCACCCGAAGCTGCCCGTCAACGCGGCCCGTCTCGGTGCCGACCTCATTGTGTCGAGCACGCACAAGGCCGTCGGATCGCTGACTCAGTCGGCCATGATCCAGCTCGGCCACGGCCCCTACGCCGCGGCGCTCGAGCCGCTCGTGGACCGCGTGGTGCGCTCCCACCAGTCGACAAGCTGCAGCGCCCTCCTGCTCGCCTCGCTCGATGAGGCGCGCATGAACATCGTGACGCGTCCCGAACTCGTCGAGCGCGCTCTCGCGACAGCCGAGGACATCCGCGCCCGCGTCCGGGCCGATCGCCGGTTCCGCGACGCCACCCCGGACATCCTCGCGAGCCCCGACGCGATCACGAACGACCCGTTCAAGATCGCGATCGACACGCGCGGCGCGGGCATCACCGGAAGCGACGCGCACTACCAGTTGCTGCGCGACCACCGCGTGTACGCGGAGCTGTCCACGCCGTCGGCGCTGCTGCTGCTCGTCGGCGCGGTCTCCCCCGTTGACGTCGACAGGTTCTGGAACGCGCTGCAGGCGCTTCCGGAGGCCGCCATTGAGCCCGAGCGACCGATCGTGCTTCCCGCGGCGTGCGAGCGCGCGATGGGCCTGGGCGAGGCGTTCTACAGCCCCGTCGAGGTGGTCCCGTTCGACCAGGCCGTTGGCCGCGTCTCCGCGGACTCACTCGCTGCCTACCCGCCCGGAGTCCCCAACGTGTTGCCGGGCGAGATCCTGAGCGCAGAGGTCGTCGATTTCCTGCGTGCCACCGGCGCGGCACCCTCCGGTTACGTTCGCGGCGCCGCTGATCCCGCACTGGCGACCTTCAGAGTCGTCGCGTAACGCCCACTACAATCTCCAGGTCACCCTGTACCCCGCGCCACACCCCGGCGCAGCCGTCCCCACACAAGGGAGTGTCATGTCCACGACAGTAACAAGCTCGCCCACCGGCGAGATGCAGCGCGGTCTCAAAAACCGCCACCTGCAACTCATCGCGATTGGGGGTGCAATCGGTACCGGACTGTTCCTCGGCTCCGGCAAGCTCATCAGCGTGTCCGGCCCGTCGATCATCTTCGTGTACATGGTCATCGGGTTCTTTGTCTTCTTCATCATGCGGGCCCTCGGGGAGCTGCTGCTGTCGAACCTGAACTACCACACCTTCGGGGACATCGCGAAGGACATGCTCGGCCCTTGGGCGGGCTTCTTCGTATCCTGGAACTACTGGTTCTCCTGGGTCATCGCGTGTGTCGCCGACATCATCGCGATCACCGCATACGTGCAGTGGTTCAACCCGGAGATCCCGAACTGGCTGCCCGCACTCATCACCGCGGGCGTCCTGCTTGTGCTGAATTTGCAGCCCGTGAAGTACTTTGGCGAGACCGAGTTCTGGTTTGCGATCCTGAAGATCGTGGCCATTCTCGGTCTCATTGCTGTCGGCGTGATCCTCGTGCTCACCGGCTTCACAAGCCCCGAGGGCACCCAGGCATCCTTCGCGAATCTGTGGGAGCACGGCGGCATGTTCCCGATGGGTGCCAGCGGCTTTGTGCTCGGCTTCCAGATGGGCATCTTCTCGTTCATCGGCGTCGAGATGGTCGGCACCGCTGCGGCAGAGACTGAAAACCCGCGCAAGACCCTCCCGAAGGCGATCAACTCGATCGTGCTCCGCATCCTCATTTTCTACGTAGGCGCTCTCGCGATCATCATGAGCGTGACCCCCTGGAACCAGATCGAGGCCGATAAGAGCCCGTTTGTGACGACGCTCGCGCTCGCAGGCTTCGGCCTCGCCGCCGCCGCGATCCAGCTCGTCGTGTTGACCTCCGCGGCGTCGAGCGCCAACGGCGGGCTCTACTCGGGCACCCGGATGCTGTTTGGGCTCTCGAAGGACGGGCACGCGCCGAAGTCGTTCTCCCTGACGGATTCACGCGGCGTCCCCCGCCGCTCGGTGTTCTTCACGAGCGTGTTCCTGTTCGCGGCGATCCCGCTGCTGTTCGCCGGCGACGGTGTTGTAGCCGCCTTCACCTTCGTGTCCTCAATGTGCGCCACGATGATCCTCTTCACCTGGGGCTCGATCGTCGTCAGCTACATCGTGTATCTGAAGCGCTACCCGGAGCGGCACGCCGCATCGAAGTTCAAGCTGCCGATGGCTCGCATCGCACCGTGGCTCGTGCTTGCGTTCTTCGTCTTCATCGCGGGCACGCTGCTCTACGGCGAAGACACGCGTCCGCCTTTCCTCGCGACGCCGTTCTGGTTCATCCTGCTCGCGATCCTGTGGCAGCTCCGCAAGCGCAAGCTGCAGCGCGAGGGACGCCCGCTGACCGCAGCGATCCCGCTCCCCGATTCGGAGGACTAGCCTTTTTCAGGTGATGCGCCCCGCCCCGGTTCCCATGCGCGAACCGGGGCGGGGCAGCGTCATTCTCGGACCCCGGGCTCCCCGCCGGAGCTGCGCGCGATGACTACAATCGGAACAACCCCTCTGGGATGGGAGACCTGATGACCACCACTGCCCCCGCAGGTGCGCACGACGAGCTCGAGCGCGGCCTCTCGAACCGGCACCTCCAGCTGATCGCAATCGGCGGTGCCATCGGCACTGGCCTGTTTCTCGGCTCCGGGAAGGTCATCAGCCTGACCGGCCCCTCCGTGCTGTTCATCTACGCGGTAATCGGCTGCATGATGTTCCTGCTCATGCGTGCCCTCGGCGAGCTGCTGCTCTCGAATCTCAACTACAAGACCTTTGGCGACATCGCCAAGGACCTTATCGGCCCCTGGGCAGGATACTTCGTCTCCTGGACCTACTGGATCACCTGGGTGGTGATCTGCGTCGCCGATATCATCGCGATCACGAGCTATGTCGCCTATATCAACGCAGATATCCCCGCCTGGCTGCCCGCGCTCATCAGCGTCGCCGCGCTCACGATCCTGAACCTCCAGCCCGTACGATTCTTCGGCGAGTTCGAGTTTTGGTTCTCCATGATCAAGATTGTGGCGATCCTCGCACTGATCGCCACGGGCATCGTATTGATCGTCTCGGGGTTCACAAACCCTGACACCGGCACCCAGGCTTCCCTCACGCACCTGTGGGAACACGGCGGCATGTTCCCGTTCGGCGCGAGCGGGTTCCTCCTCGGTTTCCAGCTCGGGATCTTCTCGTTCATCGGTGTCGAGCTCGTCGGCACCGCCGCAGCCGAAACCAAGGATCCGGCGCACAATCTCCCCCGCGCCATCAACTCGATCGTGGTGCGCGTGCTGATCTTCTACATCGGGGCGCTCACGGTGATCATGGCGATCACCCCGTGGGACAAGCTCGACCCGGATCAGAGCCCCTTTGTGACGACGTTCGCCTACGCAGGCTTCGGCGCGGCAGCATTTGCGATCAATCTCGTGGTCCTCACCTCGGCCGCTTCCAGCGCGAACTCCGGGTTCTATTCCGGCACGCGCATGATGCACGCGCTCGCCCGCGACGGTCACGCGCCCGGAAAGTTTGCGCTCACCGATGCACGCGGTGTGCCGAAACGGGCGGTGTTCTTCTCCACGGTGTTCGTCTTCTCGGTGGTCCCGATTCTGCTGCTGGGCGATAGCGTCATCCAGGCCTTCACCTTTGTCACCTCGGTGGCCTCCACGTTCATCCTGTTCATCTGGAGCATGATCGCGATCAGCTTCATTCAGTACCTGCGCAAGCATCCAGAGCGGCACGCGTCCTCCGCGTTCCGCACACCGCTGCCGCGGATCGTGCCGTGGCTGGTGCTCGCGTTTTTCGCCTTCATCCTTGTCACACTGGTCCTCGCCGACGACACGCGCCTGCCGCTCATGTTCACCCCGCTGTGGTTCATCGCGCTGGCGATCATGTGGCAAATCACCAAGCGGCGACTCCTGCGTGAGGGACGCCCGCTCACTGCGGCTGTCAAACTCCCCGACGCTGTGTGACCGGGGGCGGGGTACCAAGATTGGTCCCCCGCCTCCCCGGCACGAGGCCCGCCGGGCTAACTGGCGGACGCGTGCAGTCGGGCCGTGTGGATCTCGTGCGCCTCCTGCGCCGTCTCGACGTTCGGCTCGGAGCCCTGGAGTGGCTTCCCCGCAGTCTCCGGGAGGAAGCAGATCGTGATCAGGCCGATCACAGACATCCCCATGAGGTAGAAGGCCGCCGCCGCGGGGGTCCCCGTGGCGCGCACAAGCGAGTCGATCACGAGCGGGGCGGTACCGCCAAACAGGGCGATCGAGATGTTGTACGAGACGCCCAGGCTTGTGTTCCGGGAGGCTGTCGGGAACATCGCCGGGTAGGTCGCGGCGAGCGTGCCCATGTACAGTGCCACGGGAATCCCGATCAGGGCGAGCCCGGCAATGACACCGAACGACGAGTCCGAGCCAATGAGCGCAAAGGCCGGGTAGCTCAGCACAATGATCCAGATCGCGGCCGCGAACAGGACCGGGCGGCGACCCACTCGATCCGAGAGGAGGCCGACGAATGGCATCAAGCACGCCATCAGCAGCATCAGCGGCAGGGAGAAGAGGTTTCCCTGAATCGCATCGTGCTGCAGCACCGTTGACAGGTACGTCGGCATGTACGAGGTGAACGCGTAGCCCGCGGAGTTCGCGGCCGCCACGAGGAGGATCACCAAGAGCATCGGCTTCCAGTTCGCGGCGAACACGCGCAGCGGGTTCACCCGAAGCGACCCGCCGGCGGCGTCCTGCTCCGCCACAAGTGCGGCGAAGTGCGGGGTCTCCTCGACACGCATCCGCAGATAGACCGCGATAAGCCCGAGCGGGCCGGCGATCAGGAACGGCACCCGCCACAGCCCGTCCTCCATCGCCTGCTGCCCGAACATGATCTGCATCGCGGTCACGATCGCAGCACCGAGAACAAAGCCCAGGTAGCTGCCCGAATCGAGGAATGCGGCGTAGAAGCCGCGGCGACGATCCGGCGCAGACTCACTGATAAACGTGAGGGCCCCGGTAAACTCCCCACCCGCGGAGAAGCCCTGCAGGATCTTGAGCGCCACCAGCAGCGCCGCAGCAGTGGTGCCGATTGTCGCGTGTCCGGGGAGCAACCCAATGAGGAATGTCGCGACCGCGACGAGCGTGAGCGTCATGAACAGTACCCGTTTGCGCCCGATCTTGTCTCCGAGCCAGCCGAAGAACAGCCCGCCGAGCGGTCGGAACAGGTACGTGCTCGCAAACGTGCCGAGCATGAAGATGACCTGCGTCGCCTGGTTCGCGTCCGGCAGGAATACCGGGCCGAGCGTCACGATCAGATAGCCGAACACACCAACGTCGTACCACTCCATCACGTTGCCGACAAACGTGCCACGGACGGCACGGCGGAGGTCTCGTTTCTGGACAATGTTGACGGTCCCGGTATCGAGCTGCGGGGGAACCCCGGCGCGTGGCTCTTGCATTGCGTAACTCCTTCGTTGCTGGGTGGGGACGGATCGCCGCGGCGTCACTGCCGCGGCGATCAAGTGGCTACTTCGCTGCGGGTTCCTGCCCGAATACCGCGAAGTAATAGCAGAGGTAGGCCGCGAGCGTCGCGGTCATGTCTTGGTGGTCGGTCATCGGGTTCACCTCGGTCACTGCGAACGAATCGCAGTATGGTGCCAACGCAGACACCGCTTCGATGGCCTGGCGCGAGGTGATGCCGCCCGGCTCGAGGGCACCGGCGCCGGGGGCGTGTGCCGGATCGATCGCGTCGATATCGAATGAGAAGTGCACGTGATCGGCACCCGCAATGCGCTTCAGGATCTGCGCGACGACGGCGTCGGTCCCGAGATCGGAGAACTGGGCCGCCGTGATGCGGGCGAGACCCGAGTCTTCGAGATAGCGCTGTGAGGACGGGAAGTTGAAGTGGCGCAGCCCCACCTGGATGCTGTGCTCGGTGCTGGCGCGGCTCAGCTCGAGCGACCGGCGCATGCCGCTCGACTGGCTGTGGGTGCCCTGTTGCACGTTCTGGTCCATGACATCCAGATGCGCGTCGAAGTGGATCACCGCGACGGTTCCCTCGGTGGCATCGTGCAGGCCCTGGGTTCCCGCGAACAGGAAGCAGTCATCGCCCCCCAGCAGGATCGGGACGTGGCCGGCGCGCACACTCTCGCTGACGCGAGCGCTCGTGTTTGCCAGCGTGGTCATCAGGTCGTGGGCAACAACCTCCGCGTCACCACCGTCCGTGAGGCGGGGGGCTGCGTGGAGGGTCCCGCTCTCGAGCGAGAATACCTCGCCGTTCTCGACCCGCTGCGTGATCCAGCCGAGCGCGTGCCGAATCCGATCCGGCGCAAACCGGGATCCGGGGAACCCGAGCGTCGAGGCACCGTCGAAGGGCGCACCGATGAGTTCGAATTGACGGGTGGGGACGGACATGAGCGCTCCTCGGGCAGGGGAAAAGGTGATGTCCTCTAGCTTGTCGGGCCACGGCACCGCAGACAATCACGATTCTCGGGAATTTGGTGGAGAGAATCACTACTATCGTGAATATGGCATCCACCCTCGCGGATCTCCTGGCTGATCCCGCACTGCAACTCAGCTGCGCAACCGGGCACTCACTGCTGCATCGCGCGGTCACCCATGTCCACGTCGCCGAGGTCAACGACCCGACCCCGTGGCTGACCAAGGGGGTGCTGCTGCTCACCACGGGTCTTGTCGAACGTTCACCCGAACAGCTCGACGCGCTCTTCGCCGGCCTGGCCGCTCGTGAGGTCGCCGCCGTAGGATTCGGCGTCGGCCTGATCCTGAACGCCATCCCGGAGGCATGGCTGCGCGCTGGCGACGCCCACGGGATCCCGGTCCTGAGCGTGCCGCTCGACACTCCATACATCGCGATCTCTGAGTTCGTGTCGCGCCGGATCGCCGACAGGCAGCTCGACCAGGTGCGCCGGATGCTTGACGTGCAGCAGCGGCTTGCTTACTCCGACGCGACGCCCAGCCAGCAGATCGAAGGCCTGGAGCAGCTCGCCCAGGAACTCGAGGCCGCCGTGTACTGGATCGCCCCCGACGGCATCCGGCGCACCGTGGCGGGCCCCAGCGACGTCACGGAACGGGAGGCTCGGGGGATCACCGATGAGCTCTCCCGCCACCTCGCCGCGGGCCGCTCGAGCGGCTCCACCGCTGTGGGCACGCTGTTCCTGCATCTCGCCAGCACCGCGGGATCACCGCTCGCAGTGGCCAGGCGACGCCGGTACGCCCCGTTGGAACAGGGGCTGATCGGATCCATCGCCACGTTCATCGACCTGTCGCGCGACACAAGCGCCTTGGCCGGCCTCGCCGCCTCGCTGCGCGAGCAACTCATCACCGAGGCGCTGACCGGGCGCATGGCCTCCGATGCGCGCCTGTTCGAGACGCTCTTCCCTGGCACCCCGGTCTGCACCGTCGTCGCGTTCGGCCCGGGCCCCGCGGCCGCCCCCGCGCGGATGCGTGAACCGGCCGCAGGCCTTCTCCTCAAGTCCGCGATCGCGGTCTCGCTCGCCACACTGGACACACCTGCGACGCCGCTACTCAGCACCGTTGACGATGGATTCATGCTTGTCATTCCCGGGATCACGGACGCGAGTGTGGTGGCGGCCGTCGAGCAGTTCCTTCGCCGCGAGACCGGGAACCTCGCGAGCTGGCGGGCTGGGGTGAGCAGCCCCGGTGCGCCGGGGACGCTGCGCGCACTCGGGGAAGAGGCCCGCCGAGCATACCGGGCCACCGCCGCACGCCCAGAGGTGCGGGTCCTCCGGGCGAGCGAACTCGAACGCACGGACCTCCTCGACGAGTGGCTGCGCGGGAGCGGGGACGCACCCGTGTTCGGCACCTGGCGGAAACGCCTCGCTGAGCTCGACCATGCAAGCGCTGAGCGGTTGGTCGCGGCGGTCGCCGCCTTTCTCGCCGAGAACGGGGCGCTGGAGCACGCCGCCACCCGGCTCGGGGTGCACCGGCAGACTCTGAACACACGCCTGCGCGACGCCGAACGCGAGCTGGGCGTATCGCTCAGCTCTCCCGGAGACCGCGCACTTCTGTGGCTCGCGCTCGAGACCGGAGCATTGCCTGTGCCCGAGGGCGGCGGCCCCGGGTAGGCGGGCCAGGCGCGCTGAGGGCCTGGCCCCACCCCCTAGGCGAACGCGGAGATACCGGTGATGTCACGTCCGATAATGAGCGCCTGCACAGTTTCGGTGCCCTCGTAGGTGTGCAGTGCCTCAATGTCGGCAAAGTGGCGTGCGACGCGATTCTCAAGCAGAATCCCGTTGCCGCCCAGCAGATCGCGGGCGTTGCGCGCCATGTCGCGAGCGGTGCGGGTCGCGGTGAACTTGCCGAGCGACGCCCCCGGGCCCGAAAGCTCGCCGCGCTCCTCGGCACGCGTCAACTGCATCAGCAGCGTCTGCAGCGTGGTGAGCTGGCTGAGCATTTCCGCGAGACGGGCCTGCACGATCTGAGACGCGGCGAGAGGCCTGCCAAACTGTACGCGCTGTCTGGCGTAGTGCACCGCCGATTCGTAGACCGCCGTTGCCTGCCCGAGCGCCGCCCAGGCGACTCCGAGCCGAGTGGCCTGGAGCACCCGCGCGGTGTCCTTGAAAGAGTTCGCGCCGGGCATCCGAGCGCCCTCTCCCACCTCGACGCCGTCGAGTTCGATGTGCGCCTGCCAAATCGCGCGCAGCGAGACTTTCCCCTCAATCGTCGTGGCACGGTACCCGGGGGCATCCTGCGGCACGAGGAAGCCCTGCACCTGCCCGTCATCACCGCGCGCCCAGACCACGGCGAGCTGGCCCACGCTGCCGGATCCGATCCACTTCTTGTGTCCGTTGAGGACAAAACCGCCGGGCCGCGTCTCCGCCCGAGTCTCCAGGCTGACCGAGTCCGAACCGTGTGTCGGCTCAGTGAGCGCAAAGGCCCCCAGCTCGGTGCCGCGTGCGAGCGGCGCGAGCCAGCGCTCACGCTGAGCCTCGGAGCCGCACCAGGCAACGGAGCGCAGCGCGAGACCACCCTGGACGCCCACGATCGTGGCGACCGACCCGTCGCCACGCGCCAGTTCCATAGTTGTCAGGCTCGCCGCGAGCAGACTCTGCTCCGGGAAGCCCGGAACATCGACGCCGTCGCGCAGCAGGTCAAGCTCACCGAGCCGCTTGGCAAGGTCGAGCGGGTACTCCGCGCGGTCCCAGATCCCAGCAATGACCGGGCGGACTTCGGTCTGCACAAACTCGCGAGCACGCTCCCGGTACGCGCGATCCTCCGCAGGAACGTCCCGGAACACCCCGGCGACGTCGGGATCCAGCGGCTCCCAGAGTTCGTAGCTGGGCTCTTCGGTGCCCTGCGGGATGGGTCCTGTACCGGTCTGCGACATGGGATCGTCCTCTCCGCACCGCCCTGGTGCTGTGCCCCGAGACTGCCTGACACTCGGTACCAAGTCAAGCCTGCGCACAGAACCTTGGGAGAGTCCACAACTCCTCCTGCAGGGAAGCCCTCCCCTGAAACGGAGTCCCACAACGCGAAAATGTGCTAGCTTCGCTGCATGAGCAGTAAGCCGTCGCGCGCCGTGGCCACCCCGCAGAGCGCCCCCGCCGCGATCCGCCGCTTGGCAGAGCGCGGGTACGAGGCGACGACGGCGGAGGACCTCGCGGACGCCGTGGGGATGAGCCGCAGCACATTCTTTCGACGCTTCGGCAGCAAGGACGACGTGGTGTTCGCGGACCACGATCACGCCCTCGCCCAGGCCGAGGCCTTCCTCGCTGATACGACGCTCGCCCCGGGTGAGGCGCTCGTGCAGAGCACCGCTGACGTGCTGCGCCTCCTGACCCGCGATCCCGAGGCCGCGCGACTGCGCTTCGAACTTATGCGCGTCACCCCGGCACTGCGGGATCGCGAACTTGTCATCACGCACCGCTACGAGCGGGTGTTTACGCGGTTCATCCGGCGCGTCACCCCGGCAGAGACGCCCGGCTGGGTTGCCCCGGCACTCGCGGCGTCACTCGTTGCCGTGCACAACACAACGTTGCGCGAGTGGTTGCGCGGCTCGGTGCGCGACGCCGCGGGGGCCGTGACGCAGGATCTCCGACGCGTCGCCGGGCTGTACGCGCCTTGGATTGATCCCGCGAGCGCCGCCGTGCCGCGGCAGGTGATGGTCGCTGTGTACGACGCGGCCGGTTCACCCGAGGCAATTCTGGACGCGGTCGCGGCGCAGCTCCCCCGCCGGTAGGCCAGACCGGGCGCTCAGGCCTACCTCAGTGCCTCCGGCAGGACTCCCCTGTTTCCGCGTCTTTCCCACTCACCCACCTCGAACGCCACCGAGACCGCGATAGAGCACACGACGCTCAGGGAAAGAGTGCGAAATCGCGTTCTCAGGGGAGCTTGATTGCGAGGAGCACAGAGCGTCCGGGGTGCCGGGCGGGCTCCGAGTGCAGGCACAGCCCCGAGGCCAGGCCCAGACCCAGCGAGTCCACAATTATGCACCTCTGACTCCCTGAAAACGTGCGAGATTGAGTTCTCGCGGGTATCGTTCGGCTCCAGCGAGGGGAGTGACCTGGGTGCGAGGTGCCCTCATGCAGGGCACCTTCCGGCGAGATACCAAATTGGCACATTCCTGCCCTGGAAAAGGTGCGAGATTGAGGTCTCGGAGGCATCACTCCCGCGCGCGAGCAGCGCGGGGCAGCACGCAGCGCAACGCCCCGGGCACCTGCGGCACCCGGGGTGTTCCGCAGAGCTAGTGCCCTCGGGTGATCCACGCCTCGAGCTGCGGGGCCTCCGCGCCGATCGTTGTCGTGTCCCCGTGGCCCGTGTGCACCACGGTCTCCGCGGGGAGCGTGAGTAACCGGTTCCGGATCGACTCGATGATCGTGGGGAAGTCACTGTAGGAGCGGCCAGTCGCCCCGGGTCCGCCCTGGAACAGGGTGTCTCCGGTAAACACCGCGCCGAGCTCCGGTGCCACAAAACTCACCGATCCCGGCGAGTGTCCCGGCGTGTGCACCGCGGTCAGCGTCACGCCTGCAACCGCGAACTCATCACCGTCCGCAATCTCGGCTTCGGGTGCCACGTCCGGGTACACGGCGTCCCACAGCATCCGATCGGCCGGGTGCAAGTGGATCGGAGCGCCGAGGGCCGCGGCCGTGGCGCGCGCCGCCCGGATGTGGTCATCATGGCCGTGCGTGAGGAGCACCGCGAGCGTGCGTCGATCCCCCACAGCTTCGGCGACCGCGGCCGTGTCATGTGCGGGGTCGATGACAATGACCTCGGCGTCGTCTCCCACGATCCACACGTTGTTGTCCACGTCCCAGGTCCCACCGTCGAGCGAGAAGGTGCCGCTCGTGACGAGATGCGTAATCTGTGCGCCGGGCATTACAGCTCCACCACCGAACGCAGCACGGTGCCATCCGCCATCTTCGCGAAGGCAGCTTCGACATCGCCGAGGCCAATGCGCTCGGTGACAAAGCCGTCAAGGTCGAGTCGTCCCAGCTTGTACTGGTCAATCAGCATGGCAAAGTCGCGGCTCGGCAAGCAATCGCCGTACCAGGAGGACTTCAGCGTGCCGCCGCGACCGAACACGTCGAGCAGCGGGAGCTCAAGCGTCATCTCAGGGGTCGGCACCCCAACAAGGACCACACGGCCCGCGAGATCCCGCGCGTAAAACGCCTGCCGATAGGTCTCGGGGCGGCCCACGGCGTCAATCACGACGTCCGCACCGAAGCCGCCGGTGAGTTCCTGAATCGCGGCGACAGGATCAGTACCGCGCGAATTGACGGTGTGGGTGGCGCCGAAGCTACGCGCCTGCTCAAGCTTCGCGTCGTCAATATCGACGGCGATGATCGTCGTGGCACCCGCGAGCTGCGCGCCCGCGATTGCCGCGGTGCCGACACCACCGCAGCCGATCACGGCAACGGACTCGCCGAGCGCGATCGCGCCGGTGTTGATGGCGGCACCGATGCCCGCCATGACGCCGCAGCCCAGCAAGCCCACCGCGGCAGCGTCCGACTCCTCATCGATCTTGGTGCACTGCCCGGCGGCGACAAGCGTCTTCTCGATAAACGCGCCGATACCGAGCGCTGCCGACAGCTCCGTGCCGTCCTCAAGCGTCATCTTCTGCGTCGCATTGTGTGTGTTGAAGCAGTACTGAGCCTGACCCTTCGCGCAGGCACGGCACTGGCCGCAGACAGCACGCCAGTTCAGGATCACCCGGTCGCCTACGGCAACCTCGGTGACACCCTCGCCCACAGCGGCGACCCGCCCCGTAGCTTCGTGACCGAGCAGGAAGGGGAACTCGTCAGAGATGCCGCCCTGCTTGTAGTGCAGATCCGTGTGGCACACACCGCTGGTGATGATGTCGACGACAGCCTCACCGGGGCCGGGATCCGGAACGATGACCGTCTCAATTGTCGCCGGCGCGTTCTTCTCGCGGACCACGACACCCTGTACTCGATAGACCATAGATCTTCCTTTCACGCTCGCGACTTTGCGCACGGACGAGACCGCGTGGCCGCGTCGTGTGATTCCAGGCTATCGAGAACGTCCGAGGCGTGACCAGTCCCCCTGCCTGTCCGCGCGTCCGGCGACCCAGACAGGTCTTTGTCCCTCATCGGGCCACTCAGCGAGTCGCGCGAGTACTCAAATCTGCCCGTCTGGCGCACGGCCTGTGCTATGTCCGCACAGCTCCCGGTGAGCGACATGCACACCGAAATACGCTGATTTCGCGATCACCCACGAGGGGACCGCGGGAGCACACGGGGATCACCCCCGCGAAGGGACACCATGATGCATTCGAAACAGTGGGGCGGCCTCGGCGCCGCCGCGCTTCTGGCCGCCACGCTGCTGGGCACACCGCAGGCCGCACACGCAGTTCCTGACCCGCTGCCCGCGGGGAAAGCCGAAGGGAGCGGTGAATACGGTCTGATCGGGGACAGCCAAGAAACTGTGAACAGTATCTACGGGGTCGCCCTCGATGCGGGCGGGAGCATTTGGTACGCCATTGCTGACGGTGAGGAGCGGGGCATCGTGGAGTACCGTCCCGGTGCCTTCGACCCGAGCGCGGGCGATTATCTCGGCGGCGGCGACTACGCGGACGGACAGGGGTACTTGGGTTCAGCGTGGGAAGCTCCCGTGCGCTACGAGAACCGCGATAGTACCGCGGCAGACCCCACGGGCGGGACGCAGGTCTGGGCCGAACCGCGCGGGATCGAAGCGATGGCTGGCGGCGGCATCGCGGTGAGCGATACGAATGGCAACCTCGGCACGCCTCGAGGCACGATCCTCTTCTACGATGCGGCACACACGATCACGGGGAACGCCGGCGTTGGCGGCGACCAGGGCTGCACCCAGCTCGGCGAGGGTGAACTCGCGTGGGGTCCCTACTTCGGCTTCATTGGAGACCGGCTCTACGCGCCATACGAGGGCTGCAACGTCGTGAGCGTCTTCTCGGTACCTGACGGAGAGCCGCTCCACCGATTCACCGGGGTCGGCCAGACTGCAGGCACCCAGCCGAATCGCCCCGCCACGAATGGCCCCGGCGGGATCGACGAGATTTACGGTGTCTCATCCGATGGTGAGAAGCTCTACACCTCGGACCTCGGCTTTACCCGTGCCCCTGCCACCGGGATGGTGCAGCGATGGAACGTGGACCAGGTGAACTCCTCGTGGGAGCTGGACACCACGTTCGGCTCCAACGGAGCCCTGAGCTTTCCTGGCCAGATGATCTACGAGACTGTCGTGGGTGATGAGGGCGAGCTCTACGTGATTCCCCAGAGGGGCGCGATCCAGCGCTTCGACGAGTCCGGAAATTTCCAGGCCGAAGTGCAGGTACGAGATGTGCCCTACGAGCAAGCATGCGACCTCGCAGTCACCCCCGAGGGTTGGCTCGTGATGACTTCGAAGGGCGAGCATAGCCTCCGCCTCCTCGCGCAGAGCCCCGATCCTGTCACCGGGCTCACTGGCGGGACCGGAGCGACGGCGGGCAGCGTTACGCTGAGCTGGGACGCCGTGACTCACCGCGCCGGCCAGGTCCCCGTCCTCGACTATGTGATCGAGCAGTCTGCGGACGGCGGATCCACCTGGCAGACGATCGAGCGTGACATCAGCACGGCGACGAGCGCGACGATCAGCGATCTTGCCCCCGGCGAGTACAGTTTTCGGGTGGCGGCCTACAGTGAAGCCGGGCGAGGCGATCTCGCTCGTGTCGATGACGTCGTAGCCGCGGCCCCACTTCCGGGCATTGCGGCGACGCTCGCGGGTACCGCTCCGTCAGAGAGCGAGATCGACGCGCCGATCATGTGGGAGGCCACCCTCACGAACCCCAGCAACACACCCCTCACCGATGTTGCGGCGGCCTTCTCCCGCGGTGCGGGGAACACCTCAGAATCAGTTGCAGTGGCAGATCTCCCCGTCGCCGCGAGCGCAACCGCGACAGTTTCGACGCCGACAACCCGTGCGGAACTCGCCGCTCTCAGCGCGTCGAACACGGTCGAGGTTACCGGCACGGCGCCGGATGGCACTCGGGTCAAGGCGGACGCTGCACTCACGATTACACTCCCGTCACCCGACCCGGGCACTGATCCCGGCACCGACCCTGGCACCGATCCTGGCACTGATCCCGGGCCTGATTCGGGTACCCACCAGGGCCAGGGTCCTACTCCGGGCATTCCCGATCCCCTCGCCCGCACAGGCGGCACCCCCTTCATAGGAACGCTCCTCGGGGCCGGTGTTCTGCTCGCGGCAGCCAGTGCGCTCGGGGCCGCGCGGTGGCTCCAGCGCCGACAGAGCAGGCGGGTGTAGTTCAGACACCCGTCCACTCGAGACCGATACGCCCGGCAGCGACTCTCACTCATCGTTGCCGGGCGTATCTCTCCGCTCGGGATAGCGCTCGACGGCGCGTCGACCCGTCTCCCACAGCGAACAAGTGGTTCATTCAGACCCGCTCAAAGTGGATCTTGAAACAGTCCAATTGGTCCGCCAGGCTTGCACCCATGTCTACGAATACACAGTCCAAACTGCCCTCCTCAACTCCGTCCGCGCTGGTTCGCCGCGGCCTTGCCGATCACCTCACCGGCGGGGTCATTATGGACGTGGTGACCGCGGAGCAGGCACGTATCGCCGAAGACGCTGGTGCCATTGCGGTGATGGCACTCGAGCGTGTTCCCGCGGACATTCGCGCCCAGGGCGGAGTGGCCCGCATGAGCGATCCGGACCTGGTCGCGGGGATCCAGGACGCCGTATCGATTCCGGTGATGGCTAAAGCTCGCATCGGTCACTTTGTCGAGGCACAGGTGCTGGAGTCGCTCGGTATCGACTTCATCGACGAGTCTGAGGTCCTCAGCCCGGCAGACTACGCGCACCACATTGACAAGCACGCGTTCACCGCACCGTTCGTCTGCGGTGCCACAAACCTCGGCGAGGCGCTGCGCCGGATCGCGGAGGGCGCGGCAATGATCCGTTCAAAGGGCGAAGCCGGCACCGGCGATGTTTCCGAGGCAACAAAGCACCTGCGCACGATCCGCAGCGACATCGCGCGCTTGCGTGGCCTCGATCGCGCCGATCTCTACCTCGCCGCCAAGGAGTTGCAGGCTCCGCTCGACCTCGTCACCGAGGTCGCCGAACGCGGGACGCTTCCGGTCCCACTACTCACCGCCGGTGGTGTGGCCACCCCTGCCGACGCGGCAATGATGATGCAGCTCGGAGCCGACGGTGTTTTCGTGGGATCGGGGATCTTCAAGTCCGGCAATCCCGCGCAGCGCGCCGCTGCGATCGTCGCCGCAACGCGCGCTTTCCAGGATCCCGCAGCCGTGGCGGCCGCATCGCGCGGGCTCGGCGAGGCGATGGTCGGCATCAACGTCGCAGACCTCCCCGCACCCCACCGCCTCGCCGAGCGCGGCTGGTAGCGGCCACAGGCATTCACGCAGTGTGCCGCCCGGATCGCAGCGTCCTCTGCGATCCGGGCGGCACACTGCGTGATTCGGCCGCTACTTCCGGACTCGGCGCAATGCGAACACCGCACCGGCCGCCGCGATCAGCACCCCGGCCGTACCCACGAGCGCCCAACCCGTCGCAAGCTGATCGCCGGTTGCGGCGAGGCGATCCCGGCCAGGCCCGGTTCCCGCATCACTCTGAGTGCCCGGCGTGTGTCCGTCAGGGCTGCCCTCGCCCGTGCCTGACCCGTCGCTGCCTGACCCGTCGATGACTGACCCGTCTGTGCCTGACCCGTCTGTAGCGCCGCCGTCAGTGTTCCCACCGTCAGTGTTGCCGCCGTCAGTGTTCCCACCATCAGTGTTCCCCCCGTCAGTGTTGCCGCCGTCACTGCCCTGGGCGAAGTCGACCGACACAAGCACCTTTCGTGAGACACCGCTCAGCACAAGCTCGTCCCCTTCCACAGTTGAGGACTCCGCGCCACTCACTGAGATCACGGAGTCGGCGGCCTGGAACCCCGGCTCAGGAGACAGCGTGAGTCGGATCTCACCGCCCTGGTCTGCCACACCCGTTGCCGGCGTCACCGTACCGTTCCGCCCCTGAGCCGCATACGCAAACCGCACCGGCTGCGCCTCGACAGCGGTGACCGCGTCCTGAATCCCCAGAAAGCTCTCACGTAGTGCCGCGGCACTCGGTGCGGGGTCTACACTCACCTCGGTGCCGCGTTGGGTCGCGGCGGCGAGCGCCTCATTCAACTGCGCATCGAACACCTGTCCGCCGGCGGCGGCTACCTCGTGTGTGTTCATCAGCTCCGTCGCGTACTCGACCGCACGGGTCAGCGCGGTGAGCTCCGCGCCAGTGTCGCCCGCGGCGAAGAGCCCGGAGACGTCCTCGGCGGTGAGCGCAGAGCTCCACATCTTCAGATCGTCCATGTCGAGACCGGCACCATACTTCTTGCTGCCGTCAACGCCGACAAGCATGTTGAGTCCGCTCGTCAAACTCCCCACACCGGCAATGCTCGTCTCCTGCGCGAGTGCCCCGTCCATGTAGACGCTGGCCAGGTTTCGCCTGCGATCTACGGTGAGCGTCATCTGGTGCCATCCGTCACGGAAATTCGCGACGGCCCCGGTGGCATACACCCCGTTCACGCCGTCTCCGAGAGTGAATTCGAGCTTGCTCGTGTCGGTCCCCTGCGGCGCGAGATTGATGCCGGAGCGGTACCAGTTGGCCCAGTTCTTGTTGCTGATGATCGCCGCGTAACCGTCCACGGCGGTGACCTTCGTCCAGAAACTGATCGTCAGATCCTTGTCCGCTCCGAGGTCAAATTCAGGCCGCGATCCGAGATCAAGGTAGCTTCCGGCACCGGCACCGATCCGCACGGCCTGCCCGGCCGCTCCCGCCCGATCGGTGGCAACGTAACTGACCGCGCCCACAGGTTTCGGGACCGGCGCAGCTGCGGCCGCGCTTCCCGTGTCGGTCACATCCCCCTCGAACGCGAGGTTCAGGAACTCGCCGCCGGGGGCTTCAGGCGTCTCGGGGAAGACGGGAAACTCAAGTGTTCCCGCGGTTCGGACCGTCCCTGTCAGTGGGGTCGAAGCGTTCTGGAAGTCGTCAAACGCCGTGACCGACACCGTGTAGTTCTTCGCCGGTTGCAAGCCTTGAATATCAAAGCCCATCGTGTTCGGGGTCATGAAGAAGCGTGAGTAAGCCTTGAACGTCCCGTCGAACGATTTGGGCGCATTCTTGCCGAAGTCCGGGACCTGATTCGCGGTGAACGGCACCGGTCGCCCGGAACCGTCGGTGATCGTGACCTCGTAGTAGTTCACGAGTTCGTCGTCCCGCGCCTGGTCGAAGCCCAGCGTGAGCGAGGTCTCGGTGACGTCGGTCGCGGCAACGGCCGCGGCCTCCCACCAGGGAGCGACGGTGCTGCGTTTGTCACTCGTGTACGTGAAACTCGCTGTACCATCGCGGGCATCGACAACCCACGGCATGCCCATCCAGCGTTGGTGGGTGACATCGAAGCGGCGGATCACAGTCTCCCCGCTCTCGAGCACGGTGATGAAGTTTGCGCTCTTTTGCGGGGTGCCGCGTTCCGCGTCGCCCTGATTTCCCTCGAAGTACCCGCCGCCAATAAAGTCGCTCGGCACATCCTGGTAGATGTAATTCATTGAGGCGTTTTCGTAGACGGTGAAGTCTTTCTGAAAGATGCTCGTCTCCGGATTGGAGGAGAAGTGCGTGTGGGCGGAGCCCAATACAGCCTGCGGATAGTCCGCGAGGATCCGCTGCAGTTCGGGACCCGCCATGTCGTAGTCCCTGTGGAAGGGGCCGCCGAGCGACGTGCCCGAGTAGCCACTGTGAATCGAAACGAAAATCGGCTGTGCCGGATCATAGTCCAGCTGCGCGGCGATGCTGGCGAGCGTCGTCCGCAGATAGTCCTGGTAACCGGTGCGCTGCCCCGAGTACCCGAAGGTGTGCGTTCCGTTATAGTCGAGGCCGATGAAGTCGATGCCCTCGATCGTGGTGTGGAAGTTGCTGACGAAGCCGGTGTCGGCGTTCGGGTAGAACCACTCGGGCGCGTTCGCGGGTGCGCGCTCGGCGCGAGCGTCCGCGATCGTGGTGCCCATCAGGTCGGCGATGTCGTGGTTGCCCTGCGTCAGGAGCACCTGCGCCTCGGGGAATGTCTCTCGCATCAGGCGCTCGACGGCGCGGTACCACCCGGCGACCTTCTCACTGTCTCCGGCGAGGTGTGCGGAGTACTCGGGATCGTTCGCACCGACCACGTCGCCGTTATCGACCACAGCGTCAGGGGTGAATCCCTTCTGATCCGCCCAAGAACGCAGCGTCTCGAAGTGCGGCAGTGCGCCCGCGTACGCGACTTCCTCGGATGTCTGATCCACGGTCGCCGTGCCGCCGAGCTCCGTGTCCGACATCGTGATGAATTCGACCCGCGCGTCCGCGCCGTTGTAGGCGTCGTTCGCGGTATCGATGCGCTCCTGCGTCATCGCCTGCGGTGCGCTCGCGACCACGTCAAGCTGCTCGTTGGCGAGCGCGGGGACCGCTGGAACAAGCAGTGTGAACACGGTGAGCGCGGCGACCGCGCCCGCACGCAGAGAGCGACGCGGATTCGTCGTAGCGCAGCCGGGGAGCTGCGGCGAACGTGGGACGTGCAACATGGGGATCCTCTCGAATGGGGGTGCACCGGAGTGCTCCCCCATTCACCCAGGCGCAGGCGGTGCCCTGGTGTCCGAGCCGTGAACGCGCGGCGAACTCGACGAGAGACAGTGGCCGATCCGTGCACCGCTGTGCACAGTTGCCCAGGCGCACCCTCAGTGTGGGCGGGCAGCACGCTCCGGCACGTGATCAGTCACGGCGCGCTGCGGGGCGAGGACCAGGTAGACGAGGCTGCCCGCGATCAGTGCCCAGAACGCCGACCCCACACTGAACAGCACCACACCGGACATCGTGACCGTCAAGGTCGTAAGGGCTGCAAGCCCCGTACGCGCGTCATTGCCGACCATCGCGCCCCGGAGCGCCGTCAACGCGGACCCCAGAAGTGCCACCGCGGCGAGCACCGATACAGTCTCGCTCGGGATCGCTTGGAATCCTACGACGAGCAGCCCGCCGAAGGTTCCGACGATCAGGTAGGTGAGCCCACCGGCGAGGCCCGCAACGTAGCGCTTGCGTTGATCCGGGTGGGATTCGGGACCGAGCGCTATCGCTGCGGTGATGGCCCCGAGGTTGATCCCGTGGCAGCCAAACGGGGCCAGTGCAGCGGACACAGAGGAGATCGACCCGACAATGAGTCGGTCATTTGGTGCATATCCCTGGGAGTGCAATAGGGCGAGGCCTGGTGCGTTTTGCGAGGCCATCGTGACGATAAACAGCGGCAGCGCAACACTGATGAGCGCGGGGAGCGTGAACTCCGGCATTGTGAACACCGGACCGCCAAGAGTCAGTGACGGCCGGACGTCAGGGAAGGATCCCGTGCCCCAGGTCACCAGCAACCCGACCACGAGCGCGCCAAGCACGGCGTAGCGGTCGAAAAAGCGCTTCCCCAGGAAGAATGTGATCACGATGCTGCCCGCGATGAGTGGGGCGCTGGCAAACGCCCCCGCTGCGCTGACAACAAACGGTACGAGGATTCCCGCGAGCAGCGCCTGCAGCACGGCCGTGGGCACGCGTGCGAGCAGCCAGCCAAACCACCCAGTGAATCCCACCGCGGCGGCAGCGACCGAGGCCACCAGGAACGCGCCGACAGCCTCCGCGAAGCTGAACCCTCCGAGCGAGGCGATGAGGAGCGCGGCACCGGGCGTCGACCAGGCTACGATGACCGGGATCCGAGTGAACAGGCTCAGCGCGATGCTGCATACGCCATTGCCGATGCAGAGCGCCCACACCCAGGAGGCGGTCTGCGCTTCGCTCAGCCCCACGGCTCGCGTCGCCTCAAGCACAATGAGAAACGGCCCGGCGAAGTTAATCAGTGCGGACAGAAAGCCCGCGATCACCGCCGAGAGCGATATGTCCCGCCAGACCGGGGTGCGCGGCGCGGTCATCGGCTACCCCGTGACGATACCCGGACGTGGACCCGGGTGATCGAGAGGAGAAACGGTAGCGCAAAACCTTGGATAACGTTATCAATAGTTCGCATACAACAGAATAACAGACGCTGCTGGCGGGGCACCCCGAGTATCGCTTGCCGGATCGAACCTCCTCACGGTCCAGAGCAGCGCGCTATTGGACATCGTCGGCCTTGCGCCAGGAACCGGCGGTCCTGCCCGGCGCGCGGACCACGAGGAGCACCGCGACAATTGCGAGCCCGAACCCCACCCCGGTCACCAGAGTCAGTGGCTCGCCAAACATTACGGCACCCCAGACTCCCGTTACCGGGGGCACCAAGAACATCAGGGTATTCACCGGAGTGACCCCGATCCTACGGATCAACCCCCAATACAACCCGTACCCACCAAAGGTGGCGAGCACGATGAGCCAGAGCAGCGCCAGCCAGAATCCCCCACTGTCAGGCGGGACAGCGGTGCCGTTCGCGAACGCGACTCCGGTGAAGATCACCGCGGAGGTCACGCAGTGGATCGCGAGCACCCGCAGCGGCGGGAGGGGCACTCCTCGCCGTTCAAGAAACGTTGCGGCAACGAGGCACAGCATCCCGAGAAACGGGATCGCATAGGCCCAGGGCGGGGCCACAGTACTTGGATGTACCGCGTCCGCCCCTGTGACGAGCACCACCGCGAGAACGCCGATCCCGAGCCCCCACCACTGCCGCCCCCGCACGGCAACTCCCAGGAGCGGCCCGGCGAGTGCGGCGACCACGAGGGGCTGACTCCCGTCGATCAGCGCGGTGGTCCCCGTACTCACGCCGAGTCCGATGGCAACGTACACGCTCAGCAGGTACCCCGACTGCGAGAGCACCCCTACCAGCACTTGGCGCCGCATTTCCGCGATCGGCACCCCGTCACCGACAGATCGGCAGAGAACTGGCAGCAGCAGCACCGCGAGCGGCAGGAATCGCCACATGAGTACGGTCGTCACCGGGGCCACGCCCGCGCCCAGCTTGGCGCCGATAAACCCTGACGACCAGCACAGCACAAACAGTGCCCCGAGCCCGACAGACGCCGCGGCTCGCCGCACCGCTGGTAAACCGATCTGTATACTCATGGCGCTTAGTATACAGACCTGTATACTCGTTGCTATGGCGCACTCCGAGCTCTCCCCGAAGGCCCGCGCGATCCTTGATGCCGCGAGCGAGCTGTTCTACTCCCAGGGCATCCACGCGGTCGGCGTCGACACAATCGCCGCGCACGCAGGGGTCACGAAAAAAACCCTCTACGAGCGGTTTGGGTCAAAAGCCGAGCTAGCTGCCAGCTACCTCAGCGCGCGCGATGCGCAGTGGCGCGACTTCCTCGAGGCCCGTCTCACGGCAGCCGAACCCGACCCCGAGGCGCAGTTACGGGCAGTCTTTCAGGCCTCCGCAAGCTGGAGCGCCGAGCGCGGGCAGCGCGGCTGCGCGATGATCAACGCGCACGCCGAGATCAGCGATCCGGAACACCCTGCCTACGCTGTCCTGATCCACCAGAAATTGTGGATGCGTGACGTTTTCGCTTCGATCGCTGAGGCAGCCCAGGTCCCTGAGGCCGAACAGCTGGCCCGCGGCATCTTCATCGCGCACGAGGGTGCGCTCGCGACTTCCGGCATGGGCGTCGTCTTCGAGGCGTTCGACGCAGCACAGGAGATCGCGATCACGGCACTCCGCGCAGGCCGCAGTGCCGAATCAGCCGAGACCTAGGTGTAGTTCCTTGGGACGTTGTGAACGTTCGGGATAGGTGAAGACCTCCGGCAGGA
>NZ_FUID01000007.1 GCF_900163635.1 Leucobacter sp. 7(1) | reverse complement strand
TCAGTGGTGAGGGCTTCCTGCTAGAGATAGGGCAGGTGTTGCACTCACCACCTGAAACCGCCGTGCGCGTGACCCCAATTTGCGTCTCCTCGGCGCCGTCGCGGCAGCCGCCCGGCACCTAGTCAGCGGAAGGGACGGCATCCACCACCGAGATCCGGGGCGTCATGGAGGAGATCACCGTGCCTGGGGGCGCGGCGATCAGCCACGGGGAGACTTCGGAAACGACAGTGCGGTACTCCAGGAGATCGCCGGATGCTGAGAACACGAGCTCCATGGTCGAGTCGGTGAAAAACGGGAACGAGATCACGCTGCGCTCGTCGTCCAGCCGTTTCATAGTGATCTCCGAGCCCTCTGGTGCGGCTAGCTGCCCCAGCACCTCGAAGGCTGCCGCGCGAAGCTCGGGCGGATGACTGGAGTCCGCAACCAGCGGCAACAACCACTCGAAGAGCGCCGCATTCAGCGTGTCCTCGTGCGCCCCAATATCGGCGGACGCGTAATCGAGCAGTGCCTCCGGCTCCCGGGGCGCATCGCGATAGCGCTGCATTGGTTCGTCGAGCGGTGCCTCTGCCGCGGCGAGCCCGCCGAGGATCAATCGCGTCGGTGCCGCCGAATCAGACGAGTCGCGATCCCCAGCAGCCACGGCAGGGCGCTCGGCACGCTCGTGTCGTATCGGTCCCGGCGGTCGAACGCGACGAGGAACACGTCGCTCGTGAGATCGTCCGCGGGCTCTCGGCCGAGCCGGGAGGCTGCGTAGCGAAATACGGCCCCGGAGTGCCGGCGATACAGCTCAGCGAAGAGTGGCGGCGCGTCGCTACGCCCCGGGCCACCGCACCACGTAGGGGTCCCACCCGGAGGGCGTGAGCGCCGTGCCATCGAGAGTGAGCGGTGCCTCGGCAGAGGGAGCGACGACGCACCCGACGGGCAGGAATCCCGACGGCAGCGCGACGGCTGCAGGGAACGTGGCGAGCAGCCCGTGATCCTCACCCCCAGTGAGCATCGCGGACACCGGGACCGTGACGCCGCGCTGCACGCCGAAGCCCTCACTCAGCAACGCCGTGTCCAGGTCGAGCGTGACACCACTGGCCCGCGCCAGGCGATCCGCATCGATGGAGAGCGAATCTGACACGTCCATCATCGCTGTGGCGCCCGCCCGCGCAGCACCCACGCCGAGCCCGATCGGAGGCGTCGGGGCGAGCTGAGCGGCGAGGATCTCCGGATGGGTACCGCGGAGCGCGGGCAAGGTTCGCGAGTGCGCCACGCCAGCCGGATCCGCCGCCTCGGCGAAGAGTAGAGACAGTCCCATGCCGGCGAGGCCCAGTTCCCCGGCGTACGCCACAGTGTCCCCGGCCCGCGCACCGGCACGGGTGACCGGTTCTTGCCCCGCCATCTCCCCGAGCGCAGTCACAGCCGCGGTGATGACCGGGGCCGTCCCCAGGTCCCCACCCACAACACCGCACCCGGGTGCCAGCTCTCGCGTTGCCGCGTTCATCCCGCGGGCGATTTCCTCCAGTAGGGAGACCGGGGTGTCGCGCGGCACGGCGAGCGCAAGCGTCAGCGCGGTTGGCTGTGCTCCCATCGCGGCCACATCTGAGAGATTCGTCGCCGCGAGCTTCCAACCGAGGTCAAAGCCTGAGTGCCAGGCGGCCCGAAAGTCTGGGCCTTCGATCATCGTGTCCGTGGTGACCACGAGATCACCGCGAACCCGGACAACCGCACAATCGTCGCCCGGCCCGAGCACCGCCGCATCTGCGGGGTCGAGCTGCGCGAGCACCCGCCCCAACACGCCGCGCTCACCCAGTTCTCCGACGCTCAGCACCATCCTCCCAAACTACCCCAGCTAGGCTGAGGGGGTGAGTTCGCACGTGATGTCCCGCCGCCCTGTACGCACCGTTGTTGCCGCGATCGCGGTCGCCGGGATCGCGGCAACGTTGACTGGTTGCGCCGGCCAAGTCCCTATGACCTCGGCCGACGACTCGAACAATCCCGCGTGCGCGGACGTGATCGTCCGCCTCCCCGACACTGTCGCCGAGCAGAAGAAGCGTTCGACAAACGCCCAGGGCACGGGCGCCTGGGGCGAACAGGCCGCGGTACAGCTTGTGTGCGGCGTGGAGCCGACAGGCCCCACCACGGATGACTGCGTGAACGTCAACGGAGTCGACTGGGTGATCGACCGCTCAAACGCGCCGATCTACCGTTTCGAGGCGTACGGCCGCTCCCCCGGACTCGCCGTTTTTGTGGACAGCGAGCAGGTCAGCGGCACTGAGGTGACCGTGGATCTGGGTGCCGTCGTCAAGCAGCTGCCGCAGACGCGGCAGTGCACGAGCCTGTCCGACACCCTCGACATCACCAAACAGAAGTAGCCGAATCGCCGAAGGGCCCGGTGCAGCGAGATATCACGCTGCACCGGGCCCTTCGGCGTTCCACCTAGTACGCGGGTCGTTTCTCGATCGCGAGCTCGATAAGTTCCGTGATGAGGTTCGTGTAGCTCATCCCGGACTCTTCCCAGAGCCGCGGGTACATTGAGATGGGGGTGAATCCCGGGAGCGTGTTGATTTCGTTCAGCACGGGGCCGTCCGAGGTCAAGAAGAAATCAATGCGGGAGTGGCCCGCGCACTGCGTCACCTCGAACGCGCGCACGGCGGCGTCGCGGATCGCCGCATATTCCGCCTCGGTGACATCGGCGGGCAGCGCCAGGTCGACACCGGCGGCACCGAGATACTTGGCCTCAAAATCGTAGAACTCGCGACCCGAGAACACGATCTCGCCGATCACCGTGCTTGTCCGGGTGGGCTGCTCGCCGTGCCCCTCGAGAACCGCGATCTCGACCTCTCGCCCCGTCACGCCGGACTCGATGAGCACCGTGCGGTCCTCGGCAAACGCGGTCTCAAGCGCGGCGGGAATCTGCGCGGCCTCGGTCACCCGGCTCACACCCACGCTTGATCCTGCACGAGCAGGCTTCACGAACAGCGGATAGCTGAGGCCCGCGTCAAGGCGCTCAACGAGATACGGATCGGCGGCGACCTGTTCCTGGGTCACCGTACGCCACGGCGCCACGGCGATGCCCGCGTCAGCGAGCACGGTCTTCACCATGTGCTTGTCCATGCAGAGGGCGGATCCGAGGACCCCGCTGCCGACGTACGGCATATCCACCAGGTCGAGCATGCCCTGCACCGTGCCGTCTTCGCCGTAGGGTCCGTGCAGCATCGGCAGCACCGCGTCGACGTGTCCGAGGCTCCGGAGGGTGCCAGACTGCTCGATCACCGTGAGAGTCTGCGTCTGCGTGGATGCGGGCCACAACACGCGTGTACCGTTGTCGCGCACCTCGGGCAGCGCGCCGGCCTCGAGGCGGTAGTCAGCCAGATCGTCCTCACGCATCAGCACCGTGGCCCCCTGCGGGGTCATGCCCACCAGGATGACGTTGAACATGCTGCGGTCGATTGCGCGGAGTACACCCGCCGCTGTGACGCAGCTAATGCCGTGCTCGCTGGAGCGGCCGCCGAACAGGATCACGACGGTGCGTGGTGCCGATCCGGCTCGCTGAATGGGACCAGTATCGACCGGGCCCGTTGCTGCGGTCTCTCGTGTGGTCTTGTGCTCACTCACGCCGAGCTTCCCTTCATTCGGTCGATCAGTCGGCGCCAGCGACCGGGTGTGGGCGCGTCGAGCGGCTGCTCCGGGCGGGGCACGTCGTCCTCTGTCGCCAGGTGCGGGCCCAGGTGGGCAGGTGCCATCGTGCCGCTCAGCACCATCTGGACCTGCTCCACGATGGGCATCACAATGCCCCGCTCGCGCGCAAGTTCCAGGACAGGCGGCACCGAGGTGATGCCCTCAGCCACCTGCTGCATTTGCTCTCGGGTCTCCTCCTGTGAGTACCCCTGGCCGATCAAGCGACCGGCTGTGTTGTTGCGAGAGAGCGGTGACTGGCAGGTCGCGATCAGGTCGCCGAGCCCCGCCAGCCCGGACAGCGTTGCGGCGTCGGCGCCCGAGGCTACCGAGAACTCGGTCATCTCGGCAAGCCCGCGGGTGATGATCGCGGCTTTGGTGTTCTCGCCATAGCCGACGCCATCGACGATGCCGATCGCGAGGGCGATCAGGTTCTTCAGCACTCCGCCGAGTTCTGTTCCGATCACATCGGTGCTCACGTAGGTGCGGAAGTACGGGGCCGAGGCGGCCGTTGCTATCTCCTGCGCGACAGCAAAATCCGCGCAGGAAGCCACAGCTCCAGTGGGCTGCTCCTTCGCGATCTCGAGCGCAATGTTTGGACCCGAGATGGCCCCGATCCGTTCTGGCGGGAGATCGAGCGTGTCCGCGATCACCTCGGACATCCGCATCGTCGTCGTGCGTTCGACACCCTTGACCAAGCTCACGAGTACGCTACGCGGGTCGAGGTACGGCTCAATGTCGAGCAGATTTTGCCGCAGCGTCTGGCTCGGCACCGCGAGGAACACAGTGCGCGCGCCACGCAGCGCTGTCGCGAGCTCGCTTGTCGCCTTCAGTCCCTTGGGGAGGTTGATTCCCGGAAGGTACTGGGTGTTGCGACGGGCGACCTGGATTTCCTGCGCTTGTTCTGGTCGCCTGGCCCAGATCGTCACGTCACAGCCCGCGTCAGTCAGGATCTTCGCGAAGGTGGTTCCCCAGCTCCCCGCCCCAATGACCGCAACCTTACGGCCGCGGTTGCGGGAGCCGTTCCCACGGACCACGGGAATGGAATTCGTACTCAAAAGCGTCCCGTCTCACTCTGCTGGTGTTTACTCGGATCCCAGCGCTCGGCCGGGGCCTTCTCACCACGCAACTCTTCAAGAAGCGCCGTAATCGCGTCCATCAGCTCCGTCGTCGCCGCCGTCACCGTGCGCTGGTCAATGTGCTTGCCCGCGTATTTGCTGAGGTCGAGCGGCTCCCCCACGGACACGTGGATCGTTTTCCGCGGGAACGGGTGGATGCGCTTGCCATAGCGCGGCATCAGCTCTTGAGTCCCCCAGTGGGCGACCGGGATCACGGGGATCCCGGACTCAAGCGCGAGCCGGATCGCCCCGGTCTTGCCGCGCATCGGCCACAGCTCCGGGTCTCGAGTCAGCGTGCCCTCGGGGTAGACAATCACGCCGGCGTCGTTCGCAATGACCTCTGCAGCAGCACCGATCGGATTCCCTGTCTCGGCCCCGGGCCGGACCGCACCCACGCGATCCACCGGGATCTGCCCTGTGGAGCGCAGCAGCGACCCGAACACGGGAACCTTGAAGAGGCTGGCCTTCGCCATGAACCGCGGCAGCCGCCCCAGGTGCCACACGGCGGCACCGACCGCGATCGGGTCGATCTCACTGTAGTGGTTGGGGGCCACAATGAATGGGCCCGTCTGGGGCAGCTTCGACTGCGGCGTGTAGCGGTAGCGCACCATCAGTGACCAGATCGGCAGAATCAGGCCCGCGAGGATCCAAAACATCGACGGCCGCCGTTTCTCCGCGGAGGAACGGAAGCGGAGCTTCACCGTGTCAATCATGTTTCACATTATCCCGGACTCACGGGCGCGACACGGAATGCCGACCCGATTCCCCGCAGATCGTGCGATGGATTCCCGACAGCCTAGCTCTCGTAGACGAAATCGGCACCGAGCAGGTGCAGCTTCTCGATGAAGTTCTCGTAGCCACGGGAGATGATTCCCAGGTTCGAGACCTTCGACTGTCCCTCAGCAGTCAGCGCCGCGATCAGGTGGCTAAAGCCGCCACGCAGATCCGGCACCTCAATATCGGCGCCCGTGAGCGGGGTCGGTCCCGTAATGACGGCAGCCTGTTCGAACTCGCGCCGCTTCACGCGACGGCTCTCGTCGGCAAGACCGTTCTTATGCACGACGATGTTCGCACCCATCTGGTTCAACGCGTCCGTGAATCCGAACCGGTTCTCGTACACAGTCTCGTGGATGGTGGACACGCCCTGCGCCTGCGTCAGCGCGACAACGAGCGGCTGCTGCCAGTCCGTCATGAAGCCGGGGTGCACATCGGTTTCGATTGTCACAGGCTTGAGCTCGCCACCGGGGTGGTAGAAGCGAATACCGTCGTCGAGAATGTCGAAGTCGCCGCCGACCTTGCGGAAGACGTTGAGGAAGGTCATCATCTCTTCCTGCTCGATCCCGCCAACGAAGACATCACCCTTGGTTGCGAGCGCCGCGGCGGCCCAGCTGGCTGCCTCATTGCGGTCCGCAATTGCGCGGTGGTTGTAGCCGCGCAGCTCCTCGACGCCCTCGATGAAGATGACCCGGTTGGGTTCCATCGAGATGATCGCGCCCATCTTCTGCAGGATGCAGATGAGGTCCATAATCTCGGGCTCAATAGCCGCGTTGCGCAGCTCCGTCTGGCCCTCCGCGAGGACTGCGGTGAGCAGCACCTGCTCGGTCGCGCCTACGGAGGGGTAGGGCAGCTCGATGTTCGCGCCCTTCAACCCGTTCGGGGCCGTCAGGCTGATACCGCTGGGAAGCTTCTCGATGACCGCACCGAACTCGCGCAGCGCGTCCAGGTGGAAGTCGATCGGGCGATCGCCGATCCGGCAACCGCCGAGGTCCGGAATGAACGCCTCACCGAGGCGGTGCAGCAGCGGGCCGCAGAACAGGATCGGGATACGCGAGGAACCCGCGTGCGCGTCAATGTCGGCCTTGTGTGCCATCTCGACGTTCGAGGGGTCCAGGCGCCACTCGCCGGGCTCTTCGCCGCGGGTGATAAGGACGCCGTGCAGTGCGAGCAAGCCCGCAACGACCCGAACATCTGAGATGTTCGGGACGTTGCGGAGCACGCTCTGAGACTTGCCGAGCAAGGCCGCAACCATCGCTTTGGTGGCGAGGTTCTTCGCGCCGCGCACCTCGATACGACCCTGCAGCGGACGCCCGCCGTTGATGATGATCTCATCGGAGGTGAGGCCAACGCGGGCGCCGGCCTTCTGCGCGTCGATCTTGCGCCCCTCAGCGGCTTCCGCGTCGGCGGCGCGCTGCGCCGCCTCCTCAGGGAGTTCCGCCGCGTTATCGGGGGTGTTCACTGCATCGGTCACTCGGTGTCTCCGAACTCTAAGCGGTCTGTGCCAGCGGCGTTGTGGTGGGCATCCATGCGGGGCGACGAGCCTCGAATGCCGAGATCGCCTCCTCGTTCCGGAGCGTCAACGAAATATCGTCGAGGCCCTCCATCAGCCGCCAGCGGGTGTAATCATCGATCTGGAAGGGAACCGTCAGGTCCCCCACGGAAATTTCGCGGGCTTCGAGACTGACAGTCAGTTCCACTCCCGGGGTCGCGTCCATCGCCGCCCACAGGCGTTCAACATCGCTCTCCTCGACCTGGGCGGCAAGGAGGCCCTGCTTGCCCGAGTTCCCGCGGAAGATGTCCGCGAAGCGCGGCGAAATGACGACCTTGAAGCCATAGTCGCGCAGCGCCCACACAGCATGCTCACGCGAGGAGCCGGTGCCAAAGTCGGGGCCGGCAACGAGGACGGATACTCCCGCGTAGGGGGGCTGGTTGAGGACAAAGTCTTCATCCTGACGCCAGTGGTAGAACAGAGCGTCGTCAAAGCCTGTCTTTGTCACCCGCTTCAGGAAGACAGCGGGGATGATCTGGTCGGTGTCAACGTTCGAGCGCTTCAGCGGCGCAGCGACACCCGTGATGGTGGTGAACTTCTCCATGGTGTTTACGCCTCCACCTTCTCGTTCGCGTCATGCGTGATGCCGTTCGTGGCGTCTTCCTGCAGATCCCACGGGCTCGACAGGGTACCCCGGATTGCGGTGGCCGCAGCCACCAGCGGGGAAACGAGGTGCGTGCGACCGCCCTTCCCCTGCCGGCCCTCAAAGTTACGGTTCGAGGTTGACGCGCAACGCTCCCCCGGCTCCAGCTGATCGGGGTTCATTCCCAGACACATGGAGCAGCCCGCGAAGCGCCACTCGCCCCCAAAGTCTTGGACGATCTTGTCGATTCCCTCGGCCTCGGCTTCGAGACGCACTCGCGCGGAGCCGGGGACAACCATCAGCCGAACCCCGTCGGCCTTCCGCTTGCCCTTGATCATGTCGGCAAAGGTGCGCAGATCGTCGAGGCGACTGTTGGTGCAGGAGCCCATGAATACCGCGTCGACGGGGATTTCCTTCATCGGCGTGCCCGCGGTGAGGTCCATGTACTCGAGCGCACGCTCGGCGGCGGCGCGCTCGTTCGGATCAGCAATCTGCGCCGGATCCGGCACATTCTCACTCAGCAACACGCCCTGCCCGGGGTTCGTACCCCAGGTCACAAACGGCTCGAGCTCGTTCGCATCAATGAACACTTCGGCGTCGAACACCGCGCCCTCATCAGTGGGCAGCGTCTTCCAATACTCAACCGCAGCGTCCCAGTCGGCACCCTGCGGGGCGTGCTCGCGGCCCTGCACATAGTCGAACGTGATCTGATCCGGCGCGACCATGCCGGCGCGCGCGCCAGCCTCAATCGACATGTTGCAGATCGTCATGCGGCCGTCCATCGAGAGGCCACGGATCGCGGATCCGCGGTACTCCAAGACGTAGCCCTGGCCACCGCCCGTGCCGATCTTCGCGATCACGGCGAGGATGATGTCCTTCGCGGTCACGCCGGGGCGCAGCTCGCCCTCGACGGTGATCGCCATTGTCTTGAACGGCTTCAGCGGGAGCGTCTGCGTCGCCATGACGTGCTCGACCTCGCTGGTGCCGATACCAAAGGCAAGCGCGCCAAACGCGCCGTGCGTCGAGGTGTGGCTGTCGCCACAGACCACGGTGATGCCGGGCATCGTCAGGCCCAGCTGCGGACCCATCACGTGCACGATGCCCTGCTCTTTGTCGCCGAGCGGGTGGGCACGAACCCCGAAGTCCTTGACGTTGTCGCGCAGCGTTTGGATCTGCAGGCGGCTCGTCGGGTCCTCGATCTGCCGCGTGATGTTCAGCGTCGGCGTGTTGTGGTCCTCGGTGGCGATCATCAGGTCGACGCGGCGCAGCGGCCTGTCGGCGGCGCGCAGGCCGTCGAAGGCCTGCGGGCTTGTCACCTCGTGGATCAGGTGGAGGTCAATGTAAATGAGATCCGGCTCGCCGTTCTCGCCCTTGACGACGACGTGGTCGTCCCACAGCTTCTCGGCAAGGGTGCGCGGCTGCTTCGCCGCACTCGTGTCGGTCCCCGACGCGTTCTGATCGCTCATGTCTGCTTCTCTTCTCGGTCTCACTGCTCTACAAGCACTGCGCGGCCAGAATTATTCCGGCGGGTGTGCGCGGTGATCGGCCATGCGGAAACTCCGCGACGGGTGGCCGAGTGGCTAGATCCCGTCGCGGCTGGGAAGAAGGAGCCGCCGCAAACGCATAGCGTCAGTCTATCATTCGGGCGGCTGAACGAACCGCACCTCCGCCACAGAACTGCGGCGGAGGTGCGGTTCCTGCCAGTCGCGGACGGGCATCCGAGGGTGAAACTAGTGCTTCGACTGCCCGTGTTCGTCGACTTCGGCCGCGCCGAGGTGCAGCTTCTCGCCACTCGCCTTGGCCTCGCGGTTCGCTGCCACGAGGCTCGCGATCGTCGCAACCGCCATCGCGATCACGATGAAGAGGAGCGACATACCCGTGCTGATTTCGGGGACCGGAACGTGCTCGCCACCGTTGATAAATGGCAGCTCGTTTTCGTGCAGCGCGTGCAGGATCAGCTTCACACCAATGAACGCGAGGATCGCGGCGATGCCGTACTTGAGGTAGGGCAGGCGCTCCAGCAGGCCGCCCAACAAGAAGTAGAGCTGGCGCAGACCCATGAGCGCAAATACGTTTGCGGTGAACACGATAAACGGGCTCTGCGTAATGCCGAAGATTGCCGGGATCGAGTCAAGCGCAAACAGCAGATCCGTTGCGCCGAGCGAGATCAGCACGAGCAGGTACGGCGTAAACATGCGCTTACCATCGACTGTTGTGCGGAGCTTGCCACCGTCGTATTCATCACTGAACGGCATGACCTTCTTGACCTGGCGGATCAACCAGCTGTCGCCCTGGTCGCCATGACCCCCCGGCTTCACCTGCTGCCAGGCGGTCCAGATCAGCCACGCGCCGAAGATGAAGAACACGGCGATGAAACGCTCGATGATTGCGGCACCCACGAGGATAAACACCCCTCGGAAGATGAGTGCCAGCACGATACCGATCATGAGGGCGCGCTGCTGGTAGGCCGTAGGCACCTTAAACGCGGCGAGGATCAGCACGAATACAAACAGGTTGTCGATCGAGAGACTGTATTCGGTGAGCCAGCCCGCCACGAACTCGGTGGCGTGTTGCGCATCACCCAGGAGGTAGATCGCTCCCGCGAACACGAGGGCGAGGACCACATAGAAACCTACCCATAGGCTCGCCTCGCGCATCGAGGGGACGTGGGGTCGGCGAATGATCAGGAGCAGGTCGACGATCAGGATCGCGACAAGCACGATCATTGATCCGACTTCAAACCAGAACGGCAGAACAGTTGTCACAGTTGGGAACTTCTCCTTCGGTGAGCGCAGGGTGCGCAAAAGACCGAAAGTCTCTCCCCGAACCACCCCTGACGGAATACTTCGCACTCGAACCGGCCACGCGATCAGCGCGCAGCGTACTGACGACTCGAGCGAGGCGGGATACTCCCCTTCGCAAGGAGTAACTATACCGGTTTCCAGCGACAGTTCGTTCAGCTTGAGATAGCATGTGACTCTGATTTTCAGAGACCCCGGGGAGACCACACGTGAACGATCGATCGATGCCGCCGATCCAACGCAGCACCGACCGCGGGCCCGGCGCCGCATCGCGGACGCTGGCCGCGTTTATTTTTGCAAGCCGCTGGCTGCAGGCACCGCTGTACCTGGGGCTCATCATCGCTCAGGGCGTCTACGTTGTGCTGTTCTTCGTTGAGCTGTGGCACCTGTTCGAGAACGTGATCATCAGTGGCAAGATCACTGAGACCGACGTGATGCTGAGCGTGCTTGCCCTCATCGACATCGTGATGATCGCGAACCTGCTCATCATGGTGATCATCGGCGGCTACGAGACCTTCGTGTCGAAGATCCGCGTCGAGGGCCACCACGACGAGCCCGAGTGGCTCTCGCATGTCAACACCAACCTGCTCAAGGTCAAGCTCGCGGTGTCGATCATCTCGATCTCCTCCATCCACCTCCTGAAGACCTTCATCGAAGTGGGCCGGATGGAAGACGGACTCGTGATGGGCGCCAATGGAAAGGTCATCTACTCGTCCGAGGGCGTGATGTGGGAGGTCGTGATCCACCTGGCCTTCATCATCTCCGCGCTCGCACTCGCCTGGATCGACCGTATGTCGCAGCATCACCCGGCTGTGCAGCGTGACGAGGTTACCGCTGGCGCGATCGAGGCACAGCTGACGGCCCCGGTATCTGCACCGGCTCCCGCGGCCGCACCTGCTTCGGGACCCGCCGCGCATGCGGCCCCCGGCATCGCGGACTCCGGATTTGTGACTGTGCGCCTGCCCGCGGGAGCGACCCTTCCCGACGGGGCCGAGATCGTGGAGCGCTAAACTCCCGGTAGGCTAGACCGGTGCCGCACGTGTGCGGCACCCACGCGCGAGTGGCGGAATTGGCAGACGCGCTGGATTTAGGTTCCAGTGTCTTCGGACGTGAGGGTTCAAGTCCCTTCTTGCGCACGTTATACAGGGAAAGGGCAGGAGCGATTTTTCGCTCCTGCCCTTCGCGTCGGTGGCTCGGCCCAGATCCTGCTGTTTCGTCGAAGCTCCCGTCTCAGGCGTCCTTCTCGACAGCCTGTGTCCTGGCCAGCACCGCCACAACAAGCACCCATCCGAGGGCCGGCCAGATCACCAGTCGCTCGACAATGCCGCCAGATCCGTACACCCAGTCGGTGGTGCTGAAGATGATTCCCAGGACGAGCGTGATGCCACCGAGCGCGGTGCCGATCTTCCGCATGACCCCGTCGAATTGACACGCGCCGATGAGGATTGCGAGTGGCCCACCGAAGAACAGCGGCATCGATACGATCTGGTGGAGCACCGGCGAGGTGTCCAGAGACACACACCCCGTGGCGATGCTGCCCGCACCCGCGGCACACCAAAGCACGCCCGGGACCTTCGTGAAACCCCGGGAACTTCGAAGGAGAAGTGCCAGCAGGATGAGGCAGATGCCTGAGAAGATCATCGCCCCGTTCATCACGTCCGCAAGCGGAGAGCAAGCCTCCACGCCCTTGCGAGGATCAAACTCTGTTGTGCATCCGCCGACACCGAGTTCGCTGATCGTGTTCGTGACCCAGTTGTATTGGGGTCGAAACGCGAACGAAGTGACGATTTCGGCACCGATTGTGGCGAGTTGCAGCACCGCCAGGGGCACGGCAAGATGCCGCACCCACCACAGCTTGGGTGCCTGAACAGCAGACTCGATTGTCGATGACTCTGGAGCGGTAGACACGAAGCATTCCCCTGCATGAACCTGATTTTCGGACGCCTCAGTTTATACCCGGTCGCCGCGCCGTAACTCCCGCTGCTGCCACTGTGGCGGCCTGAACTTCTGCGTGCACATGCTTGAGCCAGGGTAAGCTGCACCAATGACCGCAGGCACAGTTGAGACCCCGAAGTCCGGTCGCGCACGCGGGTTCACACTCCTCATCTGGGGCGTTGCGTTGAACACCTTGGCGCTCGCTGGGTGGACGATTGGCGGCGAGGCGGCCCCTGCCTCGCCGACACAGACTGTCTCGTTTGTGGCGGCGACGCTCTGCCAGGCCGCCGCGATCGCATGCCTCGGAGCCGCAACGGTCGTGGGCATCCTCGGACTTACACGACGGGTGCGTCCCGTGGTGTGGCCGATCCTCAGCGTGCTTGCCTTCCCCATCGCCTTCGTGATCCTGATGCCGATGGTGGCGGTGGTGTGGGCGCTGTTCGCCTGAGCGACACTGCTGAAGCAGCGCACTGGCGGCGCGCACGCCGCACACCGCGTAGGCTGGAAGGATGCCCTCACGCTATGAAGCCGCGATCCGCCTCGATATTCCCATCGATATGGCGAAGCGCCACGGTCTGCCCTCCCAGCTGACCGAAGCCGAGGTCGTGGAGCTCGACACGAACCCGCCCGCCTGGCTCGCCCAGTCGCGGGCGAACCGCACCGGCAAGCGTGCGGTGTGGGCCACCCTGCGCTGCGCCCTGTGCGGGATCGAGGAACGCACTCGACCGAAGAAGTGGTGGCCTGAGTTCACGGTGCTCGCCTGTGATGCGCACGAGGCCAGCGAACTGCCGCCCGCAGCGCCCGGTACGGAGCGCAGCTTCTGCTACGGCGTCGGCAGCCGCTATTTTGCCGCGGTCGACACGGCCCCCGCCGAAAGCTAGGCGCAGAGCGCTCCCCACCAGCATCTTCCCCAC
>NZ_FUID01000009.1 GCF_900163635.1 Leucobacter sp. 7(1) | reverse complement strand
ATGGTACTGCACTCGGGAGGGTGTGGGAGAGTAGGACACCGCCGGACACCTTTTAGAAGGGCCTCAGATTTGTTACCAGTGATGGTGGCATGATCTGAGGCCTTTCGCATACCCAAACGGTTTTTCTCGTGCGCTTACTGGAACGGCACGCGTGACCGCAGGTGACGCGCCGCGACCAGGGAAACTTCCAGGGTGATCGGGTCCCTTCCGCTAAGCTTGGTAACAGGAACAGACGACGGAACACAGATGGAAGCGGGCCGCCTATGGGAGCGATGATGAGCGTGCTCCTTGGCCTCGCACTCGTCGCTCTCCTTGCGCATCCGATCGTTCGTCGTTTTAGCCGCGATGCCTTTTTCGGCTTCGCCGCGATCCTTGGGGCCGCCTTCGTTGCGCTCCTCCTGATCTCAATCCCGGTGTTCCAAGGGGCCGTGCTCGTAGAGAGCATTCCCTGGGTGCCGCAGCTCGACCTCACGCTAACGCTACGTCTCGACGTGCTCTCTGCGCTGTTCGCGTTGCTGGTGACCGGGGCCGGGGCCCTTGTGCTCTTGTATTGCTCGCGCTACTTCGACGAGGGCGAAGCCGGCTTGCCCCGGTTTGCCGCGGTGTTCATGGGGTTCGCGACCTCGATGCTGGGCCTCGTGCTTGCCGACGACGTCTACCTACTCTTCATCTTCTGGGAAGCAACGACGATCTTCTCGTTCCTCCTGATCGGGCATGTCACGCGACTGCGCACCTCGAACGCCGCGGCGCTCCAGGCGCTCATCGTGACGACACTTGGCGGCCTCGCCATGCTTGCTGGATTTGTGCTGTTGAGCCACTCCGCTGGCTCTTCGCTCCTCTCCGACATCGTGGCGACCCCGGTGACTGGACCGGTTGCGACGACTGCGGTGTACCTGGTCCTGGCGGGAGCGCTCTCAAAGTCCGCAATATTCCCGTTCCATTTCTGGCTTCCCGGCGCAATGGCGGCGCCCACCCCCGTGAGTGCCTACCTGCACGCCGCGGCGATGGTGAAGGCAGGCGTGTACCTGATCGCCCGCATCATGCCCGGATTTGCGGAGGTGGCAGGTGTGCGCGAGACGCTCGTGATCCTCGGCGCGATCACGATGCTCAATGGCGGCATCCGCGCGCTCAAGCAGTTCGACATCAAGCTGATTGTGGCGCACGGAACCGTGAGCCAGCTTGGCCTCCTCGTGATGGTGTTTGGTGTGGGGGACCCCCGTGCCTCCTTCGCGGGCCTCGTGCTACTCTTTGCCCACGCACTTGCGAAGGCCCCGCTGTTCCTGGCCGTGGGCGTGATCGATCACGCGACGGGCACGCGCGATTTGCGACGGCTCAGTGGGGTGGGACGCGAGTTCCCCCTCCTGACAGTGATTACGGTTGTCGCCGCCGCATCGATGTCGGGCCTGCCGCCGCTGATGGGCTTTGTCGCGAAAGAGGCCGCGTTCACTGAGCTGCTCGAAATCCAAGACACGCTCCCCATTGCGGGCCTCGCCTTCTGGGTCGCTGCGGTTGGCAGCGCCCTGACGGTGGCCTACATGGTGCGATTCCTGTGGGGTGCATTCGCCCGGAAGCCGGGAGTCGCCGATTGCGGGATTGGGCACCGCCCGCGTTTTGTCTCGCTCGCCGTCCCCGGCGTCTTTGTGTCGCTCACGCTGCTCGGCGGGCTCCTTGCACCGATGCTGGATCCGCTGTTCCAAGCGACGATCACCGATGCCGCGGCACCCGAGCACCTGGCGTTGTGGCACGGTCTCACGCTGGCGCTCGGCGCGTCTGTTGCCGTAATCGTCTCGGGTTTCGCGCTGGGAGCCCTGATCTCACGTCCGAGTTTCACCTTCGCGACGGTTCCGGACCGCTTCTCCGCCTCACACGCGTACTGGGTCGTTACCCATCGCGTCGATACGCTCGCGGTTCGGGTCACCTCGCTGACACAGCGTGGCTCGCTCCCGTTCTACCTTTCGGTGATCCTGATCGTGCTTGTGCTCGCGGTGGGCGGGACCCTGTTGGCCACCGCCGAGTGGCCGAGTCAGTGGGAGCTCGTGAGTTCTCCGGTACAGATCCCAATTGCGATCGTCATGATCGTGGCCGCGATCGCTTCGCTGCGCGCGCGAACACGATTCCAGTCGGTGGTGCTTGTCGGGCTCACCGGCTACGGCATGGCTGCAATTTTCGCTATGCATGGCGCCCCGGATCTGGCGCTCACGCAAGCGCTTGTCGAGACTGTCACGATGATCGCTTTTGTCCTCGTGATCCGGCGCCTGCCGCAGCGCATCGGTTCGCCGCCCACCAAGCGCGTGCGGTGGGTCCGCGTGCTCATCGGGATCTCGGTCGGGCTCGTGCTTGGCGCGGTCGCGGTCATCGCACTCGGCTCTCGCATCGCGGAGCCGATCTCGCTGCAGATCCCGGAGATGGCGTATCAGGGCGGACACGGCACGAACGCCGTGAACGTGATGCTTGTTGACATCCGTGGCTGGGACACGATGGGTGAGCTTTCTGTGATCCTCGCCGCAGCGACGGGGGTCGCCTCGCTTGTGTTCCTGAACACGCGTGCCGACCTCCGCCCCAAGTTGAGCCGCCGCGACGCGCGCTTCCAAGCGCAGCAGCATCTGCAGCAGGTGGCAGATCCGAACCACCCCGCGAGCCGCGTTTCGTGGCTGCTTGCCGGTCGGCAACTGAACCCGGCACGGCGCTCGATCATTCTCGAGGTCGTGGTGCGCTTGATCTTCCACGCGCTCATCATTCTCTCCGTGTATTTGCTCCTGACCGGGCACAATACTCCGGGCGGTGGATTCGCGGCCGGGCTTGTAGCGGGCCTCGCACTCGTGGCCCGGTACCTGGCGGGTGGCCGACACGAACTCGGTGCCACCGTCCCGCTTGACGCGGGCCGGATCCTCGGCACAGGCCTCGGACTTGCGGTGACAATGGCGCTGGTTCCCATGTTCTTTGGCCAGTCTGCGCTCGCGTCCGCGTGGGTCGATGTCGACCTGGGCCCGTTCGGTACTCTCCCACTCGTCACGTCCACGCTCTTTGACATTGGTGTCTACCTCGTCGTGTTCGGCCTGATCCTGGATGTGTTGCGCAGCCTCGGGGCCGAGATCGACGAACACGAGGAAGCCGAGGCGACTGCGTTTGAGGAAGAGGAGGTGAGCCGCTGATGACGATGCCGCTGGTTCTTGTCGCCGTCATGGTGGTGCTCTACGCCTGTGGGGTGTACCTCATGCTTGATCGCACGCTCACCCGGCTTTTGCTCGGCTTCCTGCTTGTCGGAAACGCGACAAATTTGCTGATCTTCCTGATGTCCGGCTCTTTTGGCAATGCGCCACTGTACGGCGAAAGCTCACCGGAAGACATGAGTGACCCGCTGCCGCAGGCCTTTGTGCTGACTGCGATTGTGATTACCTTCGGGGTGAGCGCGTTCCTGCTTGCCCTCATATACCGCTCCTGGCGCCTCGCAGCTGGCCGCGACGACACCGTCAAGGACGGCGATCCGGAGCTCGACTTTGCCGATGCGGATGAGCTCAGCTCTGACGAGGTCACCGAAGAGGGTCTTGCCGGCACTCCTGACTACACCGACGATGACGACATTCCGGACGGCGATATGCACGACGGAATCGTGTCCCTCGGTACTGATGCGGGATCGCCCACCGCGGAGGTCCAATCCGGGCACTACCGTGTCGCCGACTTCACCGATCTGCCGAGCGCTGGGGAGGACCGCACATGATCGCGCTCGTCCCTCTTGTTGTTCTAATCCCACTCGCGGGTGCCGCGTTTGCGCTCGCCGTGCCGGGCCACCGGCGGCTGCAGCAGGGGATCACCCTGTGCGCGCTCATCGCCGTGCTCGTGATTAGCGGCGTACTCATGTGGGCTGTGGATTCCCAAGGCTTCCTTGTGATGGAGGTCGGCGGCTGGGCGGCGCCCTTCGGGATCGCACTTGTCGTCGACCGCGTATCCGCCCTGATGCTCACGGTGTCCTCGATCGTGCTGCTCGGCGTGTTTCTCTTCTCCAGTGGGCAGGGTATTGCCGACGGTGACCGCGACACCCCGGTCTCGATCTACTACCCGACGTATCTGGTCTTGGGTGCCGGGGTCTTCAACGCGTTTATCGCTGGGGACCTGTTCAATCTCTACGTTGGCTTCGAGATCCTGCTTGTGGCGAGCTACGTGCTCATCACGCTTGGCGGGACCGCGCAACGAATCCGGGCGGGGGTCACCTATGTGATCGTCTCGCTCGTCTCCTCAGTGCTGTTCCTTGCCGCGATCGGAATGATCTACGGTGCGACGGGCACTGTCAACATGGCGCAGCTCACGGTCAGGATTGCGGAACTCCCGAGCGAGGTGCAGCTGATCTTGAATTTGCTGCTCCTGATCGCCTTCGGCATCAAGGCAGCCGTGTTCCCGCTCTCCTTCTGGTTGCCTGACTCGTACCCAACCGCCCCGGCCCCTGTGACCGCGGTGTTTGCTGGCTTGCTCACTAAGGTCGGCGTCTACGCGATTATCCGCAGCCAGACCATGCTCTTCCCGACCTCCAGTGTCGACACTGTGCTGATGGTTGTCGCCGGGCTCACGCTTATCGTGGGGATCTTGGGGGCCGTGTCGCAGCTCGACATTAAGCGGCTCCTCTCCTTCACCCTGATCAGCCATATCGGCTACATGATCTTTGGTATTGGAATGGGGAACGCGGCGGGCTTTGGCGCCACGATTTTCTATATCGCGCACCACATTATTGTCCAAACGACACTGTTCCTCGCGGTGGGTCTGATGGAGCGTCATGCGGGCACGACCTCCCTGTCGGGCCTCGGTGGCATGCTCCGCACGGCCCCGGTCATCGCGGTGCTCTTCTTCATTCCGATGCTGAACCTGGGTGGCATTCCGCCGTTTTCCGGGTTCATCGGGAAGCTGGGACTGTTCACGGTCGCGGCGGATCTCGCGACGCCCGCCGCGTACTGGCTGATGGGGATCGGTGCGCTCGTGTCGCTTCTGACGCTGTACGCGCTGGCCCGGGCCTGGGTGTTTGCGTTCTGGCGGCCCAAAAAGCGGCCCGAGACTGCGGCCGCGGATACCCGGAGCACCCGCAAGCCGAGCACGGAAGCGCTTGTGCTGCGCCAGCGCGAGGAAGCGCTCTTCGAGCAACTCCACGATGCCCCGGATGCTGAGCCCCAGCAGGAGCAGAAGGAGATCCCGCGCCTGATGATTGCAGCGACCGCCGGCATGGTTGTTGTGAGTGTTGCGCTGACTGTGTTCGCTGGGCCGCTCTACGCGTACGCTGATCGTGCAGGCCAAAACATGGCTGAGCCTGGCCGCCTTGTACACACGATCCTGGGGGAGACCCCGGGCCAGCTTGGCGGCGGCAGCGGTACCACACGACCGGACGGGGAGGGATCCCATGACTGAGACCCCGGCACCGCACGCGGGTCGCAAACTCGAGTGGGGCGTGCGCCTTCACGAGCTCCCGCTCCTCGTCGGCCTCGTAGTGCTCTGGATGATGCTCTGGCACGAGGTGTCCTTGCTGTCGCTTGTCAGCGGAATCGTGCTCGCCATCGTGGTGATGCGCGTGTTCTACCTCCCGCCTGTTGAACTCGCCGGGCGCTTCAACCCCTGGTACGCCCTGCGCTACTTCGCGTACTTCCTGTGGCACCTCGCACTTGCCTCCTGGCAGGTCGCCTGGCTCGCGGTGCGCCCGGGGCCGAGCCCGCCGACCTCGATCATCGCGGTGCGCCTCGTGACCCGCAACGATTTCATTCTGACGGCGGTGGGGTTGACGATCTCGCTCATCCCGGGCTCCCTCGTGGCCGAGGTGGATCGTTTCGAATCGACGCTCTACCTGCACGTGCTGAATACGCCCACACAGCGCTCGATCACGCAAATGCGGCGCGACGTGCGGCACATCGAGCGGCTATTGTTGCTCGCGCTCGGTTCCCAGCAAGAGATTGAGGCCCTGTCATGAGCGCAGTGATGGAGTGGCTGCTGATCGCCGCGGGCGTCGGCCTGACGCTGACCGCGCTTGCCGCAATCGTGCGGATCGTACGCGGCCCCACGATCCTCGACCGGATGATCGCGTCAGACGTGCTGCTCACGACGCTGATGCTCGCGGTGGGAACCGACATGGTTGTGCGCGGGCACACAGACTCGATTCCCTTGATGACTGTGATTGCGGCGACCGCGACATTCGCGACGATTGTGGTCGCCCGATTCGTGAAGCGCCGGAACGAACAACCGGTGCGTGAGGCACCTCCGGAGGAGGCCGGCTATGTCTGATGTGACACTTTGGGAGCAGATCCTCGACCTCGCTGCCGTGGTCTGCGTGTTCCTCGCGGCGCTCCTCTCGGTGGCCGCCGGGATCGGGCTGCTGCGTTTCTCTGATGCGCTCAGCCGGTTGCACGCGGCAACCAAGCCGCAGATCTTCGGACTCCTGCTGGTGATCGCTGCGATCGCGCTGGATCAGCGATCCTTTGCGACGCTGCTTGCTCTGGTCCCGGTGTTCGTGTTCCAGTCGCTCACGGCCCCGGTCGCCGCCCACATGGTGGGTCGTGCGGCCTACCGTACCCGGCAGTTGGACGAGAACTCGCTTGTTGTCGACGAGCTCGGGCCCGCGATCGAGCGCAGCGACACCCTCTACGGGTAAGTTACCCGCCCGAACCGGCGTGCCTAGAGCTCTGCGACGATCTCGGCGGCCCGATCGTGCTGCCCTGTGCTGCGCAGCACCTCGATGAGTTCGCCAGCCGCGAGCGCTCGGTCGGCACGGTTGCGCGCAAGCGTGAATCCCTCGAACGCGGACTCGAGCGCCCACACGGCGTCTGCCCCAGCGCCGAACTCGCGCTGCACGCGCCCGGCTAGCCAGAACGCGTGCGCGGCGTCTCCGGTTCGCCCCAACTGCGCGTAGGCAGCACCAGCGCTGAGCGCTTCCGCCACAGCATCGGCGTGCTCGTTCGGGCTTGACGCGGCAAGCGAGCGCGCGAGCGTGTCGCGAAGGTGTGCCTGGCGCAGCTGCCACTCCGCGCGTCGGCGTTCTGCAAGATCCTCGGCGAGCTCGTCCGTGTTCGGCTCCGGTTCACGCGCCAGCGCCCGCCGAACGGCCGTGAGCAGCCCTGCGGTGTCGCTCATACGCGCTGCGATCGGTGCCCAGGCGGTGAGTACCGCGACGAGGAGCTCAGCCTCGCTCGTGTCGAGTTCGATTCGTGCGACGGCGGCCGCGAAATGCGTGTGGGCTGCCGCGTCCTCGTGATCGAGCACCGCGCACTGCGCGGCCTCGGCGTAGGCGGCCCCTGCGCGGGCGATCCACCCCTCCGCTTCCCACTGCTGTGCCGCGTTCACGTAGGCCTGGCTCGCGCCCGCGTACGCGCGGTAGGCGGCCAGTTGTTCCGCAGCGGCCATCAGCGCCGCGCCGGTGCCTGCCCGATCGGCCTCGGTCTCGGTTTCGGTCTCGGATCCAGCTTCGGTCTCGGTCGCATGATCCGGGCCCGGCGTGAGGTCTGAGGGTGCGGAAAGCTTCGCCGCCGCCGAGCCAGCGGCCTCGGCGGGAAGCTCGTGTTCGGTGCGGGTCGCTGCGAGCGCACGCGCGAGGTGCCGGGCATACATGTCGCTCCCGTTGCGCGCGTCAAGCGGTGCCACGAGCGCGCGGGCGCGATCCTGCACCCACGCGTGCAGCGCGCCGACGGTGCCCCACTCAGGCTCGGTGAAGCCCGTGAGATCCGCCGCGCGGTCCAGGTTGGCGGAGAGCCCAGCGAGTACGCCGAGCAGAAGGCGGAGGTGTGTTGCGGGGCTGCCGCCCGCGCGGAGCGCGTCGGGGTAATCAGTTCGGAGGACGCGCAGGGCCTGCGAGAGTCGGCCGCCGCGGGCCAGCATCTCGAAGCCCTGGCCGCGGGCCGCGGGGAAGTCTGTGGTGTCACCGTCGTCCCCCGCGAGCGCACGCTTATGGCTGCGTAGCGCGAGATCCGGATTTCCGGCAAGCAGGGCTGCGAGCGCGAGCCCGTAGTGCGTCCGTGCCGGTTCCAAGTTGCAGCGGTCGTCTTGCATACGCCCCAGCTCAACGGCCTCTGTGTAGCGCTCCGTGTCCACGAAGAAGTCGACCTGTTGCCCGATCGTGCACGCTCGGCAGTCCTCGTATTCGTCGCGCAGCCCGGTGACCCAGGCGAGGCGCTGCGCTTCGGCGTCGGCCTGACCCGCGTGCCACGCCCAGCGGAAGCGGCTCATGCGCACGGACGAGAGGCCGTGGCCAGCGAGTTCGAAGCGGCGCTCCATATCGGCGAGGAACGCCTCCGCCTGGCCCGCGCTGATCTGCGGAAACTCGGGGAGATCCGCGGCGACCCACTTAAACTCCCAGAACAGGTTGCGCTCGTCGCCCGCGTCGAAGAGCTCGGGGCTCTCGTCCCAGAGACGTAGGGTGCGCGCGAAGGTGACAAACGACTTCGCTCCCTCATCGGCAAACGAGTATGCCTCGACGAGGTCGAGCAGCGCCTCGGCGAGCAGCTCTCGGGGACCGTCGGCCTCTATGCACCGGGTCACGGCTTCGCTCGCCGCGATGCGGGCTGTGCCGTAGGGCATGCGCCGGATCGCGATCAGTTCGCTACGGTCGGCTGCGCTCATGCGGGGTTCTCCTGGGCGGGGTGATCGGGGAGGGGACTCTCAAGGGCTGAATCGAGGAGCACGCCGAGGGCATCGGCGAGTGCCACGGACTCGCGTGCGCGTAGGCCATCGCCCGCGAGCATCACCGCGGAGAGGTACAGGGAGTGCAGACCCGCGTCGAAGACGGCACCCGCGGGGGCGCTAAGCAGCCTCCGAGCTACCGCCGAGTCGTCGTTGAGGACAAGCGTTCGGCTCCGGCTCGGTGCCTCTTCTGCGAAGGCGTCGAGCAGGCCATCCCAGAGATCCGGGGACTGTGTGCGCTCGTGGTCCCGCTCGCGGCGGTGCTCGCCCTCCGCGTCCCGCAGCAGAATCGCCGGCACGGTGTCGGGGGAGAAAGTGCGCACGATCACGTCGCAGTCCTCCGCCTCGAGCCGGGCTCGGGAACGCTGCACGGCATCGGCGAGCTGCCACTCTCGGTCGAGACTCAGCTGCCCGAGCGCGTGGACAAGGTCGGCGCTTTGGAGCTCCCTGACTTGCCAATCGGGGCGCTTATCGAGCTGGCCGAGCAACTCAGCGTCGTACACGTACCCCGCGTTGAGCACGACCAAATCCTGCGCGCGGGCGACCGCGGCGACACGACGGTACGCCTCGGTCGTGGTTGTGTAGACGATTTCGCCACGCTCGCGCAGCTCGGCGAGTGTGCGGGGACCATCTGTGGTCTCGAACGGGAGGATCGCGGCTGCGAGATCGAGCATCTCTGGATCGGTGAGCGCGAGTCCGCGCAGCGCGAGATTGTGGATGGAAATCACGTGGTGCGCGAGTCGGGAGCCGCTTGAGAGCTCCGTGTGTGCCCAGGCGCGCAGTTGCGCTCCGATAGCCTCGCGCACGCCGAGCAGCAGCTCGTCGTCGTGGAGTTGCTCTCGGGATGCGGTGGGGGAGAGCGCCTCGGTGTCGATCACCGCGCGGACGAAAAACGCCCAATCGGGGAGGACGCGGTCCACGCGCGGCCCGAGCAGCATGCGTTTTGTGTAGACGCGGTGACCGCCCGCGCCCGGTGCCACGGCCTGCGGCAGGATGAACGCGACGCCGCTGACCCCGGCCACGGGGAGGTCAAGGTCGATGTGACCGAGGGGCGTGAACCCGAAGGTCTGTTCGCAGTACTCGGCGAGCGCACGCGCGCGCGTCTTCGTAGAGACGTGTTCGATCCGCCAGGGAAGCTCAGGTGCGGAGATCCGTTGCCACAGTTCTTCGCCGTCGAGTTCCGTGCGCACCGCGATGTCGAAGGGGAGTAGCGCCCCGTAATCTCGGGCCAGCGCAAGAACAGTGTCGTGGCCAAGCCAGTGCCCCGTGTCTCGCCGCGCGGAGAGCTGTACGGTTGTGCCGACGGGCATGTCCGTAGCTTCCGGGAGCTCGGTCACCCGGAAGGTGCCGTTCGCGTGGCCTTCCCACCGGATGGGGTGCGCCCCGGGGGTCGCGGAGCGGGAGATCACGGAGATCTGATCCGCCACCATAAACGCGGCGAGCATTCCGATCCCGAACTGCCCGATGAACTCAGCGCGCCCGGCCCCGAAATCAGCGTCCCGTTTTGAGGAGCGGCCGATCGTCGCGAGGAGCTCACGCGCCTCGTCGGAGGTGAGGCCCACCCCGGTGTCGGTGACCTCAAGCGTGGGGGTGCCCGCGGCGCTGCGTCCCGGAGTGAGCCGGATGCGATCCGGCGCCTCCGGGTCGCGCTCGCGGCGCGCGGTCACCGCGTCGACAGCGTTCTGAATCAGTTCGCGCAGGTACACCTGCGGACCCGAGTAGAGGTGGCGGGAGAGGAGGTCGACCATCCCGGTGAGGTCGACCTGAAAACGTTCAGTCACGGTGTGCGGGCTACTCGGCGGGCTTGACCTTTGCCCAGGCCTCCGGGAACGCCTCGTTCAGCTGCTCGTAGAACGACATTCCCGTGTTGATCGCGCAGATCAGCTGCTGCGAGAGCTGGCCGTCGGTGATTCCCTGTTCGTAGTCGACATTGTGCTCGGTATGGATCCGCACCATGCCCTCGTCGTCGCGACGTGCGTAGGTCTTGGGCCACAGCTTTTCGGCGTTCCAGTTATTGCAGAACTCGGCTGCCTGGAGGAAGTCGGGTCCCGGGAGCTGTCCGCGCCAGCTGCCGCGGATGCACAGGAGCTCGTTGTCTTCGCCGTTGGTGAAGAAGAAAAACGAGCCGTACTCCCAGCCGCCGCCAATATCGCCGTCGGCGTCAACGCTGTAGGACCAGCCTTCGCGCTCGAGGCCGGCCTTGATGCGCTCCTTGGAGAGCGGGGCGAGTCCATCTGCGCTGCCGGCGGCCGGTGCGCTGTCTTTCGTGAAGAATCCCATGTGACCCGTGTCCTCTCAATTGGCAAGTCTCCACAGCAGAATGCCACACCGTGAGGGTGCTCGCCCACCGCTGAGTGGCGATCCGGCAGAAACTCCGCAGAATCCCCGGTGAAACGCGTGTGTGCGGTGCCCGCCCGGCCGGGGCGAACACCGCACATACGCAGCCCGAAGGGTTACGCGTCGACGAGGTACCGGCTGTAGGCGGGAACCGTGAGGAAGGTCGGGAAGTCGTCCCCGAGTGCGACATCGGCGAACAGTTCTGCCGCATCTGCGTAGCGGTCACCGTCGAAGCGTGCGAAGCCCGCGACGGTCTCGCGCAGCAGCTCCGAGACCCACTCGCGGGTGATCCGGGTACCCTCCGCGGTCGACTGGTCCTGGTGGATCCACTGCCAGATCTGCGAGCGGCTGATTTCCGCGGTCGCTGCGTCCTCCATCAGGTTGTCAATCGCGACCGCGCCGTTGCCACGCAGCCACGCCTCGATGTACCGCAATCCGATCGAAACGTTGTCACGCACCCCAGCCTCGGTGATGTCGCGGCCAATGTGGACGTCGAGCAGCTGCGCGGCCGTCACTTCCACATCATCACGCTGGCGGTCCACCTGGTTGGGGCGATCTCCGAGAACCGCATCGAACTCGGCCTGGGCCACGGGGATCAGATCGGGGTGCGCGACCCAGGTGCCGTCGAAGCCGTCTCCCGCCTCGCGCTGCTTGTCCGCGCGCACCTTTTCCTCAGCGCGTGCCGTCACCTCAGCGTCGCGGCGGTTCGGGATGAAGGCGCTCATGCCGCCAATCGCGTGCGCCCCGCGCTTGTGGCAGGTCTTGACGAGGAGTTCGGTGTAGGCCCGCATGAACGGCACCGTCATCGTGACCTCGCTGCGATCCGGCAGCACGAACCGAGCACCACGGCCGCGGTAGTTCTTGATGATCGAGAAGATGTAATCCCAGCGGCCGGCGTTGAGCCCGGCGATGTGATCCCGCATCACGTACAGGATCTCTTCCATCTCGAAGGCGGCGGGCAGCGTCTCGATGAGCACCGTCGCGCGGATCGTGCCGTGGGGGAGACCCAGCTCCTGCTCGGTGAAGGTGAAGATGTCATCCCACAGCTTCGCTTCCTCGCTGGACTCGAGCTTGGCGATGTAGAAGTACGGGCCGCGGCCGCGAGCGACGAGCTCCTGCGCATTGTGGAACGCGTAGAGCCCGAAGTCCACGAGGCTGCCCGAGGCAGCGCCTGCCTGACCCTGCGCGTCGACGAAGCGCATGTGCTTCTCCACCAGGTGCCAGCCGCGGGGCCGCATCACGATCGTCGGGGCTTCCTCTGCCGTGACGCGGTACTCCTTGCCTTCCGGACTCGTGTACTCGAGCTGTTCCCGGATCGCGTCGAACAGCGACAGCTGACCGCCGATCACGTTGTGCCAGGTCGGACTCGTGGCGTCCTCCTGATCGGCGAGCCACACGCGGGCCCCCGAGTTCATGGCGTTGATTGTCATCTTCGGGTCGGTGGGACCCGTGATCTCCACGCGGCGATCATCCAGTCCGGGCCCCGCACCCGCGACCTGCCAGTTCGCGTCCTCGCGAATCTGGCGGGTGTCCTCGCGGAACTTGGGATCGCGCCCGTTTCCGATCTCGTAGCGGCGACGCTGCCGATCCGCGAGCCGCTCGTGGCGAGTGCTTGCAAAGCGGTGGTGCAGCTCAGTGAGGAAAGCGAGCGCCTCAGGGGTGAGGATCTCCTCGCTGCGGGAGAACGGGCGGCCGGTGACCTCGATGCGGGGGCCGAAGAACTGGGTGGTGGCGGTCTGCGACTGCTGCGGGGCCGCCTGCGTGGTGGTCATGGTGTGTCCTTTGTGTGGTGGAAGGTGCCGCGTGACGGTACTGTCGACGACGACTTCGTGGTGTAGTTCCATCTTGGGGGCCCAAGAGGGGGTGTTTTTGGTGTTTCATGGGGTGAATTTCTGAGTTTCTTCTGATTGAGGGAAGAATCACGTTCTGGCATGATGGAATCATGACGCTTCTCGCTTCGGACCTCACTTCCGGATCCGGCATCCCCCGGACCGCAGACGCCGACCTCGAAGACGGTGGTGACGCGCTCACGCTCGGCCGCCGGGTCCGTGAGCAGCGGATGCATCGCGGACTCACCCTTGAACAGCTCGCGGCGGCAGTTGACCGCGCGCCCTCGCAACTTTCCGCGATCGAAAACGGGAAGCGAGAGCCCCGACTCCCGTTGCTTCGTGCGCTCGCCGCAGCGCTGCAGGTGAGCGTCGACGACCTGCTGCTTGACGAGGCCCCGAGCGAGCGCGCCGCGCTCGAGATCGCGGTGGAGCGAGCGCAGCGCGGCACGGTCTTCGGTTCCCTCGGGATTCAGCCGATCCGCGTGTCCAAAGCCACGAGCGACGAGACGCTGAAAGCGATTCTCGGCCTGCACCAGGAGGTCGAGCGACTGCATCGCGAGCGTGCGGCGACTCCCGAGGAGGCCCGGCGGGCCAACACGGAACTGCGGGCGGAGATGCGCGTGGCGGGGAACTATTACCCCGAGCTTGAGCGTTCAGCCTCGCAGTTGCTCGACAGCGTTGGCTACACGGGCGGCCCGGTCTCGCAGCAGACGATCGCGAGCGTTGCAGAGAAACTGGGTTTCAGTCTGCATTACGTCTCGAACATGCCGCACTCCACGCGCTCCGTGATCGACCGCCGCAATGGCCGCATCTACCTCGGCACCAACCTGCCCTCGCGTGACGCGCGCGCTCCAATTCTGCGGGCGCTCGCGAGCCTGGTGTGCGGCCACGAGGAACCGCGCAACTACGCGGACTTCTTGCGCCAGCGCGTCGAAGCGAACTATCTCGCCGGTGCTGTGCTGTTGCCTGAGGCGGCTGCCGTGGAGCACCTTGCGGAGGCGAAGAAGCAGCGCCAGATCTCGATGGAGGATCTGCGCGATGCGTTTGGTGTCTCCTACGAGATGGCGGCGCACCGCTTCACGAACCTGGCGACCGAGCGGCTCGGACTCCAGGTGCACTTTATGAAGGCGCACGAGTCGGGCACCCTCATCAAGGCCTACGAGAATGACGGCGTGCGTTTCCCCTCCGATGCGCTGGGGAATTTCGAGGGGGCGATGGTGTGCCGCAACTGGACAGCCCGAACTGTGTTTGCGCAGTCCGACAGGTTTAACCCCTGGTACCAGTACACGGACATGTCTGCGGGCGGTACCTACTGGTGCACCTCGCGCGTTGAGAAAGCAAAAGAGGGCTTGTACTCGGTCAGCGTGGGGGTGCGCTTCGACGACGTGAAGTGGTTCCGTGGTCGCGAAACGTCCCATCGCTCGCGGTCGTTCTGCCCGGACGATCGGTGCTGTCGCCAGGCCTCGAGTGAGCTGACTACCAAGTGGGCTGCGGCGGCCTGGCCTGAGGCCGCGACGCCCACGAGCCTGCTCGCGGCGCTGCCCACCGGAACGTTCCCCGGAGTGGACAATAACGAGGTCTATGCGTTCCTCGAGCAGAACGAACGACGCGCGTAACTCAGCGAAGCCACAGTAATTCGCGGGCGGGGGAGGATCCCGCCGCGAATGGCGACTGGGAACGCTCCGATTGCGGGTGGTGAGGTGCGCGCCAGGGCCTTGCTGCGATAGCGTAGAGGGACTGAGCCGTATGGCTCACCGAAGCCCCGAGATCAGGAGTGGGTGAGCACGTGAACACTGAGAATCACGCCCGTAGTCCCGAGCACACTGAGGTGCGCGCAACGCAGCAGTTCCGCGAGGATCTCGGTGCCATGATCCGGAGCCGCGCAACCGACCTCACGATCGACGAGCGCGACGCTGTCGAGGCGCTTCCCTCGGGTGCCGCGTTGCTCGTGGTGCGCCGCGGCCCCGACCAGGGCGCGCGCTTCCTCCTCGACCAGGACGTCACCGTTGCAGGCCGGCACCCCGCCGTCGACATCTTCCTGGATGACGTTACGGTGTCACGCCGGCACGCAGAGTTTCATCGCGCCGGCACAGCGTTCAGCGTCGCCGACCTGGGCTCGTTGAACGGGACGTTCTGCGACGGTGCTCGCATCTCCGGCGAGGTGCCGCTCGAAGACGGTGCCGAGGTGCAGGTCGGGAAGTTCCGGTTCACGTTCTTCGCATCACGATTCGACCTCACTGAAGGCGCGTAGTATGGCGGTTTCTGCCGCCCGCCAGCTCCCGGCCGGGCTCCTGAGCATCGGTCAGGTGCTGGCGCGCCTGCAGGACGACTTCTCGGATCTGTCGCCGTCAAAGCTCCGCTTTCTTGAGGAACAGGGGCTTGTCACGCCCGAACGCACAAAGTCGGGGTACCGGAAGTTCTCGCAGGCGCACATTGAACGGCTGCGGCTTATCTTGACGCTCCAGCGTGACCACTACCTCCCGCTCAAGGTGATCGCTGAGGTGCTCGAAGAGCTCGACGAGGGGCGCGACCCGGTGATCCCCGGAGCGGCCGCGCGTAGTGCGTCGAGCATCCTCGCACCGAAGCGTGTACTCAGCAGCGACGAGCTCTGCCGCTCCACGGGTGCGAGCACGCGGTTCCTGGGTGAGGCGATTGCCGCGGGGCTCCTGCCTGCGGCCGAGGTCTTCCCGCACGACGCGGTCGCACAGCTCACCGCGCTGCTCCGGCTCGCCGAGCGGGGCATTACGCCCCGGCATCTGCGGTCGCTGCGGGTCGCCGCGGAGCGCGAAGCCGAGCTCATTTCGCGCGCGGTGACCACCCGCGGCGTGAAGAGTGGCACCCCAGCCGGGGCTGAGGAAGCCCTCGAGTTTGCCGGCTACCTCGACACTGTGCGCTCCGGCGTGTTGCGTCGGCGTGTTTCCGGCAGCTAATTTCGAGCCCCGCACCGGGCCACTTCCGCGCCAAATCAACCTTCAAGTTTTCCTTGAGAACGACACGCCGAAAATGGCCCTCGATGGTCGTTGCATGGGGCGCCTCCGGTCGGTAGCGTTGTCGGGAGTTGGGCGCGTCGCGTCCCCGAGAAAGGAACACGATGAAGGACACGCAGCACCCGTCAGGGGAAGACGGTTCTTCACTGACCTTGGGGAACTCCCTCGACGCGGAACTGCTGTTTGACGACGGCCTGCCGCGCCCGAATCAGGACGGCGGCTTCAAGGGTGCAACTGCCGCTCGCGCGGCCGGCATCAGCTACCGCCAGCTTGACTACTGGGCACGTACCGGACTCGTCGAGCCCACGGTTCGCGGTGCGGCCGGATCCGGCTCGCAGCGACTCTACGGCTTCCGCGACATCCTCGTTCTGAAGCTTGTCAAGCGTCTACTTGACACGGGGATCTCGCTCCAGCAGATTCGCACGGCCGTCGCCCAGCTCCATGAGGCCGGTGTGCACGACCTCTCGCAGACAACGCTCATGAGCGACGGCGCAAGCGTCTACCTCTGCACCTCAAGCGACGAGGTCATCGACCTCGTGAGCCGAGGGCAAGGCGTGTTCGGGATTGCGGTGGGCAAGGTCCTCCGCGAGGTCGAGTCCTCGCTCGTCGACATGGACGAACACCGCGAGCAAAGCGCCGACTCGGTCGACGAGCTCGCCGCGCGACGCACCTCCCGCAAGATCTCCTAGCGCTCCGCACGCTTCGTCACGATCGCCGGCGTCCGTGGGTGAGTAACGTCGTGCCCAGGAGAAGCAAGGCGAGCACAAATGCCGTGCTCCAACCCAGCGGGATTGGAGTGGCTCCAGTCGCCGCGAGCGTTCGCGGCCCAGCGGCTTCGCCTGCGGGGGGATCTTCTGCTGGCGGATCCCGCGGCGTCGGACCCCCGATGAGATCCGGCCCTAGGGCCGCAACTGTGACGTGCCCGACCGCGGGGAGGTGATTCCCATCACCCGTATAGCGAGCCTCGAGCCGGGCGTCCAAGTCAACGATCACAAACCCCGGATCATCGGCGGGCAGCGCAAATGCCCCGGTGTTCTCCGTTACCGGGAGCCTGAGGAGCACCTCCTCATCGTCACTGTCCCAAATCTCGACGGTGCCACGGGGTGTGGTGTCGCCTTCGGTGCCCACGGTGCCCTGCAGCCAGAACGGTGTCCGCTCATCCGCTTCTGTAACCGGGGTTCCGGACGCGTCGACCGCGGTGAACGCGACTGTCGTTGCGACTGGCACGATAGTGAGGGTGCCAGTGGCCCTGGCGCTCGGCGCATCGTCTCCCTCCGAGAGAAATTCGAGTTCAAACGGATACACGCCAGTGTCCAGCGGGGTTCCCGGAACCGCGATCAGTGCTTCACCTGCGACGGTCGTCACTGGCCCGATCGGCTTCTGGTTCAGGGTGCCACGCACCTCTCCGGGGTCGGTAGTCCCGGAGACTGTGGCACTGAGTTCAGCCTGCGCTCCGTAACTCACCACGACGTCGTCTGTGGCAAGTGTGATGGGACCGGGCTTCGGCGGTTCCGGTAGCGGTGTGTGATCGAAGAGGTACGCCGAACCTGAGTTCAGCGCTCGGGGCCCGAGATTGTCGGGTGCCCCGACGAATGTCATGTCTGCTGTCGACGCAAAGCCGTGGGTGCTCGGCTGACTTCCAAAGGCACGGCCAGCCGCCTCCGGCGAGGACGGCCGCATGATCTGGGCGGGGTCCGGGCGCTGATGGGGGGTCTCCACGGTCGCCGGCACTTCGGAGAGCCCTGCGCGCTGGAGCACCTGGACTTCCCCCGGAGTGTCGTCCCCCGACCAGCTTGGCGGGCCGTCATAGCTTCCGCCGCTGCTGATCAGTCGGTCTCCGGCCACGGCGATGGAATAGCCGAACCGTGAGGTCTGCGGCTGGGGTAGGATCTTCCCGCCGATCTGTTGCAGTTCAGCGTCGAATCGGTAGATCGTGCCGCGGGTGGCACCCATGTGCTCGATTTCCGCCTCGCCACACACGCCGCCCGTGCTTGGTGCGGATCCCTCAGGAAGGGTGATCTCCATCGCTGCGCCGACAAAGAGCGAGGTGTCATCGAATGCCAGCGTGCTGCCGAAACCGCGCATGGACTCCTCGTTGATGCAGGTGTCGCTGCCCAGCGGTGGTGTCTCGCGGTATCGTGGGGTGAGATCCGCATCTGTGAGGTCCCACTGGTAGACGCCACCCCAATAGGACAGCGGGTCATCTATTGAGCCTCCCGGCGCACCCATCGCGACACGATCCCCCGACAGCGCGAGCGCCTCGCCCATCGCGTCCCAGGGCTGTGGGGTGCCCGCGATGAGCGGAGTCCACTGCGCCGGCTCGTCCGGATCACGCGGCAGCTCGACAAGGTAGGCGAAGCCGCTCCATTGTTCGCCATCGATGACACCCGAGGGAACTCCTACGAGCAGCCGGTTCCCGTCCGCGAGGATGCGTCTGCCAAACCCGATGCCGTTGTCTTCGATGGGAGCGACAGGTTCCGGGGCGAGCAACGGAGCAGCTTTGACCCAGGTGCCGAGTGCCTCCCGAGAGTAGACGTAGATCCGCTCTGACGCCGGAGCAGACACATAGAGCGTCAGCCCATCCGGGGCGAGGGCGACGTCAGCGCCGTAGGTTGATTCGTACTCGTCAGGAGTCAACGTGGTCTCGATCCACGTGTCTGTTTCGGGCTCCGCGAGCTCTGCGATCTGCACCTCACCCCCGTAGGCATTTGTATACGCAACCGTGTCAGAGGCGACGGCGACTGCGCTCCCAGCAAGATTCGTGCGATCAGGCACGAAGATCTTTCGTTCAGTGGTGACGGGAGTCGGTGCGTCCGCGTGCGACGGCGTGGCACCGCCCGTGACAGCCCCGCTCGAGAGTCCCAGCGCGACAACAGCGAGGAGAGTTCCCGCTGATCGCCGTCGGCTTGCTTTCGGCCCGCGGCGCCCGCGCTTGCGGGGGCGCCGCGAACGCTCGCGAGGGGGGCTCTGGGGGTGAGCAGCATCGAACATGGTGCGGACCTCGTTTTCTGAGTGCGAACCGGGAGTAGGGATACGCTGTCCTACTCGATCGTGTCGGTGGGGGTCTGGTCCTGGCGTGCGCGGTGCTTGCGTGCAACGGCGGTGGCCGTTAGCCCGGCCGCGATCAGCACGACCGCGATCAGCGCGATGATCTCGACGGCGCCGAACGCCGCCCCGGTGGCGGCGAGCTCGGCGCGTGGCAGCACCGGTGCCGTTCGTGCCGCGGAAAGCACGGGAGTCACAGTGGAAAGAACGCCGCTGCGCTCGGCCGCGGAGGCAGGCGGGCTGGAGCTCTGGATAAGCATGAGCGCAACAGGCAGGCACACCCACAACGGCGACGCATACCGAGTCCGCTGACGTCGAGTCCGGGGAATGGGGATCATGGTGGCATCTGTCCTCTGCAGCCAGAGCACCGAAACTGCGGCGCTGGAAACTCCCCGGTCTAGCGTAGGGAGCTGACGTCGCGCGGTGCGGAGCTGGCGGAATCCGGCACACATCTGAGTGCGGGATGCCTATCTCGCACGGTTATCGCCCCTGATCGCTCAGCGCACATGCAATGTATCTGAGTAGTCATGACGGTGTTGCCGTGCACCGGCAGGAACGAGACGAGCCCCTGTACTGAGCGTCGATGCTCGGCACAGGGGCTCGGAAAACGGGGGTCTGTTAGTCGGTGACCGTCGTTGCTGCGGTGGGGGCAGTTGCCGCGCGCGAGGCGTCCATGCCTGCGGAGCGGAGGACTCGATCGAGGATCGTGTCGAAGTTTCCGGCCATCTCCTGCGAGGGCTCGCCTGGCCACATGTGTACGGGCTTCGCTGCACCCTGAGCTTGCTGTAGCGAGGGGCGCTCGGGCAGCTGCGGGGTGAGCACAAGCGGGCCGAACATCTCCCGCAGTTCGCGGATCCGGAACTGGTGTTCGATCGACTGCGGCTGGGTTCGGTTGATCAGAATGCCCAGTGGCTGCAGGCGCGGGCTGACTCCGCGGCGGATCTCCTCGATGGCGCGGAGGGCACGGTCCGTCGCGGCGACTGCGAACAGGCTGGGCTCTGCCACCACGAGCACGCGGTCGCTGGCGGCCCAAGCGGTACGGGTCAGCGCATTCAGTGAGGGGGCGCAGTCGATAAGGACGAGGTCGTACTCGGACTCGACGATGGCGAGCGCTTCTTCGAGCTTCCAAATATCGCGCGCGGACGGGTGGGGCCCGTCAAAGTTGATGGAGGAGGGGCTGCCGACCATGAGGTCGATCGTGCCGCCCTCGTGGTAGTCGTTCCAGCCGCTGTGCGCGATCGCGGCGCGCACAGTCTTCTCCTTGGGGCTCTCCAGGACGTCAGCGACATTCAGGTAGCCTTCAGGGTTCACCGCGAGGCCGGTCGAGACGTCGGACTGGGGATCGAAGTCCACAACCAGAGTCCGCAGGCCGCGGGAAAACGCTGCCGACGCAAGGCCAAGGGTCACTGTGGTCTTGCCTACGCCGCCTTTGAGGGAGCTCACACTCAATACATGCACGTCTTGAGTTTAGTCGATCGAGCTGCCAGAGCGGCAGTTTCTGGAAGAACTGTTCGCGGACAACGAAAGCGGATGCCCGATCAGGGCGAGAATGACGGGCGCACACGGCTGAGGCCGGGAGGCTGCCCCGGGGCCCCGCCGATGAGTTCGACGGGACCCCGGGCGCGTCCTCCCGGCCCCGGAGCCCTGCTACTGCGCGTTGCGTCCGATTCGTCGCGAAGCGATCAACACCGCGCCGCTCAGGAGCAGCGTGGCACCGAGAGCCCCCGCGAGCAGCGGCACCGAGCCGCCAGTTTTGGCGAGCCCGCCGGTGCTCGGCGTGGCCGTGTCTGGCGTCGCGGCGGCGATGGTGAGCGGCCCCCACCCGATGACCGTGCCGTCAGCCTGTGCCACTGCCAGGCGATGTGTCCCGAGCTCGGCGTTCTTCGGGATCGTGAGCTCGATGGTGCCGTGAGCGTCGACGGTTCGGCTCCCGAGGTGGCTGGGTGTGGAGAAGAGCCAGCTCTCAACCGTGGTGCTCGCAAACTCCGCGCCCAGGCCCACAGTGATGCGCTGGCCGGGGGCGACCGTGCTCGGGAACGAGATGGCACCGCGCAGGGCGTCGGTGAGTGCGTCCTCTGATGGCGCGACTGGCCCCTCGGGGTCAGGCTTCGGATCCACGCGTGCAGCCTGGACTGCCGCGGTTGCCGAACTTGTGGCCGCCGTCGGAAGGTGCCCCGGCGCCGTGCCTGTTGCGGTGACGGTGACGGTCTCGCCGAGTGCAGATTCGGGGATCACGAAGGAGGTGTCGCTTGCCCCCGGAACGGGTACGCCGCCAACGTTCCACTGGTGGGTGAACACCGTGGCCTCTGGCCAGCCTGCGGTGGCCGCGGTGAGCGTTGAAGCGACGCGCGCCTCACCGGCGATGACGGGCACGGGGGCCGGGGTGATCTCGTACTCGGATATGGGGAGCGAAGTGCTGCAATCGGTGCACGTCCCGCCGAGCGTGGCGACGGCAGCAACGGTGTCGATCGTTCCGCCCGATGCGGAATCGGTCACGGTCGCCGCAAACTCCGTCGTAGCGGTGGCCCCCGCGGCGGTCTCGGGGACCGCCCAGGTCAGCGTGGTGCCCTCGAGCGTGAGTCCTGCAGGCAGCGGGGTGTCAAGGGTGGCGGAAGCGAGGAGCGTCGTGACGTCGACGGTGATCACCGAACTCGCCAAGGGAGCGAGGCCGGTATTTGCCGCGCTCAGGCTGTAGCTCACGCGGTCCCCGCGCTCAAGCGATGCGCTGCGCTCGGGGGTCGTGAGGCTCGCCGTGAGCTTCTCCGGCCAGGCTGGCTTCGCGGGGGTCAGGATCCAAGCTTCCCAGAACGCGTCGAGGTCGCGCCCGGAAATCTCCTCCGCGAGTGCCCGCAACTGTGCACCCGCGACGCTTGTGCCCGCGTAGCGGGTCTGCCACTCGGCAACCACCGCACGGTAGTTCTCATCGCCGATGGCGATCTTCAGCGCCTCCCAGAACTGACCGCCGCGCGAGTATGTCTGGTAGTCGTAGAGCATTGCCGAGTCAGTCTGCGCGCCGGGCGCGATTGCCCATGCATCGCTGTCTGCGGGAGTCCGCTGCCAGTCCTCGTAGAACGAGGTTTCCGTGGTGTTCCCGGTGCCAAAACCGTCCGTACTGTTGACGTATCGCGGCGCCCAGGTCGCCATACCCTCGGCGATCCAAATATCGGTCCAGGTCGTGGGTGAGACGTTGTTGCCGTACCACTGGTGTGCAACCTCGTGGATCAGGGTGTTGCCGGCCACGGAGTTTGCGGATGGGAAGAAGGATCGATCCTGCGTCTCAAGGGCGTAGTTGATGGCGCGCGGGACCGAGTCTACGACAACGCCAGTGCTGTTGCCGGGGTATGGGCCGTAGAGTGACTCAAGCTGCTGCGTCACCGTTTGGAGTCGCGCCACACTGCTGCGTACCTTCTCCTTATCGGCAGCGCTGAGCTGCGAATCCATGAAGGACCAACTCGGGATCGTACGGCCGCTGGTGAGTGTGATCTCGCCCTCCACGATGTCGTAACGGCCAATAGCGATGAGGGCAAGCTCGGAGGCCAGCTGCTTGCGCTGCTGCCACACCCAGGTTGTGCGCGCACCATCTTCAGACGGCGTGCGGGAGAGGAGCTCGCCGGTACTCACGGCGGCTGCGGGGCCGGGGTTCGAGCCGTCGGCGGCACTCAGAGTTGTGGGGATATCGAGCGTGAAGGTGGCGGTGGCCTTGTCGCCCGGTGTGTTGTTGTGCGGGTAGCCAGCCATCATGCCGACAGGCTGGCCCAGAAGGATCGCGCCGTCGGTGGTGCGGCTCCAGCCCTCAGCCGACCCGTCGGCATCGATGTGGGTGACGGGGACGCCGTGGTAAGCGATGGTTGTGGTGAACTCACCGGACACTGGGGTCGCCGGGGTAATGATGAGCTTAAAACTGATTGCGTCCGCGTCCTGCGCGCGGGTGAAGGTCGCAGGCGTGCCATTGACCGTTACCGAATCAACCTCCATTCCTTCAAAATCGAGCGCAAAGGAACTGAGCGGCTGCGCTGCGCGCGCAGTCATTGTGGTGGTGGCGGCGTCGATGCTGCCGGCCATGAGCGGCCCCGCCTGCGGCAGGGGGTCCGGCGTCCATGTGAGGGAAACCTGGTAGTCCAGCGCGTCGTAACCACCGTTCCCGACGTTCGGGAACACAGGGTCGCCCGCGGTCAGCGGGCCAGGGATCGCTGGGGCGACATCGTCGGCGAACGCCGCAGGGGCGGGAATGAGTAGGAGGCTCGCGGCGAGCGTCGCCGCAGCGATGAGCCCTCCGCCTCGGCGCATCTTCGCACCGTGAGCCAAAGTGGGGTCGGTCATAACTTCCTTCAGTTGGGAGGAATATGGGAGTGCGTGTGCGCGCGGTCTTCGGTGACGACGGGCGCAGGCTGTTCCAAGATACTGCCGGATCTGGGCTGTGGGGAAGAGGCCGCAAGATCTGCGGCGCAGAGACGTTCTGAGTGGTGCTGCGGAAAGTTCCATGTATCTTGATATCGAACGATTCGTGCGGTCTGGGCAACCGACGTTGACTGAATACAGAGAGGTGTTTCTGCATGTTTGAGAAGATTTTGGTTGCCAATCGTGGTGAGATCGCGATTCGTGCGTTCCGTGCGGCGCATGAGCTGGGTGCGCTCACGGTCGCGGTATTTCCCTATGAGGATCGGAACTCGCTGCACCGTTTGAAGGCGGACGAGGCGTATCTGATCGGCGAGGTCGGGCACCCGGTGCGCGCGTACCTTGATATTGCCGAGATCGTGCGGGTCGCGGTTGAATCGGGAGCTGACGCGATCTACCCGGGGTACGGTTTCCTTTCCGAAAATCCGGGGCTCGCGGCCGCGGCTGAAGCGGCGGGGATCCGATTTATTGGGCCTGGCAAACTGGCGCTCGAGATGGCCGGGAACAAGGTCGCTGCGAAGGAGCACGCGATCAAGGCCGGTGTGCCGGTGCTGCGTTCGACGCCGCCCACCACGAACGTCGAAGAGCTCGTGACGGGGGCCGCGGAGATCGGATTCCCGGTGTTCGCGAAGGCTGTTGCCGGCGGTGGTGGGCGTGGTATGCGACGGGTCGAACGACCCGAGGACCTGCGCGACGCGCTCGAAGCGGCGATGCGCGAGGCCGATTCCGCGTTCGGTGATCCGACAATGTTCATCGAGCAGGCTGTGCTGCGACCCCGCCATATCGAGGTGCAAGTTCTCGCAGACGCATCGGGCGCCGTTGTGCACCTGTTCGAGCGCGATTGCTCCGTGCAGCGCCGCCATCAGAAGGTCGTGGAGATTGCGCCGGCCCCGAACCTCCCTGTGGGGAAGCGGGAAGAACTTACCCGAGACGCGATCGCGTTCGCCGAATCGATTGGCTATGAAAACGCGGGAACGGTGGAGTTTCTCCTCGATACCGAGGGGGAGCGTGCGGGGGAGCACGTATTCATTGAGATGAACCCCCGCATCCAGGTTGAACACACAGTCACCGAAGAGGTGACGGATGTGGACCTTGTGCGCGCGCAGATGCAGATCGCCGCCGGCGCGACGCTTGCGGAGCTCGGACTCACACAGGACCAGATCCACCTGCGTGGGGCGGCACTCCAGTGCCGGATCACGACGGAGGATCCGGCGAACGGCTTCCGGCCAGACCTGGGCCGGATCACCGCGTACCGCTCGCCGGGCGGCGGTGGCGTACGTCTCGACGGCGGGACGATCAACGCTGGCGCGCAGATCAGCCCTCACTTCGACTCGATGCTCGCGAAGCTCACGTGCCGGGGCCGCTCCTTCGAAGACGCGGTGGTGCGGGCGCGGCGCGCTCTTGCGGAGTTCAGGATTCGTGGCGTCGCCACGAACATCCCCTTCCTGCAAGCCGTGCTCGCCGATCCGGCATTCCAAGCTGGGGATGTGGCGACCTCGTTTATTGAAGAACGTCCCGAGCTGCTCAGCATGAACAAGCCGAAGGACCGGGCAACGCGGCTGCTGCAGCACGTCGCGAACGTCACAGTGAACCAGCCGAACGGGCCTCGCCCCGAGGGCATCGACCCGGCGGCGAAGCTTCCCGCGCTGGATCTGTCCCGGCCCGCCCCTTCAGGGCAGCGGTCGCGGCTGTTGGAACTTGGGCCGGAGCGCTATGCGCGATCCTTGCGCGAGCAGACCGCGCTGGCTGTCACCGACACCACGTTCCGGGACGCCCACCAGTCGCTCCTTGCCACTCGCGTGCGCACCAAGGACCTGGCCCGCGTCGCGCCGTATGTGGCCCGCATGACGCCCGAGCTGTGGTCTGTGGAGGCGTGGGGCGGGGCGACTTACGATGTGGCACTCCGATTCCTGGGCGAGGATCCGTGGGAACGCCTGGCAACTCTTCGCGAGTCGCTCGGAGACGTGCCGATTCAGATGCTGTTGCGCGGACAGAACACCGTTGGCTACACCCCGTACCCGGCGAACGTGGCGCGTTCCTTCGTGGCTGAGGCTGCCGCGACGGGTGTTGACGTGTTCCGGATCTTCGACGCGCTGAACGACGTGAAGCAGATGCGTGTGGCGATCGACGCAGTGCGGGACACGGGCACCGCGGTCGCAGAGGTGGCGATGGCCTACACCGGCAATCTGCTCTCGCCGGCGGAGGACAAATACACCCTGGACTACTACCTGAACCTCGCGGACGAGATCGTGGCGGCGGGTGCCCACGTGCTCGCGATCAAGGACATGGCCGGGCTCTTGCGCCCCGCGGCGGCCGCGAAACTCGTGACCGCCCTGCGGGAGCGCTTCCATCTCCCCGTGCACCTGCACACCCACGACACCCCGGGCGGGCAGCTCGCGACACTGCTTGCGGCCGCACAAGCGGGCGTCGACGCGGTCGATGTCGCGTCTGCGCCGATGTCGGGGACCACGAGTCAGCCATCGTTGTCGGGCCTGGTCGCATCGCTCGCGGACACGGAACGGGATACCGGGCTCAGCCAGGACGCGGTGTTTGCGCTGGAACCGTACTGGGATGCGGTGCGTTCGGTGTACCGTCCGTTTGAGTCGGGCCTGCCGGCTCCGACCGGGCGGGTGTACTCCCATGAGATCCCCGGCGGGCAGCTCTCCAACCTGCGCCAGCAGGCAATCGCACTGGGGCTCGCCAACGAGTTCGAGAAGATTGAGGACATGTACGCGGCGGCGGATCGACTGCTGGGCCGAATCCCGAAGGTCACGCCGTCGTCAAAGGTCGTGGGGGATCTTGCCCTGCACCTTGCCGCGGTTGACGCGGATCCGGCAGATTTTGCGGCACACCCGGAAAACTATGACATCCCAGATTCCGTGGTCGGCTTCTTGGCAGGGGAACTCGGCGAGATCCCCGGCGGCTGGCCCGAACCGTTCCGCAGCAAGGTGCTTGCCGGGCGGAACGTGAACGTGGGTGTCACACCGCTGTCCGCGGCGGACGAAGCGCTGCTTGCTGCGTCGGGCGTGGCGCGCCAGCAGGCCCTGAACCGTCTCCTGTTCCCGGTCCCGACACAGCAGTTTGAGCGGGATCGGGAACTGTTCGGCGATCTCTCGGTCCTGGACACCCCCGATTACCTGTACGGCTTGGAAGCGGGCACCGAATACGCGATCGACCTTGCGAAGGGCGTGCGTCTCTACGTCGGTCTCGAAGCGATTGGCGAGGCCGATGACAAGGGCGTGCGGACCGTAATGGTGCGTGTAAACGGTCAGTTGCGGCAGGTGTTCGTGAAAGACGAACGCGTTGCCGTGTCGGCCCCGGTCGCAGAGAAGGCGGATCGCACGGTTGCCGGGCAGCTCGCGGCACCCTTCTCGGGGACTGTCACGGTGAAGGTCCAGGCCGGCGACACCGTCGAGGTGGGGCAGCCGATCGCGACGATCGAGGCGATGAAGATGGAGGCGGCAATCACGGCCCCGGTCGCGGGTGTCGTGGAGCGGCTCGTGTTTAGCGGGACCCGCGCACTGGAGGCGGGCGACCTCATCGTCATCATCGCCTAAGCTGGGTGAGTGGCAGTACGAGATATCCGCCTGTTTGGCGACCCGGCCCTCCGCACAGTCTGTGAACCGGTCGGGGAGGTGGACGAGGGCGTGCGTGCTCTTGTCACCGACCTCCTCGACACGGTCGCCTTCGATGGGCGGGCCGGGCTTGCCTCCACCCAGATCGGGCACAACCTGCGCGCCTTTTCACTGAACATCGACGGGAACGTCAGCTATGTGCTGAATCCGGAGATCGTGGCGCTTGAGGGGGAGCCTGTGCCCACGGGTGAGGGGTGTCTCTCGGTGCCGGATTTGTGGTTCGAGGTGCTGCGGTACCCGCGCGCAACGGTGCGCGGGATCGACCTCGACGGGAACGAGATTGTGATCTCGGGGGAGGGCCTGCTCGCGCAGGCCCTCCAGCACGAGTGCGACCATCTCGATGGCAAGCTCTACATCAGCCGCCTGGACCGTGAATCGCGTGGCGAAGCGATGCGTCAGATCCGAACCTCGAGCTGGTTCTAGCGCGCCTCGGCGAGCGTGAGGATCTCATCGAAGAACAGTTGCCAGCCGTCAAGCGTCGCGGCCTTTTGCTCCTCCGGGAAATCCGGGGTCTCCTGCGTCATGTGTAGCGCAGCGCCCCCGTCGGCAGGGCCGATGGTGACCGATACGGGCACCCCATCTGACACTGCGTCGGCACCCGGCTGGTCCGTCAGGGTGAACACAAACTCGTGCGGCGGATCGACGCGCACAAAGTGTCCGGCCCAGTCGATTGTGTTCCCGTCCGGCAGCACCATCGTTGCGAACCAGGGTTCCCCGGTCACCGCGGTGAACGAGAGTCTGTCTGCTGGCACGTCGACGTCTGGGCCGCCGAACCAGTGTGCAAAGGCCTCGGCCTCGGTGAGCGCGGCGAATACAGCTTCGGGAGATGCGATCGTGGTGCGATCGATGACAATGCCTGTTGCGGTGACACCGGTCATGGCGTGCTCCCCTCAGAGTGTGTGCGTGTGCGAAGATGCTACCGCGAGCGGGGCAGCTATGGGGTCTTCGTACGGTACTTCCCGTCAGATTCGAAGACGGAGCCATCGTCTCGGGTGATGGTGATGTCAACGTCCAGGTCTTCGCCCGCGAGGAAGCGGCGCTCGTACTCTGCCGTCTGCTCCGCGTACTCGCGCAGCTGCGCCGCATTGTCCGGCGTTGCGGGGGTGAACCGCACCGCGCTGCGAAGATCGGTGAGCACGTAGAGGAACGCCGTGATGTAGTCAGGATCCACGGTGTCTCCGCCGGGGACAAGCTGCGTGATCGTGCCGTCAGAACGCGCGGTCCGGTATTTCTCGGTTGTCGACACGATGTACTCGGAATCCGTGGCGGCCTGCGAAGCGAGGCCATCGGTGTGCTCCGAGGCGTCGTGTCCGGGCCGCTTGGGCTCGGGATATGCCGGCGATTCCGGAGTCGGAAGCTGCCGCTCGGGCATCGCGTCGTTCAGCGTGCGACCGAGCGCGTTGATTCCCCAGATCCCGGCGCCGAGCAGCAGGATCAAGAGGGCGCTCACGCCGACGATCAGCCCGATCGCCCAGCCCGGGAGTCCCTGCTTCGGCGGCACCGGCGACTGATTTGCCTGAGGGTGTGGCTCGTATGTCACAGGGACTCCCTTGGGTTGTGCGGCTCCTGCCGCGCGGCTACTTCTGCGTGTCGACCGCTTCGGTCTGCGGGTTCTCGCCGTAGAGTTTTGAGATTTCGCCGGCGAAGTCGCGGAGAATTGCGTCGCGACGGATGCTCATCTTCGGGGTGAGATGGCCGTTCGCCTCGATGAACTCGGTGGGCAGCGCCACGAACTTGCGGATCGACTCGGCACGGGAGACGTATTTGTTCCCCTCGTCGATCGCGCTCTGGATTTCCGCCAGCACCTTCGGGTTGCGTACGGCTTCTTCGAGCGACATTGTCGGATCCTCGCCCTGGTTTTTCAACCAAGCCGGCAGCATTTCTGGATCGAGTGTCACGAGCGCGGAGATGAACGGCTTCTGATCGCCGACGACAACGACCTGACCGATGATCGTGTTCGCGCGGATCGGATCCTCAAGCGCGGCCGGTGCGACGTTCTTGCCGCCGGCAGTGACGATGATCTCCTTCTTGCGGCCCGTGATCGTGAGGTAACCGTCCTCGTCCAGCGAGCCCAGGTCGCCGGTCCGGAAGAAGCCATCCTCGGTGAACGCGTCCCGCGTGGCGACTGGGTTGTTCCAGTACTCCTTGAACACGTCGATGCCCTTGATCTCAACTTCGCCGTCGTCCGCGATGCGGATCGTGTGGCCGGGGAGTGCGGGGCCCACGGTGCCGATCTTGAACTTGTCGGGCAGGTTCACCGAGACGGGCGCGGTCGACTCGGTCAGGCCGTAGCCCTCGAGGATCTTGACGCCGAGACTGCGGTAGAAATGCCCGAGGTAGTGGCTGAGCGGCGCAGAACCGGAGACAGCGTACTTCACGTTTCCGCCGAGCTTTTCGCGCAGCTTTGTGAAGACAAGCTTGTCGAACACCTTGAACTTCAGCCCGAGCATGAACGGGACATGCCCGGCGTCGATCGCCTCAGAATGCTGGACGGCAACCTTCGCGGCGGCCCGGAAAATCTTGCCCTTGCCGTCGGCCTCGGTGCTCTGCTCTGCTGAGTTGTAGACCTTCTCGAACACGCGCGGCACGGCGAGCAGGAAGGTCGGCTTGAACGAGCCGAGCGCCGGCAGCAACTTCGAGGTGTCCGGCTCGTGGCCAACGCGAACGCCAGCGTGCACAGCCAGCACCGAGATGAAACGGGCGAACACGTGCGCCAGGGTCACAAACAACAGGGTTGATGCGCCGGGTTGGACGACCTGATCCAGCGCAGCCCCGGCGTTGCGGGAGAGGTCAACGAAGTTCGAGTGGGTCAGCACGCAGCCGCGGGGCCGGCCCGTGGAGCCAGAGGTGTAGATCAGCGTCGCCATGTCACTGCCCACGGCGATGTTGCGACGGCGCTCGATCTCGGCGTCGGGGACCTCGCGGCCCGCGGCAGTGAGGCTTGCGATTGCGTCCTCGTCGAGGCGCCAGGTGAGCTCGAGATCCGGCAGATCACTGCGAATCTCCGCAACGCGATCCGCGTAGTCGGCGGTCTGCATAACGATCCCGCGCGCGCCCGAATCCTCGAGAATCCAGTGGATCTGCAGCGGCGACGACGTCTCGTATACGGGCACCATGACGGCACCCGCGTAGTGGAGCGCGAAGTCCACGAGCGTCCACGGGTAGCTCGTCTTGCACATGAACGCGATTCGGTCGCCCGGTTCGACTCCGGCTGACACGAAGCCCTTGGCGAGCCCGACGACCTGGGCGCGGAACTCCGTCGCCGTGATGTCGCGCCAGTCGCCCTGCTCGGGAACCGAGAAGAGGACACGATCCGGCGTCGCAGCGACACGCTGCTCCAGCAGGTCGGAAATGTTGTCCTCGGGGACGGGTGGGATCAGAATGGGCATTTCAGACTGTTTCACGGCAGCTCCCTTGATACCTGTTACAGGCCTTCACGGTGTGCGGCTCACTCAGCCGCAACGTCACATGATTGAGCCTATATGCATACCGGTGTGTGACCGCTGTGTCGGCTAGTCTTGTCGGTATCGAGAGGAAACCACCCACTGTGCTCTACTGGATCTTTAAACACCTGATCATCGGGCCGTTACTGAAAATGTTCTATCGCCCCTGGGTAGAGGGTGCCGAGAACATTCCGGCGACGGGGCCCGTAATTATTGTGGGAAACCACCTCTCCGTTGTGGACTCTTTTTTCCTCCCGGTGATGATCGACCGGCGCATTTACTTCCTCGCGAAGAGCGATTACTTCACGGGTAAAGGCCTGAAAGGTTGGATCGTGAAGACGTTCATGACCGCTGTCGGGCAGCTCCCCATTGACCGCTCGGGCGGCAAGGCCTCCGAAGCCTCGCTCAACACGGCGCTCGGTGTGCTGGATCGCGGCGAGGTGCTCGGCATCTACCCCGAGGGCACGCGCAGCCCCGACGCTCGGCTCTACCGTGGGCGCACAGGCGTGGCGCGGATGGTGCTTGAATCCGGCGCAACCGTGGTGCCCGTGGTGATGATCGACACCGAAAAGGCGATGCCGATTGGCGCGAAGATTCCGAAGATCCGCCGCATCGGCACCGTGATCGGTAAGCCGCTCGATTTCTCTCGCTTTGCCGGGATGAGTGCTGACCGCTTTGTGCTGCGCAGCGTGACCGACGAGATCATGCTTGAGATCCAGCGCCTGAGTGGCCAGGAATACGTTGACGTGTACGCCTCGAGCGTGCGCGCCCGCACCGCGTAGCGCTCTGAGCGGAACCGCCCGGCGTGTTTCCCACAGGGGAGTAAGCTGGGGGCTTGTGGCACCCTGCCACACGTGTACGCGAATTCACCCCAACCCAAGGGAATACTGATGACGAGCAACACCACTCTGACTGCGCAAACCGGAGCGTTCGCGGGGCTTGACGCCTATCGCACGCTCGAGGCGAAGCAGCAGCCGGAGTGGCCGGACGCCGAGGCGGCTCAGCGCGCGTCAGCGGAGCTCGCCAGTCAGCCGCCGCTCGTGTTCGCCGGGGAAGCCGATCAGCTGCGCGCCCGGCTCGCCGCTGCGGCCCGGGGAGAAGCGTTCCTGCTGCAGGGCGGGGATTGCGCCGAAACCTTCGAAGCTGCCACCGCCGACAAGATCCGGGACCGCGTGAAGACGCTGCTGCAGATGGCGGTCGTGCTCACCTACGGCGCCTCGATGCCCGTGATCAAGGTCGGTCGTATGGCTGGCCAGTTCGCGAAGCCGCGCTCAAGCACGACGGAGACCCGCGACGGAGTCACTCTGCCGGCCTACCGTGGCGACATCGTCAACGGCTTCGACTTCACTCTGGAGTCGCGCACCGCCGACCCGCAGCGCCTGGTGCGCGGCTACCACGTCTCCGCGTCCACGCTGAACCTGATCCGTGCGTTCACGCAGGGTGGTTTCGCCGATCTGCGGCAGGTGCACGAATGGAACAAGGGCTTCGTGTCGAACCCGGCGAACCAGCGCTACGAGTCGCTCGCCGCCGAGATCGATCGGGCGCTGAAGTTCATGGACGCATGCGGCGTTGATCACACGGCGCTCACGCAGACCGAGTTCTACGTGAGTCACGAGGCGCTGCTGCTTGACTACGAGCGCCCGCTCACGCGCATTGACTCGCGCACTGGCGATCTCTACGACACCTCAAGCCACATGCTCTGGATCGGGGAGCGCACGCGCGACCTTGACGGAGCACACGTCGAGTTCCTCTCGCATGTGCGCAACCCGATCGGGGTCAAGCTCGGCCCCACGGCAACTGTCGACGACGCGCTGCGCCTGATCGACAAGCTCGACCCCGAACGCGAGCCGGGACGCCTGACGTTCATCACGCGCATGGGTGCGGGCAAGATTCGCGACGTGCTGCCCGGCCTGCTCGCCGGGGTGCGCGATGCGGGCGCGACGCCGCTGTGGGTGACCGACCCGATGCACGGCAACGGGATCACCACCTCGAACGGGTTCAAGACGCGCCGCTTCGACGACGTCATGGACGAGCTGCGCGGCTTCTTCGAGGCGCACCGCGAGGTGGGCACCTTCCCCGGCGGCATCCACGTCGAACTCACGGGGGACGACGTCACCGAGTGCCTGGGTGGATCAGAAAACATTGACGAGGCGACCCTGGGCCAGCGCTACGAGTCGCTCTGCGATCCGCGCCTGAACCACATGCAGTCCCTCGAGCTCGCCTTCCTGGTGGCGGAGGAACTGAAACACTCCGTTCGCTAGCGCGGACGCGTGAGGGGGCGGTGCCGATTCGGCACCGCCCCCTCACGCGTTACAGGGAGATCGTGCTTTTGACGCGGATCTCGGTGCCCGCTTCCACGCGCTCGCCCGCTGCGGGATCCGTGGCCGTTGCCTTCGCGAGGCTTCGGAGCGGTTCAGGAACGAGCGTGCTCGGGGCGAAGCCGGCCGCGGAGAGTGCGTCCATCGCCTCTTGCAGGCCCATCCCTGCGATGTCTGGGATTTCAAAGAGTTCCGGCCCGAGCGATACCTGGAGGCCAACGGCGTCTCCCGGACGCACCGGGTCAGTCGAGAGGATCAGATCCAATACCGATCCCTTCGGGGCATCGCTGCTGTGCGCTTCAGAACCGAGTCCCGCGTCAACCACGAGACCGAGGTCCGTGAGTGCCGCGGTGGCCTGCGCGGCGTCGAGCCCGATCACATCGGGCAGTGAGCCGGCGGACACGACAAGATCGATCCGTCCCTGTTCCGGGTACTGGGCCTCGAGCGCCTCGCCCTCGGTATCGAGCGCGGCGAGGACGGTGCCGGCCTCAGCATCGGCGAAGCGCGTGTCGGCAACCGAACCGAAGGTGAAGCCGGCCGCGGAGATCTGAGCCTCGGCATCCTCCCGGGAGAGGCCGACGAGCGTCGGAACAGCTTTCATCTCGGGTCCAGTCGACTGGCAGAGCTGCACGGTGCTGCCCCGATCCAACCGCTCGCCCGCCTTCGGCTCGGTACCGGTCGCGTCACCCACCGGGATCGTGAGGTGAGCGCACTCGATGACGTCTACGCGGAGATCCTGCGCTTCAATGGCGGCCTGTGCGGACGCGAGGTCTGATCCCGCAACGTCGGGCACGGCCACCTGTGACCCGGGTCCCTGACCGAACCACCACCCAACCCCGCCGGCGAGCAATACGAGCACCACGAGTACGAGCGCGAGGACCCTGCCGCGTTTCGTGCGGCGTCGCGCCGTATCCGCCACCCGATCAATGGGGTTCTGCGGCTCGTTGTCGCTCGCCAGCGGGAGCGCCGACGCAGCATCGCCGATTACGCCATCGAGTACGGTAGTGCCGCCCGTGGCGCCGAGCGCGCTTGCATGAGTATCGAGGGTCTGCCGTTGTGCCTCGTCGAGCACAGTGGTCGCGGAGGTGGGCGCGCCCATCGCCGCAGGCATCACACGTGTGGCGTTCATATGCGGGGCCTGGCCCGCGCGGATCGCCGCGAGGTGCTCGAGCGCTTCGTCGGCGTGTGCGGGCCGAGCTTCCGGCTCGCGCTGCGTGGTCCATCGCACGAACTCGTCGAGCTCGGGGCTCGCCTCCGCGCTCACGAGTGACGGCGCGGGAACCTCGGAGTGCGCGTGCTGGTACGCGATCTGCATGGGCTGCTCGCCCGTGAACGGCTGTGTGCCCGTCAGCATCTCGTAGAACATGATGCCGAAGGCGTAGAGATCGCTCCGCGCGTCGGCGACCCCGCGCGTCACAAGTTCGGGGGAGAGGTAGGCGATCGTGCCCAGCAGTGCCTGGCCGGTTGTCGTGTTCGCGCTCACCGCGCGCGCCAGGCCAAAGTCGCCGAGCTTGATCCGGCCGTCATCCGCCAGCATCACGTTTTCAGGCTTGATGTCCCGGTGGACAATGTCTTCTCGGTGCGCGGCGGCAAGACCGGAGAGGACGGCCTCGCCGATCTCCATCGTCTGCTCGGCGGTCAGATGGGTCTGCTGTTTCAGGAGATCCCGCAGCGTGATGCTCGGGAGATACTCCATGACCAGGTACGTGCGACCCGCATCTTGGCCCTGGTCAAAGACATTGACAAGGTTCGGGTGGGAAAGCCGGGCCGCGCTCCGCGCCTCCTGCTCGAAGCGGCGAGTGAAGTTTTCATCCTCGGCGAGGTGCTGGTGCATCACCTTCACGGCGACGCGCCGCTCGAGTCGAAGATCGTTCGCGAGGTACACCATCGCCATGCCCCCGCGGGCGATGCGTGAGCGAATCACGTACCGCTCATCGAGGGTCTGCCCGATCAACGGGTCTGGAGGCGCAGGTGTCACGCAGAGAGTCTACGGAAGATTCCCGGGCCACAGCCCGGCGCGCGCCGAGGACTGGCAGATTGCGCTCTGCCCCAAGCGGTGGCAGAGTTGACCTGTGGCCGAGAACATCGCACCCGAACCCTCATACTTCACGATTCCCGATCTGGTGAAGCGTTTTTCCCTGACTCCGGGGAAAGTGCACCGCCTGATCGAGGACAACTACCTCGCTGCCGTGCGCGTCGACGGCGTCCTCAGCGTGCCGGCAGAGTTTGTGCAGGGCACGGAGCCGCTGCCGCCGCTGCGCGGCACACTGCTCGTGCTGCTCGACGCGGGCTTCACACGTGACGAATCGATTGACTGGCTGTTTGCCGTCAACGAGGAGCTGGGGGAGCGGCCGATCGATTCCCTGATGGCCGGACGCAAGAGCGCGGTCCGCCGAGCCACGCAGGCGCTGGCCTTCTAAACCCCTGGGCCAACCGTTCAGGCCGGTTCACCCGCAGTGAGCGGGTGAACCGGCCTGTTACGTTTGCTACGCGTCCCGCCGAGCGGCCCGTTCAGATAGCTGCGTCAGCCGCGCGGTCGCATCGGCTCGGATGGGCGCACCCGCGAGGGCATCAATTGCGCGTTCCACGTTGCGGGAAATCATCTCCTCGACCTGCTCCACGGCACCGCTCTCGCGGATTGTGCGCTGCAGGATCGTGACCTGCTCCGGGTCTAGATCGGTGCCCAGGAGATCGTCAAAGATCCGGCGCTGGGTGGTCGGCAGGTTCTCCCGTGCGAGGGTGACGAGCACGGTGCGCTTGCCCTCGATCAGGTCGTCGCCGATGGGCTTGCCTGTGATGTCAGCGTCACCAAACACGCCGAGCTGGTCGTCGCGGAGCTGGAACGCGACTCCGACGGGAAGGCCGAAGTGCGAGAGCGCGTCCTCTGTCTCCATACTCGCTCCAGCGAGGGCTGCTCCGATGAGGAGGGGTGCTTCGACGCTGTACTTCGCGGATTTGTAGACGAGGACTCGGGTGGAACGCTCAAGCTGCTCCTCGTGAGCCGCGAATGTGGGCTGCTGCTCTTCGAGGACGTCGAGGTATTGGCCCACGGCAACCTCGCTCCGCATCCGATTGAAGTGTTCCCTTGCGCGGCGGGCGGCGGCCCGGTCCTCGGTGGCGTCACAGGCCGACTGCATGAGCTCGTCTGCCCAGGACTGGAGTAGATCGCCGAGCAGGATCGCGCCGGCGAGCCCGAAGTGATCCGCCGAACCGCGCCACCCCTCGTGCCGGTGCAGTGCGCCAAAAAGCCTGTGCGCAGCTGGCCGGCCGCGCCGCGTGTCGGAGCGGTCGATGACGTCGTCGTGAATGAGGGCTGCGGCGTGGAACAGCTCCAGCGCGCACGCCGCATCGAGAACCCGTGCAAACTCCGGCGTCACCTCACCGTCGACGTCAAGCTCGCGCACAGCGCGGAAGCCGAGCACCGCAAACTGCGCCCGGAACCGCTTGCCGCCCGTCAGGAAGCCCAGGGCTTCGTCGAGCAACGGCAGGGCGTCGGGCCCCAGGGGGGTGAGAGCTGCACGATGCCGCGTCAGCGTGGCACCGATCCGCTCCTGAATAAGGCCTGCGAGTCGCATCGTTTCTTGCACACAACTAGCCTACTCACGGGTGCGCAACGTAGACTGTAAGGTACAGATCGTTAGAGTGTCGGGAGGATCGTCATGGCGCTGTCAGAACACGAGCAGCGGCTGCTTGACGAGATGGAACGCGGTTTCTATCAGAGTGAAGCTGACGTGATGCAGACCGGGTCGGTGCGTCGTCGCCGGGTGAGCTACCGATCGCTGGTGCTGGGCATCATTGTGGTGCTCGTCGGTATTGGTGTGCTCATCGGGGGAGTCGCCGCCCAGCAGTTGTGGTTGGGGCTCATCGGCTTCGCCCTCATGGTGGGAGGGGTCACCCTCATGCTGTCGCGCGGCTCGGACTCCGTCACCGTTGAGGACGTGCTGAATGGCGCGTCATCGTCATCGTCCTCGCGTGAGTCCTTGAGTGAGCGCGCCGAGCGCCGCTGGGACGAGCGCATGGAGGGCGAACGCTAGCAGCCAGTTTTTCCGCGGGGAGTCCCGCATGCACGCCCGCGGGGCCGCGAACCACTGAGGTTCGCGGCCCCGCGGGCGTTTTGCGTGCTCCGCGCCTGCTGCGCCTGCTGCGCCTGCTGTCCGCCCCTAACCCGCGTCCGCCCGCCAGCTCGAGCCCGCCCGCCAGCTCGAGCCTATTTATCTAGCGGCACGCATTTTCCGCGGTATTTCCGTCGCTTTCGATAAAACGACTCGGGGAGGGCGTACCCCGGTGCCTGGGGAACAGTAGCTGTGCGTCCATGCGTCCGTGCGTCCGTGCGTCCGTGCGTCCGTGCGTCCGTGCGTCCGTGCGTCCGTGCGTCCGTGCGTCCGTGCGTCCGTGCGTCCGTGGGCCTGGTCCCTGTGTGCATGTATGTATGCCTGCCTGCGTCGGCCCTGCCTGCCTGCCTGCGTCGGCCCTGCCCGCGCGCGTCGGCTCGGTCTGCGTGCTGGTCTGCACCCGCTTGCGCGCCCGGGTCTGCCTGCCTGTCACCATGCTCGTCCAGCCCGAGCCAATTTATCTAGCGGTACGCATTTTCCGCGATATTTCCGTCACTTTCGATAAAACGACTCGGGGAGGATTGAGAGGGGCAGGGTTGTGAGGGGGGGAGATGGAGGAGTGAGAGCGGGAGGTGTGGGTGTGGGGTGAGGCTCGTCGGTGCCGATGCTCGTCGTATCAACCGCGTGCTCTATTTTCCCGCGCGCTCCATTTTCCTGCGCGCTCCACTTTCCCCCACTGGCTCCACTTTCCACCACCGGCTCCACTTTCCTCCACGTTTCTGCCCAGTACGCCGGGTATCGGGGCGAAAAGCCCGAGGAAATCCTCAGAAGGCCGGGCGCGGCGCGCTCAGGGCTCGCGGTTGTTCGGCCCAAGAACCGCATGATTTCAATAAGAAACGGGCTTGTGGAAGAAAGTGGAGGGAAAACCTGCCTGGGTGGAGGAAAGTGGAGTAGTGTGGACCCAAGTCGATCCGGCGGAGGGAGGAACCCATGTTCCTGGGAACCTTCACGCCCAAGCTGGACGACAAAGGGCGGTTGATTCTTCCGGCCAAATTTCGCGACGAGCTCGCTGACGGGTTAGTGATAACCCGAGGACAAGAGCACTGCCTCTACGTCTTCAGCGAGCAGGAGTTCACCGCAATGCACGAGCGCATCAGCCAAGCGCCGATGACCTCAAAGCATGCGCGTGACTACCTCCGTGTGTTCCTCTCCGGGGCGCACCCGGAGACACCGGATAAGCAGCACCGGGTCACGATCCCGCAGGGCCTGCGCGAGTACGCGGGTCTGGATCGAGACCTTGCCGTGATCGGGACCGGCTCGCGCGCCGAGATTTGGGATGCGACCGCCTGGGAGACCTACCTGCGCGAGCAGGAAGCCGTATTTTCTGACACTGACGGGGAGGTGATTCCGGGCATGTTCTAGCCCGGACACCCATATGACCACTGATACCCGCGACCCCAGCGAACTGCACGTTCCCGTGTTGCTCGACCGCTGCCTCGAACTGCTTGCCCCCGCGGCCAGCCGTGAGGGGGCGGTCGTGGTTGACGCCACCCTCGGCATGGGAGGCCATAGCGAGGCACTGCTCGATGCCCACCCCGGCCTCACGCTCATCGGCCTCGACCGCGATACCGAGGCGCTACGCCTGGCGGGCACCCGCCTTGCCCGTTTCGGCGACCGCGCGATCCGCGTCCACGCGGTGTACGACGAGATCGCGGATGCCGTGCGCGGTGCCGGGTTTGACCGCATCGACGGCGTCCTCTTTGACCTCGGCGTCTCCTCGCTGCAGCTCGACGAGGCCGACCGCGGCTTCGCCTACGCGCAGGATGCGCCGCTCGACATGCGGATGGATCAGAGCCGAGGCGAGACCGCGGCCGACGTAATCAAGGAGGCCCCCGAGGGGCGGCTTCGGGCGATCTTCGAGCGCTACGGCGAGGAGCCGCTCGCCGGCCGCTATGCCCGGGCGATCATCGCCGCGCGCCAGCTCGCCCCGATCGAGCGCAGCGGCCAGCTTGTGGACGTGCTGCAGGAAGCGACCCCCGCCGCGGTGCGGGATCAGCGCCACCCCGCCAAGCGCGTCTTCCAGGCACTGCGGATCGAGGTGAACGGTGAGCTTTCCGTGCTGGAGCGCGCGATCCCGGCCGCACTCGACCTCATCAACCTGGGCGGCCGAGCGGTGATCATGTCCTACCAGTCGCTCGAGGATCGCCTCGTGAAGCGAGAGCTTACGCGGCGTAGCCGATCGACGGCACCCGCGGGACTTCCAGTGGAACTGCCAGAGCACCGACCCGAGTTCAAGCTGCTGACGCGCGGCGCCGAACTTGCCAGTGACGAAGAACGCGCGCGCAATCCGCGGGCTATCCCGGTGCGCTTGCGTGCCGCCGAACGAACGAGGGATGGGCGATGAACAATACGGTTCCGGTCGACTTCGATCTCGCGGATTTCGCCGCGACCTCGGCCAGCACGGCAAACGCACCCGTCCGGCCCGGCACCCCGCTCACCCCGACGACACCGGGGGAGCGTCACCTCCGAATCGCGCCCGAGGCCCCGAAGTCGGCACGTCGCGCGCTGCAGAGCCCGCTGATCGGTTCGCTCGTCGCGGTTGGCGTCATCCTCGTGATTCTTGCCGTGCAACTGGGCCTGAGTATCGCGATCTCGCAGGGTGCCTACGAGACCCGCGCACTTGAAATCGAGCAGCGCGACCTCAGCCGCGTTGAGCGCGTGCTCTCACAAAACGTCGACAAGCTGTCGTCGCCGCAAAACCTCGCGGAGAACGCGACGGCCCTCGGGATGGTGCAGAACGCCCGCCCGGCGACGCTGCGCCTGAGCGACGGTGCGGTTCTCGGGACTCTCGCCTCCGAAACCTCGGAGGCCCGCGGCAACCTCATTCCGAACTCAACGCTCGAAACCATGCCTGTGGTCGACGCCGCGGGCCTGCTGGTCCCGCGCACTGCCCAGGCAGCCGCCACTCAGGCAGAAGCCACCACCGCGCCGGTACGGTTAACGGGCAAGCTGCCGGCCCCGGAGACCCACTAGCCGGCGGCACCCGGCGGGAGGAACAGCATGCGGACTGTGCGCACAGGACGGCGGCGGCGCACGATCGCACTCGCGATCGTGGTGATCGCTGCAATAGTGTTCCTGGTCCGGCTCGTGGACCTGCAGGTCGTTTCGGCCGCAGCCCTGAGCGAGGACGCCAAGGGGAAACGTGCGGTGGGGAACACGATCCTGAGCCTTCGCGGCGACATTGTCGACCGCAACGGCGAGGTGCTCGCGACGACAGACGAGCGCTACGACGTGAATCTGTCGCCCAAGAACACAAAGATCAAGGGCGGGAAGTTCTGGCGTCCTGACACAGAACGCGGCGGTGCCGCCACGGTTGAGGTGACGGCGCAGCAGGCCTTCGCCGAGATCGGTGCGATCACGGGGCAGAGCGCGGCAGAGATCCAGAAAATCGTAGACGACGCGCTCGAGGCGAACCCGAAGTCGGATTTCGCCTACGTGCAGCGCGCCGTCGATCTCACCCAGCTGAACGAGCTGAAAGCACTCGGTATCCCGTGGCTCACCTTCGAGAGCCACCACACGCGGACCTATCCCAACGGGGCCGTCGCGGGCAACATCATCGGGTTCTCAGGCTTTGAGGACGTGCCGCAGTCGGGCGTCGAAGTCTCGCAGGACGAGTGCCTCACGGGAGTGAGCGGCACGGAGACGTACGAGCGCGGGGCCGACGGGGTGCCGCTGCCGGGCAGTGTCGTGGTGGAACGAAAAGCGGAGAACGGCGGCACGGTCGAGCTGACAATCGACCGCGACCTGCAGTGGGAAGCCCAGCAGACGATCAACGCAAAGGTGCAGGAGACCGCGGCCGAGTACGGCTATATCGTGGTGATGGACATCAAGACGGGTGAGCTCGTTGCGGTCGCGGAGGACGGCTCGGTGGATCCGAACGACGTTGATGCTTCCGACCCGATGAAGCGCGAGGCACGCTCATTTGTGTCGCCCTATGAGCCCGGCTCCACGTTCAAAGCGATCACGGCCGCCGCGCTGATCGAGGAGGGTGCGGCAACGCCCGCCACGCAAAACCTGACCCCCGATCACCTCGTACCCGAGCCGAACGTGAGCTTTGGCGACGCGTTCCCGCACCAGCCTATGCCCTGGACGCTCGCAGGCATTCTGACGCAATCGTCAAACGTGGGCACCGCAACCCTGGGGAGCGCTTTGAGCCCCGAGGTGCGCTACGATTACCTGCGGAAGTTCGGCGTGGGCGAGGCGACGCAGGCGGGCATGCCGGTGGAAGACTCTGGCATGCTGATTCCCGTCGAGGACTGGGACCCGCAGACCTCGTACAACACTATGTTCGGCCAGGGCCTGTCATCGACGATCGTGCAGACCGCGGCTGTGTACCAGACCTTCGCCAACGGCGGTGTGCGCGTGCCGCCAAGCATCGTGCGTGGCTGCACCTCCCAGGACGGCACCGAAACGAAGCCGGAGCACGGCGAGCCCGTGACTGTCGTCACCCCGGAGACCTCCGCCACGATGATGCAGATGCTCGAGACAGTCACGACCGAGGCGTGGTTCTCGGACATGCTCGCGATCCCCGGCTACCGAATCGCCGGAAAGACGGGCACCGCGGAGCAGTCAGACGGCCAGGGTAGCTACCGCACGGACTACGTGCACTCCTTCGCGGGAATCTTCCCGGCCGACGACCCGCAGTATGTCGCGGTAACATCGATTGGGTTCCCGTCGGCCGGGGATGGGAGTAATGCCGCGCTGACAAGTTTCCGCGAGGTGGCCGAGGCCACGATCCGCACCTTCCATATTCCGCCGTCGACCGGGGAGTTCACCCCGCTCCCCACCGAATATTGAGACACGCCCGCAGGAGGCACAACCACGTGAGTACCGGAGATGCGTTGAGCATTCGCCCGCAGACCCCCACCCCGACACCGCTCACTGAGTTGGTGACGCAGTTTGGGCTCGAGGCGCACGGCCTCGAAGAAGGCGGTGCCGTGACCGGCGTGTCGCTCGACTCGCGTGATGTGCGGCCGGGGGATCTCTACATTGGGATGCCCGGGGCGAAGCGCCACGGCGCGGACTTCGCAGCGCAGGCCGCCGCGTCCGGGGCCCACGCGATGCTCACCGACGCGGCGGGTGCCGAGCTTGCCAGTGCGGCGGGGGTCGAACTCCCGGTGCTCGTCTCCGCGCAGCACCCGCGCGAGCTGCTCGGCGAGGTTGCCGCCGCCGTCTACGGCACGGCCGAGTTTGCCGCGAAACTCTTCGGGGTGACCGGCACGAACGGCAAAACGAGCGTGGTCTACATCCTCGCGGAATTGTTGCGCGCCGCGGGTCTCACGCCCGGCCTCAGCTCGACCGCGGAGCGCCGCGTTGGCGAGGAGGTGATCCCCGCGAACCTGACAAGCCCCGAGGCCTCGGAACTGCACGGCCTCCTGGCTCGGATGCGCGAGCGGGAGGTCGAGGGCGTGGCGATCGAAGTGTCGGCCCAAGCCGTTGTGCGCCACCGGCTCGACGGTGTCCACTTCGACGTGGTCGCGTTCAATAACTTCTCGCAGGACCACCTCGACGAGTTCGGTGACTTGGAGTCGTACTTCGCGGCGAAGCTCGCGCTGTTCACCCCGGAGCGCGCGAGCCGCGGCGTCGTGGTTGTCGACTCGACGTACGGACAGCGGATCGCGAAAGAATCGCAAATTCCCGTTACCCGCCTCGCGACCGAGTACGGCCAGTCCGCCGATTGGCACCTGGCCGTCACTCGGCAGTCGCTCGACGGTGTCTCGTTTGTGCTGCAGGGCCCCGAGGGGGCACACTTCCGCGGCAGCGTTCCCGTGTTCGGTGGGTTCATGGCGGAAAACGCCGCCCTCGCGTTGATCATGCTGCACGAGGCAGGGATCCCGCTCGCGCAGGTTGCGGCCGGACTCGACAATGGCCGGATCCCGGTCTATATTCCTGGCCGGCTGGAAGAGATGACGGCACCCGGATCCTCCGGTCCCCGCTTCTTCGTGGACTATGGGCACACTCCCGGGGCATTCGAGGCGATGCTCGATGCGCTCGGCGAGGTCGCCACCGGCAAGATCATTTTTATGTTCGGGGCCGATGGCGACCGCGATACAACGAAGCGCGAAGAGATGGGCCGGATCGCGGCCGCAGGATCCGACACGCTCATCATCTGCGACTACCACCCGCGCTCCGAACCGCCGGAGGCGATTCGTGCCCAGTTGCTCACCGGTGCCCGCTCAGCGAATCACGCTGAGGTGATCGAGGAGGGCGATCCGCGACGGGCCGTGCGCCTCGCCATTTCGCTGGCCGCGCCGGGTGACGTTATTCTGTATGCCGGTCCCGGACACGAGGACCACCAGGAAGTCGCCGGGCAGTTCATCCCGTACTCGGCGCGTGATGAGGTCCGCGGTGCGCTCCGCGAGGCAGGATTGCTTTCGTGATTGATTTGACGCTCGCAGAAATTGCGGCTGCGGTGCACGGCACCCTTGTGGTGGGCACAAGCGGGGCGACACCCGAGGACCGGATCAGTGGCGAATCGCAGACCGATTCTCGTGAGGTTGCCCCCGGTCAGATTTTCTTCGCACGCCGCGGCGAAGAGACCGACGGGCACCGATTCGTACCGCAGGCCGTTGCCGCAGGCGCCGCGCTGATCGTCGGGGAACGTGAAACCGACGACACCGTGCCGCAGATCATCGTGGCCGATACGACCGACGCCCTCGGCGCGCTGGCCACAGAGGTTGTGCGCCGCGTGCGCGCCGCGGGGCAGCTCCGGATCGTCGGGATTACTGGATCCAACGGGAAAACAACAACGAAGAACCTTGTCGCAGCGATGGCGGAGCGTGTGGGGCCGTCCGTGGCCTCCGCGAAGTCCTTCAATAATGAGGTCGGTGGCCCGCTCACAATGCTGCGCGTGGAAGACGAGACGCGCACGCTTGTCGCCGAGATGGGCGCGAGCGCTGAGGGCGAGATTGCTCGCCTCACCGCGATGGCCCCGCCGCACATCGGCGTTGTGCTGACCGTTGGCCTCGCCCACGCCGGTGAGTTTGGCGGGATCGAGACAACCTTCCGCACGAAAAGCGAGATGGTGCGCGATCTGCCCGAGGACGCTGTCGCGGTGCTGAATCGTGACGACGCTTATGTCTCCCGTATGGGGGAACTCACCAACGCGCGTGTGCGCTGGTTTGGCCGACATCCTGAGGCGGACGTGCGCGCAAGCGACATCGACTCCGACGCAAGCGGAACCCGCTTTACGTTGCACATCGACGGCGCATCATTGCCCGTCACGTTCCGCGTACTCGGGGAACACCACGTGACCAACGCGCTCGCGGCGGCCGCGGTCGGCAGCGAGCTCGGCTTGGCCCCCGCAGACATCGTGGAAGCCCTCGAGGGGGCGACTCGCGCGGCGCGGTGGCGCATGGAAGTGATGGGTGGCCGTGACGGGGTCACAATCATCAACGACGCGTACAACGCGAGCCCGGACTCGATGAGCGCCGGGCTACGCACACTCGCGCAGATCGGAAAACCGGAGGGCCGCACGGTCGCGGTGCTCGGTGCAATGAGCGAGCTTGGCGAGTATGCCATTGAGGAACACCTGCGCATCGGATTGCAGGCGGTGCGGCTGCGCATCTCAGAGCTTGTTGTTGTCGGTGCCGAGGCCCGCAACCTGCACATCAGTGCGATCAACGAGGGATCCTGGGACGGCGAGAGCGTGTTCTTCGCCGAGCAGGACGAGGCGTTCGAATATCTGGAGCGCACGCTCCGGCCGAACGACACGGTGCTCGTGAAATCGTCAAACGCCGCGGGACTGCGTTTCCTCGGTGACCGCCTGGGGGAGGCCTTCGCATGATCGCGCTGTTGATTGCCGGCGGTTTCTCGCTGCTGTACTCGTTGTTGCTCACGCCGCTGTTTGTGCGGATCTTCAACCGTCTCAAGTGGGGTCAGCCGATCCGCGTCGACGGCCCGAAAGAGCACGAGGTGAAGCGCGGCACGCCCACGATGGGCGGCCTAATCTTCCTGACCGGATCCGTGCTCGCGTATTTCGTCGGCAAGCTTGTCATGGGCGAGCAGCCGACGCCGTCGGCACTGCTCGTGATCCTGATGGCGGTGGGCGCGGGGCTCGTCGGCTTCATCGACGACTTCATGAAGACCAGGCAGCAGCAGTCCGCGGGCCTCGGCGGGTGGGCGAAGATCGCCGGCCAGATCGTGATCGCGGTGTCCTTCGCACTGCTCGGACTGCAGTTCGCGAACGATGCTGGGCTCACTCCCGTATCCACCCACATCTCTCTGTTCCGTGATCTCCCCTTCGACTTCATGGTGCTCGGCCCCATCGCTGGCATCATCCTGTTCATCATCTGGGTGATGGTCATCGTGACCGCCACAACAAACGCGGTCAACGTGACCGACGGCCTCGACGGGCTCGCAGCGGGGGCGTCGATCTTCGCGTTTGGCGCGTACCTCATCATCGGGTTCTGGCAGTCGGCGCAGAACTGTGCGACGACCGCGGGGGAGGCCGGCTGCTACGAGGTGCGGGATCCGATGGACCTCGCGGTGATTGCCGCGGCGTTCCTGGGAGGCCTCGCGGGCTTCCTATGGTGGAACACGAACCCGGCGCAGGTGTTCATGGGCGACACGGGTTCCATGGGCATCGGTGGCGCGATCGCGGCGCTTGCGATTCTGACGCACACCGAAATCCTGCTGGTACTGATCGGCGGGCTCTTCATTATTGAGACCGGATCCGTGATCGTGCAGCGTATCTACTTCAAGGTGACAAAGGGCAAGCGGATCTTCCTGATGAGTCCGATCCATCATCACTTCGAACTCAAAGGTTGGGCCGAGGTGACCGTGGTGGTGCGGTTCTGGATCATCGCCGGGCTGTTTGTGATCGCGGGCGTTGGTGCCTTCTACGGTGAATGGTTGTTGCAGCAGTGACCCTCGAAACGCGCCTCGCTGCGCTGACAAGCTGGCATCATGACTGGAGCGAGCTCCGGGTCGCGGTGCTGGGCCTCGGACCGGTCGGATTCTCGGTGGCGGATACGCTCGTCGAGCTGGGGGCTCGGGTGCGCGTGATCGCCGAGGACGCGGACGCGGATCGCGATCGCCTGCTCGACGTGATCGGAGCCGAGCGCTTCGCTGACGCTGATCCCGCGGCACGACTGGCGGATCTTGCGGCGTTCGACCCAGAGCTTGTGGTCCCCGTCCCCGAGCTCCGCCTGGACGATCCGCTCAGCGAGTGGGCCGGCGCGCACGGCGTCACCGTGTGGGGCGACATCGAGCTCGGCTGGCGACTCCGGGACAAAACGCCCCGCATCGCCGACTGGCTCTGTGTCACCGGAACGAACGGCAAGACGACCACGGTGCAGCTCACGGCGCACATGCTCGCCGCCGGCGGACTGCGTGTCACCCCGGCTGGCGACAACGAAACCCCGATTCTTGATGTCCTGCGTGATCCGCAGGGCTATGACGCGATCGTCGTCGAGCTGTCAGGCTTTCAGCTTGCCCGGCTCGGCGAGATTTCCCCCTACGCGAGTGCCTGCCTGAACTTCGCTGAGGACCACCTCGACTGGCACGGCAGCGCCGACGCCGCGTGGGCGGCGAAGGCAAAAATCTACGAAAACACCCAGATCGCCTGCGTGTACAACCGCGAGGACGCCTCAACCGAGCGCATGGTCGAGCAGGCCGACGTCGTCGAGGGTGCGCGCGCGATCAGCTTCGGCATCGATACGCCGCCGCCGAGCGGCTTCGGGATCGTCGAGGGTATCCTCGTGGATCGGGGTTTCCACGAGGACCGCCGGGGCGAGGCCTTCGAGCTTGTCACCGTGGAAGAGCTTTCCCAGCACGGCCTTGCCTCGCCGCATAGCGCGCACAACGTGCTCGCTGCGGCCGCGCTCGCTCGCTCGCGTGGGGTCACGCCCGGCGAGGTGGCGCAGGCCGTGCTGAGCTTTGCGCAGCAGCCGCACCGCACCGAGCGGCTTGCGGACCGTGCAGGCCTGCGCTGGATCGACGACGCGGCCGCGACAAACGCGCACGCCGCCGACGCCGCGCTCCGCACCCTGAAGGACGTTGTGTGGATTCTGGGCGGCGTACAGACCTCCACAGACCTCTCCGGCCTCGTCGCCGCACACGAGCACCGCCTCCGCGGGGCCGTGGTGATCGGCGCGCAGCGGGCCGAGGTGCTCGCCGCACTCCGCCAGCACTTGGGCGAGCGCCCGGTCACGGAGGTCTCATCAGGAGAACTCGACGCTTCTGGAGTGCTTGACGCGGCCGTCGCTGCGGCTGTGGCCATGGCGCAGCCAGGCGACACCGTGCTGTTTTCCCCGGCTGCTGCGCCGGGTGACCAGTTCTCCGGCACCGCCGAGCGTGGGCGGCTTTTCCAAGCGGCCGTTTCCGAACTGGAGTAACTCAGATGGCTCAGGAACCGACGAACGCCGCGGGCCGCGCCACGGGCCAGGCGCGCATCAGCCTCGGCGCGGTGCTGCGCCCCGGCACCGACCGCACGGTGATCGCGCTCTACGCGATCACGCTCCTGCTCGTTGGTTTCGGGCTCATCATGGTGCTGTCGTCCTCCTCGATCACGTCGTACCTCGACGACCAAGGCTTTTTCGGAGGCTTCTGGAAGCAGGCGACGTTTGCCCTGATCGGCCTGCCGCTGATGCTGATCGCGGCGGCTTTGCCGATCACGTTCTGGAAGCGCTGGGCCTGGTATCTGCTCGGGTTTGGAATTCTGCTGCAGTTGCTTGTATTCACCCCGCTCGGCATTGAGGTGTACGGCAACCGCAACTGGATCCAGATCGGGAGTTTCGGAGCACAGCCTTCGGAAGCGCTGAAGCTTGCGCTTGTCGTCTGGATCGGCGCGGTCCTGCAGCGCAAAGAACCGCTGCTCGGACAGATGAAGCACGAGTTCATCCCGGTAATATTCCCGGGCGCGATCCTCGCGCTCGGCGTGGTGCTGGCTGGCCGTGACCTCGGCACCGTGCTGATCATGGCGGCGATGGTGTTCGGAGCGATGTACTTCGGCGGCGTCAGCGGGAAGACCCTCGGCGTCACCGCAGCTGGCGGCCTGCTTGCCGTGGTCTTCTTTGTGGTGACAAGTCAGAACCGTTTGGATCGGCTGTTTGGCCACGCCGCGGGCAATGACGACTACAGCGGGCTCGGCTGGCAGCCGCTGCACGGCCTGTGGGCGCTCGCGGGAGGGGGCCTGTTCGGGGTGGGGCTTGGTGGGTCCAAAGCGAAGTGGTCGTGGCTGCCCGCCGCCGACAACGACTACATTTTCGCGATCATCGGCGAGGAGCTGGGGTTGATCGGCGCGCTACTTGTGATCGGGCTGTTTGTGGCTCTCACAGTTGTGATGCTGCGCATTATTTCCCGGGCGCGCGATCGCTTCGGCAAGGCCGTTGTCGGCGGGATCCTCGTCTGGATCGTCGGCCAGGCGTTTGTGAACATCGGCGTCGTGATCGGCGTGCTGCCGGTGCTCGGCGTGCCGCTGCCGCTCATCAGCGCCGGCGGCACCGCACTGATCGCCTGTCTCGCCGCAATCGGGGTCGTCGTGTCGATCGCGCGCGACGGGGCCCAATATCAAGAGGAACTGGCCGCCGCCGGTGCCGGATCGTCAGACCAGAGGAGACCGCGAACCCGATGACAAGTTACCTGCTTGCCGGCGGAGGTACGGCCGGACACGTGAACCCCCTGCTCGCGCTCGCGGACCTGATCCGCGCGACCGAGCCCGAGGCGCGGATTCTCGTGCTCGGGACCCGCGAGGGCTTGGAGGCCCGGCTCGTGCCCGAGCGCGGCTACGAACTTGCGTTCATTGAGCGGCTGCCGTTCCCGCGCCGACCGAACGCGGCAGCCCTGAAGTTTCCCGCCCGATATGCCCGGGCCGTGAAAACAGTGCGAGAGCTGATTCGCGCGCACCGCGTCGACGTGGTTGTGGGCTTCGGTGGCTATGCTTCCGCACCGGCGTATCGGGCCGGGGCCAAGGAAGGCGTCCCGGTCGTGGTGCACGAGGCGAACGCCCGGCCCGGCATGGCCAACAAGCTTGGGGCTCGGAGCACAACCTTTGTCGGCGTCACCTTCCCGGGGACCCCGATCCGGCACGCCCACGTGACCGGCATGCCGCTGCGACCCGAGATCACGGGCCTCGATCGCGCCGCGGTTCGCGAGTCCGCCCGGGCGCACTTTGGACTCGATCCTGCCCGCCGCACGCTGCTGGTGACGGGCGGCTCGCTGGGTGCCCGCGCGATCAATCGTGGCATTTCGGGTTCCGCCGCAGAGATCGTCGCCGCGGGAGTGCAGGTGCTGCACGTGTGGGGTGGACTCACGGAGATTGAGGATCCTGGCGTGCCCGGATACCACGTGATTCCGTACTGCGACCGTATGGATCTCGCGTTTGCGGCCTGCGACCTCGCAGTGTCCCGTGCCGGATCGACAACGGTAAGCGAACTCGCGGGTCTCGGTATCCCCGCCGTGTTTGTCCCGTACGCGGTGGGCAACGGCGAACAGCGTTTCAACGCTGCGGGTGTGGTTGAGGCCGGTGGTGCGCTGCTCGTCGAGGATGCCGAACTCACGCCTACCTGGGTCGCCGATACGCTCCTGCCGCTGCTCGCCGACGACAAGCGGCTCGCCGCGATGTCGGAACGCGCGCGGAGCGCCGGCCGCCTCGACGGTACGGAGCGCCTGCTCGATCTCGTGCGCGAGGCCCTCGCGAGCGCCTGAGGGCGTGGGGCTCGGGCCGGGAGGCGCTAGACTCGTGCCTATGTCGGGCACGCTTCTCCTTCAGCGCCGCGACGGGGTCTAAATAGACCGGCACCCCGTCCGCGGAGTTGTTGGCGCGCCGGTTTCCCGTTTCGGCACTCGGAGACCCCATGACAATTCCTTCTCGCCTGTGGGCGATGCTCGCCACGATGGTGTTCGCGCAGGCAGCCACCACGGTTGTGACCGCGGCACCCGCGTTCTTGATCCCGTTCCTGCACGAGCAGGCGGGGCTGAGCTTTGCGGAGGCGGGACTTCTCGCTGGCGCACCAAACCTCGGGCTTGTCGCTTCGCTTGTGCTGTGGGGTGCTGCGACGGATCGCTGGGGCGAGCGCCGGGTGCTGCTGATCGGCCTCGGCCTCACGGCACTTGCCGTGGGTGGCAGCGTGGCGCTCGCGCCGGCAGGGCCGGATCGCCTGTGGCCGCTCGCGATCGCGCTTGCGGTGAGCGGCGCGCTCGCCGGCTGTACAAATAGCGCGAGCGGCCGCCTGATAACGGGCTGGTTCCCGGCCGAACGGCGCGGCCTCGCGATGGGGATCCGGCAGACGTGCCAGCCGCTCGGCATGGCCGTCGCTGCGATCGGGGTGCCCCCGCTGGCTGCGGCCGGGGGTGTACCACTCGCCTTGGCGCTCGGCGGCGGGCTGACCCTGGCGAGCCTTGTTGTGTGCGCGGCCGTGGTGCGGGACCCCGAACGGCTGGTGCGTGCTGGCGCGGTGCTCGTCGGGAACCCGTACCGCGGCAGCGCCGACCTCACGCGGATCCACGTCGTCTCCATGCTGCTCGTGATTCCGCAGTTTGCCCTGTCCACGTTTGGGCTCGTGTGGTTTACGGTGGGCTTTGGGGGGGACCCGCTCGTCGCCGGGGCTCTCGTTGCTGGCGCGCAGTTCGCGGGCGCGGGCGGGCGGATCCTTGTCGGTGTGTGGAGTGACCGGGTCAGGTCGCGGCTCCGTCCGCTGCGGCAGGTCGCCGTTGCGGGCGTCGTTGTACTCCTTGCCGCCGCTGTGTGCGGCTGGGCCGAGTGGGGGATTGCCGCGGCCGCCGTCTACGTGCTCGCGAGCTGCGTCAGTGTCGCCGACAACGGGCTCGCCTTCACCGCCGTCGCGGAGATCGCCGGTCCCGGGTGGGCCGGTCGCGCGCTCGGGGTGCAAAACACGGGGCAGTTCCTCGCCGCCGCCGCGGTGGGACCGGGCGTGGGCCTGCTGATCGGGACGCTCGGTATTCCTGCAGCCCTCGCGATCACCGCGCTCGCGCCGGTGATCGCGCTCCCGCTGATCCCGCGGGAGCGCGTCGTACACCCGGCTTCGGGGGAGCGCGCGATACGCTTGAGTGCTGGCGCGCGAAGCGCCCCCGACCGTCGTCCCAAGGAGCACAGATGATCTATCCCGACCTCGAACTGGAGATCCCCGCCGATCTGGGCCGCGTGCACTTTGTCGGTATCGGTGGATCCGGGATGAGCGGGATCGCGCGCATGATGCACCAGGCGGGCGTCCGGGTGACTGGGTCTGACCGCAGCGCGAACTATTCCACGGTGGCGTTGGAAGAGTTGGGAATTCCCGTCGCGATCGGGCATGACGCAGAGAACGTGGGCGACGCAGACACGCTTGTGGTCACGGGTGCGCTGTGGCAGGACAACCCCGAGTACCAGCGCGCGCTCGCCACGGGCATGCCCGTGTTGCACCGCTCGCAGGCGCTCGCGTGGCTCGCCCGCGGCAAGCGCGTCGTGTCGATCGCGGGTGCGCACGGCAAGACAACCTCGACCGGAATGGTCGTGACCGGCTTGCACGGCGTCGGCGCAGACCCCTCGTTTGTGAACGGCGGGATCATCGAGTCGCTCGGGGTGAGTTCCGGCCCTGGCACGGACGAACTCTTCGTGATCGAGGCCGACGAGTCGGATAAGTCGTTCCTGTTGTATGACACGGCAGTCGCGCTCATCACGAACGTTGATCCGGAGCATCTCGACTTTTACGGCTCGCGTGAGGCCTTTATGCAGGCGTTTGTCGACTTCGCGCGTGGCGCGCGCGAGCTCGTCGTGATTTCGGCCGATGATCCGGGCGCGCTTGAGGTACTCGCAGAGTTGCGCGCCGATTCCGACGCGGCGAATGGGCCCGCAATCCGCACGTTTGGCGAGACTGCCGACGCGGACGTCCGCATTCTCGCGATCGATGATTCCGGACCGGTGCGCTTCACCGTCGAGATTGACGGCGCGCGGCACGAGGCCCAGCTGTCGGTATACGGCCGCCACAACGCCGTCAACGCTGTGGGCTCGCTCGCCGTGCTCACCGGACTTGGCTTCGAGGCGGCCGCTGCACTTGCTGCGATCGCTGAGTTCGGCGGGACGAAGCGACGCTTCGAGTTCCACGCCGAGGTCGGGGGCGTGCGCGTCTACGACGACTACGCCCATCACCCCACCGAGGTCGCGGCGCTCCTAGAGTCTGCCCGCGCGGTCGTGGGGGAGGGGCGCCTGATTGCGATCCATCAGCCTCATTTGTACAGTCGCACGAGCATGTTCCACCGTGAGTTCGCGGAGGCGCTCGAGTCCGGTGCGGACCACACGGTTGTGCTCGCTGTTGATGGGGCCCGTGAGGATCCGGTGCCTGAGGTGACGGGGGCGCTTGTCTCAAACGACTTTGTGGACGCGGACCGGGTGGCCTACCGTCCGGAGTGGCAGGACGCGGCCGACTACCTCGCCGAGTTCGCCAAGCCAGGCGACGTCATGGTGACGATGAGCTGTGGCACGGTCTACCGAATCATCCCGCAGGTTGTTGAGGCGCTGCGTGGTCGGTTTGAGGTCGCGGATCAGTGAAGCGGCCGAGCGGGTTCGATCAGGGGCCGGAGCGCCCCGATCCGAGCGCGCCCGGAACTGAGCCGGACCAGGAGGCGACTCCCACGACCGGTGCGGCCCCGGCTGAGTCGACGGCGGGAGCTCGGCTCATCGGCCGTCTCCGCTCACGCACGGCTCGGGAGGCCGTGGCTGAATCGGGCGGAACTGAACAGGCACCGGAACATGCGACGCCGGATCCGCAGATCTCGGCGACCTCCTCAGATATCGCGCCGACTGTCGATTTGTCAGCTGTGCGCGAGGCGCGCGGAGCCGAGGATCCCACGCGGGAACCCGCTACGGATCTCGTGCTCCCCTCGGAGCAGGCCGCCTCAGGCTCTGCACTGACCCGGTGGCGCGCCGCCCGCGAGGCGGATCCTGTTCGCGCTGCCGAGCGCCGCGTGCGTGAGGCAGGCAAGCAGCGCAAGGCGCGAATCCGGCGTGAACGTCAGCGGTTCACCCTCGCGGCGCGCCGTCGCCGTCGTGCGTGGTGGATTGTGCTCAGTGCGGTCGGGACGCTTGTGCTGTTTGTTGCCGTGGGGGCGTTCACTCCGCTCATGGCTGTGCGTGACGTGCAGGTCGTGGGTGCCGTCAACGTTGACGAGGCTGCGGTGGCGGAGGCGCTCTCCCGTTTCGACGGGGTCCCGCTGGCGCTCGTCGATGACGCGGAGGTCCACCGGGCGCTTGAGCCATTCCCGGTGATCCAGCGCTATGCCGTGGAGCGGACGCCGCCGCACACGATGACCGTGCGGATCGAGGAGCGCGTGCCGGTGATTTCCCTTCCTGTGGAGGGGGGAATCGGGCAGTACGATGCTGCGGGCGTGCTGCTCGGCGTCCAGGAGGCTGCGCCCGCGGGCGTTCCGCTCGGAACGAATGCTGTGGCTGATCTTTCGTCCGGGGCGTTCCGGTCCGCGGCCCGCGCTCTGCGGGACATGCCTGCAGAGCTGCGGGCGGTGATCGCGAGTGTGAGCGCGACGAGTGCCCAGGATGTGACGTTTGTGCTGACCGACGGGATCGAAGTGCTGTGGGGTGACGCCGAGCAGACGAAGCGCAAAGCGATGGTGTTGAGCGCAATGCTCGGCTCGCTGGGCGACCACCCTGTGGAGCACGTGGACGTGTCGTCCTCCGAAGCGCCTGTTTTCCGCTAGTTCCCGCGTGTCTGCCGCGACGAGGGTGGCTCGGGCCGTAGCGTGGTCCCCAGAAACGTATTCGGCAATACTAACTTTGAACTTCAGCTAGAGGTTGAGGGTTACGGGCGGAGGATCCAGGTGTCAGGGAACCAGAACTACCTCGCGGTAATCAAGGTCGTCGGAGTCGGCGGCGGCGGCGTGAACGCCGTGAACCGCATGATCGAGCTCGGCCTCCGCGGTGTCGAATTCATCTCGGTGAACACGGACGCGCAGGCGTTGCTCCTCAGCGACGCTGACGTGAAGCTCGACATCGGCCGCGAACTCACCCGTGGGCTCGGCGCCGGTGCCGACCCCGAGGTTGGACGCCGTGCCGCCGAGGATCACGCTGAGGAGATCGAAGAAGCGCTGACAGGTGCCGACATGGTCTTCGTGACCGCGGGCGAGGGTGGTGGAACCGGCACCGGTGCCGCGCCCGTGGTTGCGCGCATCGCGAAGTCGATTGGTGCCCTGACAATCGGCGTCGTGACCCGCCCCTTCAGCTTCGAGGGCAAGCGCCGCGCCGCGCAGGCCGATTCGGGCATTAACACGCTCCGCGAGGCCGTCGACACCCTGATCGTCGTCCCGAACGACCGCCTGCTCGACATCAGCGAGCCGGGCATCAGCATGATCGAGGCCTTCGCGGCAGCCGACCAGGTGCTGCTCGCCGGCGTTTCCGGCATCACGGACCTCATCACCACCCCGGGCCTCATTAACCTCGACTTTGCCGATGTGAAATCGGTCATGCAGGGTGCGGGTGCCGCGCTCATGGGCATTGGATCCGCGCGCGGCGCGGACCGTGCGATCAAGGCCGCTGAACTTGCGGTCGCGTCGCCGCTGCTCGAGGCCTCCGTCGAGGGGGCGCACGGTGTGCTGCTGTCGATCCAGGGCTCCTCGAACCTCGCGCTGAGCGAGATCTACGAGGCTTCGACCCTCGTGCAAGACGTGGTCCACCCGGAGGCGAACATCATCTTCGGTACCGTGATCGACGACACGCTCGGCGACGAAGTGCGCGTGACCGTGATCGCGGCAGGCTTCGACGCTGACCAGGCTGCTGCAGCCCCGGGTCCCGAACGAGGTCGCCGCGGCAGCCACGTCGAGAGCCTTGACGAGGTTCCGAATGGACGGACCGTGGGCGCGACCGCCGAGGCTACCGGCCTGGGCTTCCCAGGTTTCAACGCCGTCGGTGCGGAGAAGGCGGCGGAGCCCGCCCCCGCGACGGGTCAGTTCGGCGAGGTCATTGCGAACCCGCCGGTCGAGGCGCAGCTCAAGGATCCCGCATTCGACGGCGACGATGACGACGATCTCGATATCCCCGAGTTCTTGAGGTAGCCCGTCGTGGTGCAGCAGGAATGGAGCGATCCCGCGCTGAGTGATCGCCTGGCTGCGGTGCGGGAGGGCGTCGCGGACGCGTGCCGCGCTGCCGGTCGACCGGATGAAGACGTCACGCTGATCGTCGTGACCAAGTTTCATCCGCCAGAGCTCGTCCGGGCCCTTGCTGGGTTCGGGGTGCGCGACGTTGGCGAGAACCGGCACCAGGAAGCGCAGGCGAAGGCCGAGGCACTGAGCGACCTCGATCTGCATTGGCACTTCATCGGCCAGCTGCAGACGAAGAAGGCGCGTCAGGCTGCGCGCTACGCGCGTTCGATCCACTCGATCGATCGCACCCGACTCGTTGACGCGCTGACCGAGCTGGAGCGGCCCGTCGATGTGTTCCTGCAGGTCAACATGACTGACGATCCCGGCCGCGGGGGAGTGCTGCCCGCAGAACTCAGCGCCCTCGCGGAGCACACGCTCGGGAACCCGTCGCTCACGTTGCGCGGGATCATGGCGGTCGCGCCCCTGGATGAGGAGCCGGCGCGGGCATTCGCACGCCTCGCTGACTACTCTGCACAGGTCCGTGCCGTCGCCCCGGCCGCGACCGCGATCTCGGCGGGAATGACGCACGACTATGTCGAAGCGATCGCCGCTGGGGCGACACACCTGCGAATCGGCAGCGCAATCACCGGCAATCGGCCCGACCCCCGATAGTCTCAAACCACCGCACCGTTGGGAGAGAAAATGAGCAACCCGCTGAAGAAGACCATGGTGTTCCTCGGCCTCGCCGAGGAAGAGCTCGAGGAGCAGGCCGCCGCGACGCAGCCGGCTGCCACCCCTCGCGCGACCCCCGCCGCTGCCCCGGCAGCTCCGGCAGCCGCCAAGCCCGAGCCCAGTCGGCCGGCCGCTCAGCGCGCCGCCGTGACCCCGCTGCGTCGCGTCACGCCGACGAAGCCGGCAGCCGCACAGCCGCTCAACGAGATCCTCACGGTCCACCCTACGGAGTACCGTGACGCCAAGATTGTTGCGGAGAGTTTTCGTGAGGGTGTCCCCGTGATTATCAACCTCTCGCGGATGGACGAGGCAGACGCGAAGCGCCTGATCGACTTCGCGAGCGGTCTCTCGATGGGCCTGCACGGCCGGATCGAGCGCGTCACCAGCAAGGTGTTCCTGCTATCGCCGGAGCACATTGAGGTGGCGGGCGATGATTCGCGCGCAAATGACAGCGGTTCGTTCTTCGTCTCGCCCACGGCGTAACCGGTGGAGTTTGTACTGATCATCGGGACCATCCTCAAGGTGGTCCTCAGGATTTACACCCTCGTACTGTGGGTGCGATTTGTGCTCGACTGGATTACGGTTCTCAACCGCAACTTCCGCCCCCGTGGCGCACTTGCCGTGGCAATTGAACTTGTGTACACCGTGACAGATCCGCCGATTCGGATGTTCCGGAAGCTCCTGCCTCCGATCCGGCTCGGACAGGTGTCCCTGGACCTCGGCTGGATGCTCGCGATGCTGTCCTGCTGGATCCTGATTGCAATTATTCCCGGGTGGTAACGGCCCAGTTCTGCAAGAACCCGGCATTATTTGCTAGCGTGGGTATTGACCACGTGCTTGTGACCGTTGTCACAGACCACGTCAGTGGTCCCGAAGCGAAAGAGACGTAACGATGGCCCTGACTCCCGAAGACGTCGTGAACCAGAAGTTCACGATCACCAAGTTCCGCGACGGCTACGATCTGGACCAGGTCGACGACTTCCTCGACACGATCGTCGAGGTGCTCCGTGAGCACGAAGAGGAGAAGTCCGGTCTGCAGGCGCAGATCGACGACCTCACTGCGAAGCTCGCCGCTTGCGAGGCCGGACAGGGCTCTGAGTCGGCCGGTGCCGCTTCCGAGCAGACGATCGTCGTTGACGCCCCCGTTGCCGCGCCAGTGGAGACGCCGGCACCGGCAGCTCCGGTCGCAGCGGTCGGCGCCACGCAGCCCGACGCGGTGAAGTCGAGCGCAATGTTGCAGCTCGCCCTCGAGCTGCATGACAAGCACGTACACGAGGGTGAGACCACTCGTGACCAGCTGATCAACGACGCTGAATCGAAGCGCGATCAGATGATCCAGGACGCAGAGCGTACCGCGAAGCAGCTTGTGGAGGAAGCCCAGCAGCAGCGCGCAGATGAACTGCGAGAGCTGGGCGAAGAACGCGGCGACCTGCAGTTCAAGATCAAGGACCTGCGTCAGTTCGAGAGCGAGTACCGCTCCACACTCCGTTCGTACATCCAGTCGCAGCTGCGCGGCCTCGACGGCTCGCCCGAGCCGGCCGGTGCGCCTGACGGCCTGCAGTAACACGGAGCGTGACCACCGCCTCTGAGGTTTCCAGCGACGCCACGGCCATCCGGCCGTGGCGTCGCTGGGTCCCGCTCATTCTTCTCTGCGTTGCGCTTCTCGTCTGGGCAACGGACCAGCTCGTCAAGAACTGGGTCGTCACGTCCCTTCCGGAAGGCGTGACAGTTCCGGTGCTCGGAGACGCGCTCCGCTGGCATTTCGTTCGCAACCCCGGTGCTGCGTTCTCCCTGGCAAGCGGCTCGACCTGGATCTTTACGATCCTCGCCGTCGTTGTTGTCTGTGTGATCCTGTGGCAGATCCGGCGACTCCGCTCGATCGCGTGGTCAGTGTTCCTGGGCCTGCTCCTGGGCGGCGTGCTGGGCAATCTTACGGATCGACTGACGCGCGAACCCGGGTTCCCCGAGGGTCACGTGATCGATTTCATTTCGACGCCGTGGATGTGGCTCGGCTTCACCGAGGCCATCTACAACATCGCGGACATCGGGATCGTCTCCGGGATGATCCTATTCATCCTGATCACACTGTTCGGGCTGCCCATTGATGGACGCACCCGAGCGCAGGCGCGCGCGGCCGAGGAGGCCGCTGCAGAGGCGAAGGCGGCGTCGAAGGCCGTGTCGAAGCCAGCCGCCGACGCGTCGTCGGGAACTGAGACTCCGACGCGCCCAGACTCTGAGGATGGTCATGCAGCACCGTAGTCTTCCGGTCCCTGACGGGCTTGCCGGTGAGCGGGTGGACGCCGCGCTCGCGAAACTGCTCGGTTTCTCCCGCAGCTTTGCCGCGGAGATTGCGCAGGGCGGGGGCGTGAGCCTCGACGGTCAGGTGCTGGGCAAATCCGATCGCCTGGTTGTGGGCGGCTGGCTCGAAGTGTCCTGGACCGAAAAGCGTGGCCCGGAGATCATTCCGGTCGACCTCCCAGAGCTGGGGATCGTGCACGACGACGACGACATCGTGGTGATCGACAAGCCGGCCGGCGTGGCCGCTCACCCCTCTCTGGGGTGGGACGGTCCAACCGTGTTGGGCGCGCTCGCGGGCGCTGGATTCCGTATTGCAACCTCGGGTCCGCCCGAGCGGCAGGGTATCGTGCAGCGCCTCGATGCGGGGACGAGCGGCCTGATGGTTGTTGCGAAGAGCGAGCGTGCCTATAGCGAGCTGAAACGTGCGTTCAAAGAGCGTGAGGTTTCGAAGATCTACCACGCGGTCGTGCAGGGACATCCCGATCCGTTTTCCGGAACGATTGAGGGGCCGATCGGTCGGCACCCCGGTCACGAGTGGAAGTTTGCCGTGACACGTGACGGGAAGCCATCGGTGACGCACTACGAGACGCTCGAGGCGTTCCCGTACGCAACGTTGTTGGAGATCGAGCTTGAGACCGGGCGCACCCATCAGATTCGCGTGCACATGTCGGCGCAGCGCCATCCCTGTGTCGGCGATGGAATGTACGGTGCGGACCCGACGCTTTCGGAGCGGCTGGGGCTCTCGCGCCAATGGCTGCACGCGATGCGCTTGGGCTTCCGGCATCCCGGAACCGGCGACGCGGTGGAGTACTCCTCGGTGTATCCGGCGGACCTCCAGCACGCTCTTGACGTCCTCGCGGGAGTCGATCATGGCGAAGACTAAGTAAACTCTATGCTTTGACCTGCTATACACATGGGTATGAGTAATCCGGAATCTGAGGGCGGCCCAGACTCAGTCGAGCGATTCGCTGCCGACCTCCGCGAGCTCAGGCTCAGCGCCGGGGATCCGAAGCTGATCGCCCTGAGTGAGCGGACCGGGGTGTCCAAGAGTGTGCTCTCGGAAGCGTTCAGTGGCAGGCGACTTCCCACCGAGCGCACCGTCGCTCGCGTGGTCGAGGACCTGGGCGGAGAACGAGAAGCCTGGGTGGCGCGCCGCTTCGCCCTTGATCCGCGTGGCACCGCAGCAACTGCCGAGAGCGGAGCGAGCCCGGAGCCGGCCTCGCGAAGGTTCTCGGTGCTGCAGACACTGCTGATTGCCGGTGTTGCCGCCGCGCTTGCGGTGGGCGGCACGAGCGTCTTCTGGGCGACCCGCACAGCCCCGGTTCCAGACGCCGGTGCTCCGGAGAACGCAGAGGGTCCCTACCTCGCGGCCGCAAACGGCGTGGATCCGATGCGCACCGCGTGTAAGGACGACGCGATCATCGCGGCGAGCGAGAGTCGCCTGGATCGCCAGGTGCACGTGCAACTGCTGTACTCGAACGACTGCATGGCGGTGTGGGGGCGGGTGACGCGGTACGACGATCGTAGCTCGGGAAATACGCTGACCATGCAGATCTACCCAGAGGGGGATCGCAAAAGTGCTCGCGCTCAGAAACGCACCGCCGAGGGGCTGCAGTCGATGTACACGCCGATGATCGTAGAGCCAGACGTGGAGGCCCGCGTGTGTGGTGCCGCGAGCCTTACCCTTGACGGGGAAACCATTGACCTGGGGCCGGAGCTGTGCGCGTAGCGCGGGCGCGGCGCACAGGGGCGTTGCTCCTCGGGGCCGCGGTGTTTGCTGCCGGCCTCGGCGGCTGCGCCGCGAGCGATCCTACCCCCACGCCGTCGGCTTCGCCCGGCGCAGACTGGGTCCCGTTCGGGGTCTTCTCGAAGCCCGCGGAATTCGTTGAAGAGCCCGCGCTCCCTGGTCCCGCGGACATCGAGGTCCCCGAGGTCGGGATCGTCCACCTGGATGCGGCCGACTTCTTGCCCGATGAAGAGATCTCCGCTCAGGTATTCACCACGACGACAAACGAGAGCGTCCCGATGATTGTTGGGGTCGTGCGTTCCTGGACACCGGGTGGGGGTCGGGAACTCCCAGGCCACGCCACCACGGTGCTGGGCATCGATGTGACGAGCGGTGAGGCCGTCCTGCGCTCGAAGGTTCGGGCGTATCTGGGAAAGCCGCACACCTCCGAGCTTGCGGGCCGCTCAGACCTGGGTGTCGTTGCGGTCGCGGTTGAGGGTGCCATCGACGAGGGGGACCCGCGAGTGATCCGGCGCACCGTCGGGATCGACGCGGCCCGAGGCACGCACGTGTGGAGCCTCGATGGGGGCTACCCCGGCTACGGCGAGGACACTGCGCGGTTGTTTCACGCTAGCTCGCGGGATGCCTGCGCCGAGCGCGTGGAGCGTTACCACGTGGGGAGCGGTCGGATTGTTGCGGTCGATGAGGTTCCTGAGGGAGAAGCTGGAGGTGCTGTCTGTCAGCGTGCGGGCGGCGCTGCATTGTTGCTCGAATAGTGCTCCCATAGCTCCATCACAGGCTATCCTAATCGGCACATTGTGATCGGAAGCTATCCGGTTGGATTGCCTGTTCGGAGTTTCCGGAAACGTCCGGTTCGGCCCGGAACGCCGCAGTTTTCTGCGGCTCGATGCTTCACTCGTGGCAGGGCGATCCTGACTCCTGTGGGCCGCCCGGGGGGACCGAGAGGAACGAGGAACCACGTGCATACACAGGCAACTGAACGACACACTGAATCGCCGATCACGGTGAAAACGCGCGCCGCAAGGGTCAGCAGCGACGACTGGCATCTCCGCGCGATCTGCACAGGTTGGCACACAGTGTTTAAGCTGACGAACCAGCCGGACGCGGCTTACAGCTGCCCCTGGTGCGAGGCTGACGTCCGCTGAGCTGACCCCATCGACACACGCGCCTGACCGCACACCCGGGGCGCCCCGGCCCAGCACGGGGTACCCTGGGGAGGTCGGTGAAAGGGGCCCACTCGGTGTCAGAAAAAGACGGGTTCGTGCACCTGCACGTGCACAGCGAATACTCGATGCTGGATGGCGCGGCGCGCGTCAAACCATTGATCGAAGCAACCGCGGCGCAGGGCATGCCCGCGATCGCGGTGACGGATCACGGCAACACATTTGGTGCCTTTGACTTCTGGAAGACCGCGCGGGATCACGGTGTGAACCCGATCATCGGAATCGAAGCGTATGTCACACCTGGCACGCACCGGAGCGACCGTACGCGTGTCCGCTGGGGCGACGGCGGTGGTGACGACGTCTCAGGTGCCGGCGCATACACGCATATGACGCTGCTGTCCGAAACGACGGCCGGCATGCACAACCTCTTCAGGCTCTCGAGTCGATCTTCGATCGAAGGTTACTACTTCAAGCCGCGCATGGATCGCGAGATCCTGCAGCAGTATTCGAACGGCCTGATTGCCACCACGGGCTGCCCGTCGGGTGAGATTCAAACCCGGCTCCGCCTGGGGCAGTACAACGAAGCGCGCGAGGCCGCCGCGGAATTCCAGGCCATCTTTGGGAAAGAGAACTACTTCTGCGAGATCATGGACCACGGTCTTGAGATCGAGCGCCGCGTCCAGAAGGATCTCGTCAAGATCTCGAAAGATCTTGGGATCCCGCTTGTCGGCACGAACGACCTGCACTACGTTCACGAAGCCGACGCGGAGTCGCACTCGGCGCTGCTCTGCGTGCAGTCCGGATCCCGTCTCGACGACCCGAACCGCTTCCAGTTCAGCGGCTCCGGCTACTACTTGAAGACTGCCGCTGAGATGCGGCACATCTTCCGGGAGATGCCCGAGGCCTGCGACAACACCCTGCTCATCGCCGAGCGCTGCAACTCGGAGTTCAACACCTCCGCGAACTACATGCCGAACTATCCCGTCCCCGCGGGGGAGACCGAGGAGAGCTGGTTCGTCAAGGAGGTCGAACGGGGTCTCGAATACCGCTACCCCGGGGGGATCCCGGACGCCGTGCGCAAACAGGCCGAGTACGAAACCGGCGTCATCACCCAGATGGGCTTCCCCGGTTACTTCCTCGTTGTCGCCGACTTCATCAACTGGTCGAAGGACAATGGGATTCGCGTGGGACCCGGCCGTGGCTCCGGTGCCGGATCGATGGCGGCATACGCAATGCGCATCACCGATCTTGATCCGCTCCAGCACGGCCTCATCTTCGAGCGTTTCTTGAACCCAGACCGTGTCTCCATGCCTGACTTCGACGTCGACTTCGATGATCGTCGCCGCGGCGAGGTCATCAAGTACGTGACCGAGAAGTACGGTGACGAGCGGGTGGCCCAGATCGTGACCTACGGCACGATCAAGTCGAAGCAGGCTCTCAAGGATGCCTCGCGCGTGCTCGGGTTCCCCTTCGGGATGGGCGAGAAGCTCACGAAGGCGATGCCGCCCGCGGTCATGGCGAAGGACATCCCGCTCTCCGGCATTACCGATCCGGACCACGGTCGATACAAGGAAGCTGCCGAGTTCCGCGCGGTGCTCCAGGAGGATCCGGACGCCAAAAAGGTGTACGAAACGGCGCTCGGGCTGGAGGGCCTGAAGCGACAGTGGGGTGTGCACGCCGCTGGTGTCATCATGTCGAGCGATCCGCTGATCGACATTATCCCGATCATGAAGCGCGAGCAGGACGGGCAGATCGTCACCCAGTTCGACTACCCCACGTGTGAGGGTCTCGGGCTGATCAAGATGGACTTCCTGGGGTTGCGTAACCTCACGATCATTTCTGACGCGCTCGAGAACATTCGTTTGAACCGCGGGGTGGATCTCGATCTCGAGCGGCTCGAGCTTGACGACAAGCCCTCGTATGAGCTGCTGGCGCGCGGCGATACGCTGGGCGTCTTCCAGCTTGACGGTGGGCCGATGCGCGGGCTGTTGCGCCTCATGAAGCCGGACAACTTCGAAGACATCTCGGCCGTCCTGGCGCTGTACCGGCCCGGCCCGATGGGCGCGGACTCACACACGAACTACGCGCTGCGGAAAAACGGCCTGCAGCCGATCACGCCGATCCACCCGGAGCTTGAAGAACCGCTCAGGGACGTGCTCGACACCACCTATGGCCTGATCATCTATCAGGAGCAGGTGATGTCGATTGCGCAGAAGGTTGCTGGCTTCTCGCTCGGCGAGGCCGACATTCTGCGACGCGCGATGGGCAAGAAGAAGAAAGAGGAGCTCGATAAGCAGTACGCGGGCTTCGCCGGAGGCATGGCCGAGCGCGGCTTCTCGCCGCCCGCAGTGAAGGCGCTGTGGGATATCCTGCTGCCGTTCTCCGACTACGCCTTCAACAAGGCGCACTCTGCCGCGTACGGGGTGATCTCCTACTGGACGGCGTACCTGAAGGCGCACTATCCGGGCGAGTACATGGCGGCGCTGTTGACGAGCGTCGGCGATTCGAAGGACAAGCTCGCGATCTATCTGAACGAGTGTCGCCGTATGGGCATTCAGGTGCTGCCGCCGGCGGTGAATGACTCGTTTGCAGACTTCTCCGCGGTCGGCGACGACATCCGCTTCGGTCTCGGCGCGATCCGCAACGTGGGCACGAACGTGGTGCAGGCGATTCGTGAGGCGCGCGAGTCGAAGGGCGCGTTTGAGAGCTACCACGACTTCCTCAAAAAGGTGCCACTTGTCGCGCTCAACAAGCGCACGATCGAGTCGCTGATCAAGGCCGGCGCATTCGACGGGCTCGGGGGCACGCGCCGCGCGCTTGTCGAGATCCACGAGCAGACAATCGAGAGCGCGGTCAAGGAGAAGCGCGACGCTGAGAAGGGCAATGTGGGCTTCGACTTCGATAGCCTCTTCGCCGAGGTTGCGGAGGAGGCGGGGGAGTCCCCGGAGGCCTCACAGGTGCCGGATCGTCCCGAGTGGACAAAAAAGGACAAACTCTCCTTCGAGCGCGAGATGCTGGGTCTGTACGTCTCGGATCACCCGCTGCGCGGGCTCGAATCGGCGCTCGCGAAAGAGGCCAGCGCGACCGTGCAACAGGTCACCAACCCGGACGCGTCGCCCGGTTTTGACGGCGAAGTTGTCACGCTGGCGGGGCTCCTCACCGACGTGCAGCATCGCACCGCAAAGTCGGGCAACCTGTACGGCATGGTCACGATCGAGGACTTCAGCGGCGAGATGCAGGCGCTCTTCATGGGGAAGTCGTACCAGGAATTCGGCAGCCTCTTGCAGCCGGATTCGATCGTGGCGCTGCGGGGCAAGATGAATGCCCGTGATGACGGGATGTCAATGCACGCCTACGGGGTGAAGCCGATCGACGCGGGAGTGCAGGAAGACGCGGAAACGCTGATGTTGACGATCTCCGACGCGCGTGCGACCGAAGATCTCATGGATGAGTTGAAGCGGACGCTGATGCGGCATCGCGGAGAGAGCGAGGTGCGGCTGAATCTGATGACATCGACCGCGATCCGCGTGTTCGAACTCCCGCTGCAAGTGCGGGTGTCCGCGGACCTCTTTGGCGAGTTGAAGGGGTTGCTCGGGCCCCGATGCCTCATGCCGTTGGAGGAACTTGTGGCGGCGGGGTGACCCTTCGACGCGTGGCCACGGCCGGAGTAGAGTGGGAAGCGTGAGCGAGATGCAGCAGGAGATTATTCGGGCGCTCGGCCCGGTTCCCACGATTGACGCGGCCGCCGAGGTGGATCGCCGAGTGACGTTCCTCGTGGACTACGCGCGGGCGATCCCGGGAGTGCGGGGCTTTGTGCTCGGGATCTCCGGCGGGCAGGACTCGTCGCTGGCGGGCCGGCTTGCACAGCTCGCGGTTGAACGTCTCCGGGCGGAGGGGCGTGACGCGGAGTTCATTGCGGTGCGCCTGCCGTACGCGGTGCAGCAGGACGAGGACGACGCGCAGCTCGCGCTCTCGTTCGTGCAGCCGGATCGTGCGGTCACCGTAAACATCGCGCCGGGCACGGATGGGATCGCCGAGCAGGTGGCGGTCGCGACGGGGACTCCGCTCACCGATTTCACCCGAGGCAATGTGAAGGCGCGGATGCGGATGGTGGCGCAGTATGCGATCGCCGGCGATCTGGGGCTGCTCGTGATCGGAACGGATCACGCGGCTGAGGCAATCACCGGCTTTTACACAAAGTTTGGCGATGGTGCCGCGGACGTGCTCCCCCTCGCGGGACTCACGAAGGGCCAGGGGGCAGAGATGTTGCGCGCTTTGGACGCCCCCGATCGCCTCTGGCAGAAGGTACCCACCGCGGACCTGCTTGATGATCAGCCGGGTCAGACCGACGAGTCGAGCCTCGGCGTCTCGTACCCGGAGATTGACGGCTACTTGCGCGGCGAGAACGTATCCGCCGCGGCAGCTGAGAACCTCGAGCGCCGGTACCGGGCGACTGAGCACAAGCGCCGCACCCCGGTGACGCCGGACGATACCTGGTGGCGCGGCGATGACGAGCGGAGGGCACAGGCATGAGCACGACATTTGTGGTTGCAGGAGGCTGCTTCTGGTGCCTCGACGCGGCCTACCGGCAGCTACGAGGCGTGACCGATGTACTCTCCTGCTACACCGGCGGCACCACCCCGTCGCCGACGTACGAGCAGGTCTGCACCGGACACACCGGTCACGCCGAGGCTGTCGCTGTCACGTTTGATGCGGACGTGATCCCTGCCGAGGTGATCCTCGACGCATTCTTCACGATGCACGATCCCACGCAGTTGAACCGGCAAGGGCACGATGTCGGCACCCAGTATCGCTCCGCGATGTTCCCTGCGGACGCCGCACAGACCGAGCTGTTCGAGGCGGCTCGGCTGCGCGCCGCCGAGTGGTGGCCGGGGGAGGTCGTGACCACGATGGAGCCCCTCGGCGAGGTGTTCCCGGCGGAGGACGCGCATCAGGACTTCTTCGCGAAGAACCCGACCCAGGGCTACTGCCTCGCAGTTGCGGTCCCCAAGGTGAACAAGGTGCGCGCGGCGTTCGCCGCGTATCTGCGGTAGTCACGCGGCCCCGCGTTCGGGGATTGTGGCGTCTTTCGTGGACGCCCCGGCGTCGCTGGCATCCGCCTGCTCCGAGTCACGCAGCACGCCGGCGGCATAGCCGTGTTGCGTGGGGGTACCGGCGATGCTGGGAACTGGGGCAACCGCGCTCGGGGCACCGCCCGCGGGGTCCGTGGATGTCGGTACTTCGGATGTGCCTTCTTGAGCGTTCGCTGTCTCCGGAAGCTCCTGCGGCCGAGGTGTTGCGCTAAAGCGCGTGGTGCCCCAGCGGAGGTCGTGGCCGAGGCCGTCGGCCTCGAGCTCCACGTTGGTGCCGGAGCGGTCGTCTGCCTTCCAATCGCGGACGCGCAGCCGGCCAGAAACGACCACGCGATCGCCAAGCGACAGCGAGGCCTTGGCGTGCTCAGCAAGGCCCCGAAACGCGTTGACTGTGTACCAGCTTGTCTCGCCATCGACCCAGGAACTAGTGTCGCGGTCATAGCGGCGTGGCGTGTTCGCGACCCGGAATGAGCAGAAGGCGACGTTTGCGGCGGAACGCAGCAGCCTGGGGGTGGTGCCGATTGTGCCGACGATACTGACGGTAGTGGACATGATGGAGCTCCTTTGCCTGGGTGAGAGTGGTGAGCGGGTGGAGAGGCCGCCGCGTATCGGGCCTCCGCTCGCCACAAGTCTCGGTTGAAACGCCAACCCGTGGTCACAATTCCCGGCGTCTGTGGATGACTTGACGTGTGCGCCTCACATCCAGTACCTGTGAGCGACGGACAAGTGCGGCGGGTGAAACCGAGCTCCCTGTGCATGAACGGGAGGGGGGCAGCAACGTGTGCGCGATCGCACAGCACCATCGCGACCGTAGCCGGAATCACCCGGGCCCAGAACGTCTCAGCCTGCCATCAGCTCGTGCTGCGCTGCGTTTGCGTAGACTGAACGGGTGCCCAGAGGAATGAACCGTCCCCGTCGCGCTGCCGCTGCGCTGCTCGCCGTGACCGCATCTGCCGCGTTGCTCGCGGGGTGCTCGCTACTCGAGGGTCCCACACCACAGACGCCGCCGCGCGAAACCCCGGCGGCACCCGAGGTGGCCCCCGAGTTCATCCCAGGCGGAACGGCGGAGGAGAACTTGCCGTACTTCTCCGAGGTGTTGCGCGCGTACGGTTCGGGCACGAGCCCGATTCAGGGCCAGCCCGTCGTAGACGCAGTGGTCGCCGCAGGCTTCGACCCTGCGTTGATGCAGGTGAGCTTCGATCAGAGCAAGACGAACCTCGTCGCCGACAACATCTTCGTGTCGGTGCGCGTCGATGCGAGCTGCCTCATCGGACAGCTCGTGTCAGAGGATCGCAGCACCTTCGCCGTTGTGGAACCCGCGATTGGTCCCAACGGTGACATCTGCTTGATCGGCAAGACCGCGCCCATTGCACAAAACGGTGGGTAGCGGTCCACCCAGCGACCAATCGTGCCTGGCCGTGACCCGTGCTCCGGGCCTCGAACGGTGCCGGTGCCGCCGCTCGACACGGACATGAGGCTGACCTCACACTTCTCGCGCTGAATCGTCAACCCTGATGAGGGGCCAGCGGATTCACCGTCAGCCCAACAGCGAAGGGCAGGGCAGACGATGCGCGAAGCTACGGAAACGCAAGCGAAGACAGGGGACGCGACGCAGGCGAAGACAGGGGGCGCGACGCAGGCGAGCCCTCCGCGTGTGACACCCGCAGCACCGATCGTGGTGATTGGGGCAGGATACGCCGGAGTCACAGCAGCGAACCGACTCCGGGCACGACTCACCGATTCCGAAGCCCAGCGGTGGCCGGTGGTCCTCATCTCCGCCGAGCCGTATTTGGTCGACCGGGTCCGGCTGCACGAGTACGCCGCAGGCACCCATGCTGACGTGCGTGTCCCGCTCGCGGACATCGTGCACTCCGGGGTTCGCTGCATCATCGGGACCGTGACCGAGCTCGATCGAGTGGCGCGGGTACTACGCCTGGCCGGGACCCCCGACACCCTGGATGAGAGGGAGATTCGTTTCTCGCGGGGGATCATCGCTGTCGGTAGCGGAGCGGACGGCGCAAGCCCAGCAGGATCGTGGCATGGGATCCACAATCTCGCGGCCGCAACTCGTCTGCGTGATGAGCTCGCTGCAGCGGCGGGTAGCCAGGCCGGGGTTGATGTCCACGTGGTTGGCGGGGGAACTACCGGGGTCGAGCTCAGTGCCGAGATGGCTGGCCGGCCTGATCCGCCCAGGGTGACCCTGTGGGGTGCGGCATCGGGGTTCGCTGGCATCCCGGCTCGCGGCCAGCGAAAACTCCAGGGGATTCTGAACGGGCTCGGTGTACAGCTGCGCCCGGGAGAGCGAGTTGCAGTGCCCACGGGAGCGCCAGCACTCTGGGCTGAGCCAGTTCCAGCGGTCGCGCAGGCGCTCGGGGGATCACCAAGCCAGCACGGGGCCCACATTGCGGGGAGAACCGCGGGGCCGGGCGATCCTGAACGAATCACTGTGTGGGCCGGCTCGCTCGCGGTCCCAGCGCTCGGGCGCGCCGCTGGGCTTCCCGTAGACGCGTCCGGGCGGATCTTGACCGAAGATACGCTCCGGGTCGCGGGAACGCCTGGACTCTACGCGGCGGGAGACGCCGCGGTAGTACAGGGGCCACGGGGTCGGCACCTGCGGATGAGCTGCGCGGCTGCGATCCCACTCGGAGGACAAGCGGCGGACAACCTGCTCGCCGAGCTCCGAGGGCGAGCGACGCGGCCGGTCGACGTTGGGTTCTTCCAGTGGTGTGTCAGCCTCGGACGCGGGCAGGCGCTTGTCCAATTGGTGAGCCGCGGCGACACGCCGTACGGGTTCGCGGTAACCGGGCCCCTGGCCGTGTGGATGAAGCGATGGATCTGCCGCGGTATCCTCAGATGGCCGGCCCGTGAAGCGCGGCGTCCTGGTTCGGCACCGGCGCTCCCGGGACCGCGAGTGCCGAAGGAGGTGCGATGACGGAGGAACCTGAGCGCGAGCGCACTGAGCGCACTGAGCCCGGCGCGCCCGCTAAGCCCGCTGAGCCCGCTGAGCCCGCCGCGCCTCAGCAGACCAAGTCTCAGGCAGCGGCGCACCCCAACGAGCTTGTAGCCGCTGAGATCGCTGATCGCGGATCCACCGCGGCGCGGCGACTCTTCGGTGTCGCCTACCGCATGCTTGGCTCCGTGCACGACGCCGAAGACGCGTTGCAGGACACCCTCGAGCGGTGGCTCAGTCTGACCCGCGCGGAACGAGCGAAGATCGCGGTGCCACACGCGTGGCTCAGGACCGTGCTCACCAGGCGCTGCCTCGACGTGTTGGCTGCAGCCCCCAGGAAGCGCGAGCAGTACCGTGGAGTCTGGATCCCTGAGCCGCTGCTCCCCGGGGACCCTGGCACACCCGATGCTCGGGATCCGGCTGAGCGCGTGGTGCTCAACGAGACGGTCACCCTCGCGGTGCTCTTTGCCATGGAAGCGCTGACCCCGATCGAGCGGGTCAGCTTTGTGCTGCACGAGGCCTTCGGGGTGCCGTTCCCCGAGATCGCCACCGCGGTTCGGCGCAGCGCGGCGTCATGCCGACAGGCTGCTACCTCCGCCAGGTCCCGCCTCCGGGCGGCGCGAGAGCTTTCCCCAGATCCCCATGCTCACAGCGCTGCCGTCGCCGCGTTCGCGGCCGCCTGCGCAACCGGCGACCTCGACGCGCTCATCAGGGTGCTGGACCCCTCCGTGGTTGTCAGATCGGATGGCGGGGGCCTTGTGCAGGCGGCGCTCAAGCCGGTGTTCGGGGCGGAGCGCGTCGCAGGGTACCTGTTGGGCATCATTCGCATTCAGTCGGGAAAGCGCATGGCTCTGAGTTTTAGTGTCGAGGCGGTGAACGGCCGCGACGGCGTCGTGGTTCGCGAGGCCGGGGAGGTGGTGACTGTCGTCGACTTTGGGCGGGGCCCGGAAGGCATCAGGGAGATCTCGCTCCAGGTAAACCCGGAAAAGCTCAGTCGGGATGGTCTCACCCGCGGCGGGGCACTGGCGCGGGCCTGAACGGTGTTAGCTGAGGTCCCAGAGTAGACGGTAGTAGGCGATGCGCTCGGGATCTGGAGCGATCTCGTATCCCTCATACACAAGGTGATCGAAGCCAGCGCCGTAGTTCCACTCGGTGCTCCACGCCGCGACCGCGAGGTCGGCCCAGCGATCCGCCACGCCAAGCTCCTGGAGGTCGACGTGGGCGAGAAAGCGGCCGGCTCCGTCGAGCAGCGTATTCGGTGCGCACGCGTCGCCGTGGCACACGACCGGGCCGTCGAGCGGCGGAGCATCGGCGAGTCGAGCCCGCGCCTCGGCGACGCTGAGTTGCCGATATTCAGCGGACCAGTGTGCGGGGCCGTCGCCCGCGCGGACCCTGTCCTCGAACTGGGCGATCCGGCGCTCGATCGACCACGCGGCGGGGGCCTCCGAAACCGGCAGCTGCTCGTGCAGGACCCGAAGGCCGACACCGATGGCCCGGGCCGCGGTCTCTGGCTCAGCGATCCAGCGCGGGGAGACCGCTGACTCCCCATTGAGCGCGGCGGTGACCAGCCACGATCCGGCAGCGTCAGATCCGTGATCCAGCACGCGCGGGACCGCTGCGCCATGCGCCGCCGCCCAGGCGAGCCGATGAGCCTCCTGCGCGAGATCGATCTCGGGAGTTCCGGCCGCCGTCCACTTCACGAAGCGCGCTTCCGTGCCCGCGGGGCCTGGGTCGCGGAACGTTACGCCGCCGAGTCCGTTGATCCAGACCGAGGTGAGTTCTCGTCCCGCAGTCAGGTCAGCGACGCGTGGCGGCACCGGGACGGGCGCATCCGGAATCGCGGCGAGTGGTGTGGGGCGGCTGTGCATACAAACGAGTCTCGCAGGTCCGCGGGCGGGTGGCCCGACCCACACGGTAGAGTGGCCGTATCCAACATTGACTTGCACACAGGGAGTTCGGGGCGCCACGGGCGCACGGAAAACATATGGCTGAGTACATTTACCAGATGGTTCGCGCGCGCAAGGCGCACGGCGACAAGGTGATCCTCGACGACGTGACCATGGCGTTCCTGCCGGGCGCGAAGATCGGCGTGGTCGGGCCTAACGGTGCCGGTAAGTCCACGATCCTGAAGATCATGGCGGGGCTCGATACCCCGTCGAACGGTGACGCGATCCTCACACCGGGGTACACCGTCGGCATCCTGATGCAGGAGCCGGAGCTGGACGAAGAGCTCACAGTGCTCGAAAACGTGCAGCAGGGTGTCGCCGAGATCAAGGGCAAGCTGGACCGCTTCAACGAGATTTCTGCGGAGATGGCGAACCCGGACGCTGACTACGACAAGCTCCTGCCCGAAATGGGTGAGCTGCAGGAAGCGATCGACGCTGTTGACGGCTGGGACCTCGACAACCAGCTGGATCAGGCAATGGACGCGCTGCGCTGCCCGCCGCCCGAGGCGATCGTCTCGAACCTGTCCGGTGGCGAGAAGCGCCGTGTTGCGCTCTGCAAGCTGCTACTGGAGAAGCCTGACCTGCTGCTCCTCGACGAGCCCACGAACCACTTGGACGCCGAGAGCGTGCTGTGGCTCGAGCAGCACCTCGCGAAGTACCCGGGTGCCGTCATGGCCGTGACGCACGACCGGTACTTCCTCGACCACGTCGCCACCTGGATCTGCGAGGTTGACCGCGGACGGCTGTACGCCTACGAAGGCAACTACTCCATGTACCTGGAGCAGAAAGCTGCGCGTCTTGAGGTGCAGGGCAAGAAGGACCAGAAGATGCAGAAGCGTCTGAAGGAAGAGCTTGAGTGGGTTCGGTCCAACACGAAGGGCCGTCAGGCGAAGTCGAAAGCGCGTCTGGCTCGCTACGAGGAGATGGCGACCGAGGCCGAGCGCACTCGGAAGCTCGACTTCGAAGAGATCCAGATCCCCGCGGGCCCCCGCCTGGGCAGCATCGTGCTTGAAGCAAAGAACCTGAACAAGGGCTTTGACGGGCGGACGCTCATCGACGGGCTGTCGTTCTCGCTTCCGCGCAACGGCATCGTCGGCATCATTGGCCCGAACGGTGTGGGCAAGACCACGCTGTTCAAGACGATCGTTGGAGTCGAGCCGCTTGACGGTGGCGAGCTGAAAATCGGTGAAACTGTCAAGCTCAGCTACGTCGACCAGACTCGCGGGGGGATCGACCCGAAGAAGACAGTGTGGGAGGTCGTGTCTGACGGCCTCGACTACATGAAGGTCGGAAACGTCGAGATTCCGTCACGTGCATACGTCTCGACATTCGGGTTCAAGGGTCCGGACCAGCAGAAGCCTGCCGGCGTGCTGTCCGGTGGTGAGCGCAACCGCCTCAACCTGGCCCTCACCCTGAAACAGGGCGGCAACCTGCTGCTGCTCGATGAGCCGACAAACGACCTCGACGTCGAAACGCTGTCGAGCCTGGAGAACGCGCTCCTCGAGTTCCCCGGTTGTGCTGTGGTTATCACGCACGATCGGTGGTTCCTGGACCGCATCGCGACGCACATCCTCGCGTACGAAGGCACCGAAGAGAACCCGGCGAACTGGTACTGGTTCGAGGGCAACTTCGAGGCGTATGAGGCCAACAAGATCGACCGGCTCGGTGCTGACGCGGCGAAGCCGTCACGCGTCACATACCGCAAGCTCACCCGCGACTAAGCGGATCGAGAGCCCGATTCCCTTGGGGGAGTCGGGCTCTCGTCGTTTCACCTGAGAGAGGGGGCGTCGGATGGCGCGTACCAGTATTGACATGGAGCTCCGTTGGGGCGATCAGGACGCCTACGGACACGTGAACAATGTCGCGTTTGCGCGGTTCCTCGAAGAGGCGCGGGTGCGAACCTTCTGGCTGGGCTCCGGGCGCGAGCGCACAGGCATGGAGCGCCACTTCCGCGGTGACGACCCTGCGGGGCCGAAGATGCTCGTCGCGAACCAGCAGATCGAGTTCCTGCGTGTGCTCGAATACTCGGAGCGCCCTATCACGGTGGAACTATGGATCGGGAAGCTCGGCGGATCGAGCCTTGAAGTGCACTATGAGATCGTCGAGGGCGTGAGCGACAGCAGCGGTGCGAGCAGTGCCAGCGGTGCCGGTGGTTCCACTGGTGCCAGCGGTTCCACTGGTGCCGGCGGTTCCACTGAGCGCAGCGTGGTCGCCCGCGCGATCTCTCACATCGTGATCGTGCACGGCGAGACGATGCGGCCGATCCGGCTATCCGATGAGGGTCGTGCCTCCGTCTCAGAGTGGATGGATGAACCCGTGCAGATGCGACGCGGGTAGCCGCGAAAGCGCCCTGGTCTAGAGCAGCGGGGCGCCTGAGCGAGGTGCCGGAGCAAGGTGTCAGAGCGGGGGCCGTGCTCGGCCGACGTCGCGTAGCGCTGAATCTCGCTGGACTGTACTGGCCGTCACTAGATTTCGCTGAACACCGCTGAATTTGCTCAGCGCTTTGCGCTTTGAGTTCTGCGCTTTGCGCTTTGCGCTTCGAGTTCTGAGCTCTGCGCGTCATCCGAGCTCCACGGGGAGCAATGAAGCGTATTGCGGAGCACCGAGAAGCAATGCGGAGCCCTGAGAAGCACAGCGGAGCCCTGAGAAGCACAGCGGAGCCCTGAGAAGCACGGCGGGCCCTGAGAAGCACGGCGGGCCCTGAAAGCACAGCGGAGCAAGCAGGAGCACCGCAGAGCAAATAGGGGCACCGAGGAGCAACTAGGGGTACCAAGGTGCACCGCGAAGCACTGAGGTGCACCGAGAAGCACTGCGGAGCTCCGAGAAGCACCGCGGTGCCATGAGAAGTACAGCGGAGCAACCAGGGGCACCGCGGAGCACCGAAGAGCGTTGTTCCGCGAGGCGTCGGGCTGGCGGGCTTTAGTGGCGACTCGCCATACTCCATGCGCGTCGCGCGCGTGTGGCGTGTGGGCATGCGCTCAGAACGGGTGCGGTGGTTCGCGGTCCCTCGCTGGTTTGGCCTGGGCCTGGGGTTGGGCCTGGGCTTGTGGTTTGGGTTGGTGTTCTG
>NZ_FUID01000023.1 GCF_900163635.1 Leucobacter sp. 7(1) | reverse complement strand
GCCCCCGCCCGCGCTTCCGCCCCGTCGAGGGGACGCACATTGGGGTCAACCCTCACGAATGACCCCGATCTGAGTCCCCTCGGCGCGTGGCGGCACCGACTGTCACACAGCGTCACGCGACTGGGGCCAAGGCAGCGCTCCGGATAGCTTCGAACCATGACACGTATCGAGACCACCACCGCCGGCAGCCTGCCCCGCACCGAGGCCCTGATCGCGGCCAACGCGGCCCGCACTTTTGCCGAGGACGGCTTCACGCTGCAGTCCACACCCGAGTTTGAGGCGCTCGTCGCCGAGGCAACGCGGGACGTCGTGGCGCGCCAGCGCGAGGCTGGCATCACCCAGCCCGGCGATGGTGAGTTCGGCAAGGCAATGTCAAACGCGGTTGACTACGGGGCCTGGTGGACCTACTCGTTCCAGCGCACTGCGGGCCTCGAACTCACCGGTAAGGACATCTTCAGCCAGGAGCCCGTGCGTTCCGAGCCAGGCAACGTCCGCCTCACCACCTTCCCGGATCGGCGCGACTGGAGCACCTTCTCGGAGGCCTATCAGGATCCGACGAGCGGGATCAGCGTGGGCAAGAACGCGACCGCGTTCCCCGCGACCACGGGCCCCATCAGCTACACCGGGCAGGATGCGATCGCCGCGGATACCCGCAACCTGAACGCAGCGCTCGAGGCGGGCGAACGGGGCTTCCTCACGGCGATCGCCCCCGGCTCCGCCGCGCGCATCGAGAACGAGTTCTACGGCTCCGAGCAGGAACACATCGACGCGTGGGTCGCAGCTCTGCGCGAGGAATACCGGGCCGTCACCGATGCGGGCCTGATCCTGCAGCTCGACGATCCCTCGCTCGCGGAAAACTGGGACCAGATCAACCCCGAACCGAGCATCGAGGACTACCTCGCCTTCACGCAGATCCGAATTGATGCGATCAACGCGGCCATCGAGGGGCTCCCGAAGGAGCAGATCCGACTGCACCTGTGCTGGGGTTCCTGGCACGGTCCGCACACCACGGATATCGAGTTGAAGCATATTCTCAAGACCGTGCTGGGTGCCAAGGTTGGTCAGATCTCCTTCGAGGCGGCAAACGCACGCCACGAGCACGAATGGGCTGTGTGGGAAGAGCAGAAGGGCCTCATCCCCGACGACCTGATCCTTGTCCCCGGCGTGGTCGGCCACTCGACGAACCTTGTCGAGCACCCCGATCTTGTCGCGCAGCGCATTGAGCGCTTCGCGAAGATCGTCGGCCCGGAGCGCGTGATCGCGGCCACCGACTGCGGCCTGGGTGGGCGCGTCCACCCGCAGATCGCGTGGGCGAAGCTCGAAGCCCTCGGTGAGGGTGCGCGGCGCGTGCGCGTGTAAGTTTCGCGGCTTTTCGGAGGGCTCGGGCGCGTTTGCGCTCGGGCCCTCCGGTATATGTGCACCCGTTCGCCGCTCCCGTCGAAACCGAGCGAATTTATTTAACACGTGCCAAATGCGCGCGAAAACGCCACGGTTACGGGAAGATCCCTCAGTTGCGGGGTGGCCGGGGTGGCCGGGGTGGCCGGGGTGGGCGAGGTGGCCGAAGTTGCGGGCGCGGCCAGTGGTTTGGGTGGGCGGACGCCCGCGTTGCCAGACGGCGCTAGACGGCCCCGGTCGTGAGGAGTGCGTGGCAGCGGCTCACCCGCTCCGCCCACCACGCGGTGCGCTCCGGGCTCGCGGCAGTGCGTGCTAGCGAGGCCTCACTGAGCGTCGGACGGCCCACGGGAACGGACCCGTCCACGGGGACGAGCGGCGTATCGGTGACGTCATCCGAGAGCAGCGCGACCGTTCCCAGACCGCAGGCCCCGGCGAGCATGCCCTCGGGGAGTGCGGCGGCGAGGTGCGCGCCCATCGCGATCCCGACCGAGGTGTCGAGTGCGCTGGAGACGACAACCGGGAGATTCGCCTCGCGCACGATGTCCAGGGCGCGGGAGACCCCGCCGAGAGGTTGCGCCTTGATGATGAGCAGGTCCGCGGCGCCGGCCCGGGCCACGGCGAGCGGATCCGAGGCCTTGCGCACGCTCTCGTCCGCGGCGATCCGCACGGGTACGCCCGCCGTGCGAAGCCGGTCCCGCACCTCGGCAAGTTCCGGCACGCTCACGCAGGGCTGCTCAGCATACTCAAGTTCGAACTCCGCGAGGGCGGTGAGCGCGGTGACGGCCTCCGCCACGGACCAGCCCGTATTGGCGTCCACGCGGACACGCGCGGCGGGACCCATCAGCTCTCGCACCCGGCGCACACGCGCCACATCGTCGGCGAGCTCCTGCCCGCGCTCGGCGACCTTCACCTTCGCCGTGCGGCAGCCGGGGAATCGGGCGAGGATCTCGGCGACCTCATCGGGTGCCACCGCGGGCACCGTGGCGTTGACCTCGATCCGGTCCAGCCTCACCGCTGGTTGCTCAGCCCAGCCGTAGTCCAGGGCAGCGGCGAGCCATGCCGCGGCCTCGGCGTCGTCGTACTCGGTGAAGGGCGAGAACTCGCTGGGCCCCTGCGGCGCATCAAAGATTGCCGCCTCGCGCACGGTAACCCCCCGGAACCGGGTGCGCGTCGGAATAGCGACAACCCGCATCGAGCGCAGCACCTCCGCGAGGGGCGGCAGGGAGCTAGACGGGGACGGGGGTGCCGCGGCGGGACTCATACTTCGAGTCTAGGCATTCGCCGCGCCGCGGTCGTGGAGGGCGCACACACTGCGAGTCCTCAGGTGCAAGGACAGCCTGCCCTCCCTTGCGCTCCGACAGGCCCCGGAGCAGAATCAAACCATGGGGGACACCACACGAACCACACCCGGCCAGCACCCGCACGAACCGCACGAGAATCTCGGACAGCGCCTCAACTGGCTACGTGCTGGCGTCCTCGGTGCCAACGACGGCATCGTCTCGACCGCGGGTGTGGTCATCGGCGTAGCCGGGGCAACGCCGGGCAACGTGCTGGCGATCGCGACCGCCGGGCTCGCGGCGCTCGTCGCCGGTGCCTTCTCCATGGCGGGCGGCGAGTACGTTTCGGTGAGCACGCAGCGGGACACCGAGCGCGCGATGATCGCGAAGGAGAAGCGTGAACTCGCGGAGATGCCCGAGGCAGAGCTGCGTGAGCTTGCCGGGTTCTACGAAGATCGCGGGCTGTCGCCCGAACTCGCGCAGCAGGTTGCTCAGGAACTGACCGCACATGACGCCCTCGCCGCGCACGCGGAGGTCGAGCTCGGCATCGACCCTGATGAGTACACGAGTCCCTGGGCCGCGGCGCTCTCCTCCTTCGTGGCGTTCACGGTCGGCGCGCTGATCCCGCTCGCCATGATCCTGCTCCCGGTTGGCGAACACCGCGTGTGGGTGGCCGTGGTGGCCGTCCTGATCGGACTCCTGCTGACCGGCTGGATCAGTGCGGCGCTTGGCAAGTCACCGCGCGGGCCCGCGATCCTGCGCAACATCATCATGGGCGGGGCGACGATGGCCGCGACCTATCTGATCGGCATGCTGTTCGGCGTCGCGGTGTCCTGATGCCAGGGAGCGGGGCCAGCCGAATAGGCTGAGGGCATGACGCAGCAGGTTTCTGAGATCTTCGACCCGTCCGAGTGGGAAGTTGCCCCGGGGGCGGCGGGTTACACCGACATCACCGCTCACCTGAGCCTCGACGGCCGGATCGCGCGCGTCGCGTTCAACCGGCCCGAGGTGCGCAACGCCTTCCGGCCTCACACCGTCGATGAGCTCTACGACGCGCTGGACCGCGTGCGGGTGAACCCTCGGGTGGGCGTGGTCTTGTTGACCGGGAACGGCCCGTCCCCGCGCGACGGGGGCTGGGCGTTCTGCTCCGGCGGCGACCAGCGGATTCGTGGCCGCGACGGGTACAAGTACTCCGACGACGAGACCGCGGTCGGGCCGGAGGCCACGGCCCGGGCGGGGCGGTTGCATATCCTCGAGGTGCAGCGCCTCATCCGGTTCATGCCGAAGGTTGTCATCGCGCTCGTTCCCGGCTGGGCCGCGGGCGGCGGACACTCGCTCAACGTGGTGTGCGATCTGACAATCGCCTCCCGCGAGCACGCAAAGTTCAAGCAGACCGATGCCGACGTGGGATCGTTCGATGCCGGCTACGGCAGCGCGTACTTTGCGCGCCAGGTGGGGCAGAAGTTTGCCCGCGAGATCTTCTTCCTCGCGGAGGAGTACTCGGCGGACCGCGCCCGCGAGATCGGGGCCGTCAACGAGGTCGTGCCGCACGTGGAACTTGAGCGCACCGGCATCGCATGGGCGCGCACCATTCTCGGAAAGTCGCCAACGGCGATTCGCATGCTCAAATACGCGATGAACGCCGTCGATGATGGGATCGTGGGCCAGCAGCTCTTCGCCGGGGAGACCACCCGTCTCGCCTACGGCACCGACGAAGCGGTGGAGGGGCGCGACTCGTTCCTCGAGAAGCGGGATCCCGACTGGAGCCCGTTCCCGTACCACTACTAGGGTGCGCGGCGAGGTGGGCCCGCGGGGGCCGGGTTCCTGCTTCGACCCGCGGCAACCCGCCCGCACCCGCCGAAACCGAGGCGTTTTATCTAGAGTGAGCCCAGTTCCACGAAACTTGGGTCACTTTAGATAAAACGCCTCGGTATGGGTGTGGCCTGGCCTGGCCGGCCTCGCCACGGCACGGCACGGCACGGCACGGCACGGCCCGGCCCGGCCTGGCCTGGCCGGCCTCGCCACGGCCCGGCCTGGCCGGCCTCGCCACGGCCCGGCCTGGCACGCACCGCCACGCCCAGCGCTCGCCCCCAAGAAACGCCGAAACCGAGGCATCTTGCCGAGAACGACCCAAATTCCTCGGAAATTCGGTCACTTTCGGCAAGATGCCTCGGTTACGGTGAGGCAGGGAGCGGTGTTACGCCTGCTCGGCCTTCTTTGCGCGGCGCAGTTCGTGCAGCAGCGGTTCGGTGTAGCCGCTCGGCTGTGCTGCGCCCTCCACGATGAGGCGGCGTGCCGCCGTGAACGCGAGACCGGGCGTGGCCCCGTCCGCTCCAAGGAGCTTCTCGTAGAGCGGGTCGGATGCGTTCTGTCGATCGACCACGGCCGCGCAGCGTGTCAGCGCCGCATCGATCTCCGCTTCGGTGATGACACCGTGCAGCAGCCAGTTCGCCAGCAGCTGCGCGGAGATCCGGAGTGTCGCGCGATCCTCCATGAGGGCGATGTCTCGCAGATCCGGCACCTTCGAGCAGCCGATGCCCTGGTCGATCCAGCGCACCACGTAGCCGAGGATCGACTGCGAGCTGTTCTCGAGCTCCGCGGCGACGGTCTCGGCGTCGAGGTCTCCCGCCCCAGCGAGCGGGATCTGGAGCAGCGTGTCGAGGGAGTCGCCCACGGGGGCCGCGGCCGTGACCTCGGCCCGCGCTGCGAACGCGTCGGCCTGGTGGTAGTGGATCGCGTGTAGCGTCGCGGCGGTCGGCGACGGCACCCAGGCTGTCGAGGCGCCGGCGCGGACGTGTCCGATCTTCTGCTCCAACATCGCGGCCATCAGATCCGGCATGGCCCACATGCCCTTGCCAATCTGGGCGTGCCCGTCGAGGCCGCTCGCGACGCCGATGACCACGTTGCGCGCCTCATAAGTGCCGAGCCACGGAGCTGAACGGATTGCGTCCTTCGAGAGGAAGGGCCCGGCGTGCATGGACGTGTGGATCTCGTCGCCGGTGCGATCGAGGAAGCCGGTGTTGATGAACGCAACCCGGTCCGCGGCGGCGGCGATCGAGGCCGCGAGGTTCGCAGAGGTGCGACGCTCCTCGTCCATGATGCCGACCTTCAGCGTGCGGGCCGGGAGTCCCAGCAGCTCCTCCACGCGCCCGAACAGTTCGGCGGTGAACGCGGCCTCGTCGGGGCCGTGCATCTTCGGCTTCACGATGTACATTGACGGCGTGCGCGAGTTCGCGAGCTCGCCGCGCAGATCATCGAGGGAGCCGAGCGCCGTCATGATCGCATCGATGATGCCCTCTGGGGTCTCCGCCCCATCACGATCGAGGATCGAGTCGCCGAGCATGAGGTGGCCCACGTTGCGCACGAACAGCACCGAGCGGCCCGGCAGCGTGACGGTGCCGCCGTCGGGCGCCGTGTAGACGCGGTCCGCGGCCATGCGGCGCGTGAACGTCTTGCCGCCCTTGCTGATCTCCTCGGTGAGGGTGCCGGCCATGAGGCCGCGCCAGTTGCGGTAGCCGAGCGCTTTGTCTTCGGCGTCGACTGCTGCGACCGAGTCTTCGAGGTCCATGATCGTGGTGAGAGCAGCTTCAAGGACGATGTCCTGGATGCCCGCGGTGTCGGTGGATCCGATGGGGCCGGTGCGATCGATCAGGATCTCGGCGTGGATACCGTGGTGCACGAGCACGATTGTCTCCGGGGCCTCCGCGGAACCGGTGTACCCGACAAGCGCGGTGGGATCTGCGAGCCCAGCGTTCGAACCATCCGCGAGGGTCACGACGAGCGCCCCGTCCTGGATCGCGTAGCCGGTGCTTCCCGTGTGCGAGGCGGTGCCGGATCCTGCGGTGCCGGATCCTGCGGTGCCGGATCCTGCGGTGCCGGATCCAGCGGTGCCGGATCCCGCGAGGGCTGCGACGGTGTCGAGGAACTCGCGGCCGCGGGCGATCACGGCGGCTCCGCGCTTCGGGTTGTATGCGGAGCCGGGGGCGAGCTCCCCGGCCTGCGAGATTGCGTCCGTGCCGTAGAGCGCGTCGTAGAGCGAACCCCAGCGCGCGTTGACGGCGTTGATCGCGAAGCGTGCGTTCAGGATCGGAACAACAAGTTGTGGCCCGGCGAGCTGCGCGATCTCCGGGGCGACGTTCTCGGTGGTCACGCGGACCTCGCCCGGCTCGGGGGCGAGGTAGCCAATTTCGGTCAGGAACGCGCGGTAGGCGGCGGGATCCGGCACCCCGGGCTGTTCCTTGTGGAAGGCGTCGATCTGACGCTGCAGCTCGTCGCGGGTGCGGAGCAGGGCCGCGTTGCGGGGGGCGAACTCGTGCACGATTGCGCTGACCCCGGCCCAGAACGCGTCGGCGTCGAGCTTGTGACGGTCGAGGCTCTCCTCGGCAAACGCGCGAATTGGCTCGGCGACGGAGAGGTCGGCGCGGGAGACATAGGTGGTCATGCAAGCTCCAATGCTGCGGGTCCAATGGGGAACTACTGTCCACCATAGGCGCCAGTGGGAAGAAATGGAGTATCCATTCCGTATAGTGGAGTGATGGACGATACATCCGTACGAGAACTGTCAGAAACTCCTGGTCAGGTGCAATCCGTCTCGCGTGCCTTCAACGTCCTCGACGTGTTGGCCGATGCGGAGACCCCGCTCCCGCTCACGGAGGTTGCCGCGCGAGCAGGCCTCGCCGTCCCGACGGCGCATAGGCTCCTCCGCACCCTGCTTGACCTCGGCGCGGCGCGGCAGCTGAAAAACCGTGACTACTCGCTCGGGCCCAAACTGATTGGCCTCGGGGAGCGGGCCACCCCGCCGCTCGCGGAATCGGCGCGCGGGGCACTCGTCGCGCTCGAGGAGATCGCACAGGAAACCGCGAACCTTGCGATCCTCGAGGGTGATCTTGTTGCCTACGTCGCGCAGGTGCCGTCGCGACACCGCATGCGGATGTTCACGGAGGTGGGACGGCGCGTGCTGCCGCACGCGAGCGGCGTTGGCAAAGCCATGCTCGCAACCCTTCCCGAACGGCGGGTCCGCGCCATTCTCGACCGCACCGGCCTGCCCGCCTATACCGGGACGACGCTGACGAGCGCCAACGCTCTGATTGCGGACCTCCAGGCCACCCGGAGTCGTGGGTTCGCGATCGATGACGGAGAGCAGGAAGTTGGGGTGCGGTGCATCGCTGTGGCGGTACCCGGAGCGGTGCCGCCCGCGGCGCTGTCGATCTCGGGACCCTCCGCGCGCATGACCGACGCGATCGTGGAGCGCGCCGTGGTCGAGCTCACTCGCGCGGCGCAGGAGCTTGCGGGGGAATAACTCCGGACGCACGGAGTACCCTGGAGGGGTGACTTCGCCCAACGGACTTCGCGCCATTCCCACCGAGGATCGTGCCTGGCTTGTGGCCGCGCTGCAGGACGCGCTGGCCGGCGGGGCCCCTGTCTTGCCGCTTCCCCCGGGAGGCGGCGAGGGGGCTGACGCCGCGGCCGTGCACGAACTGCAGCACACCCCGTTGCCCGAGGGGGCCGCCGTGGTGGTGCGCACCTCCGGGTCCAGCGGGATCCCGAAGGCAGTCGCGCTCTCCGCGGACGCGCTGCGGGCGAGCGCCGCGGCGACCCACGAGCGCCTCGGCGGACCAGGGCAGTGGCTCGTGGCACTGCCCGTGCACCTCATCTCGGGTCTGCAGATGCTCATCCGCAGCGCGCTCTCCGAGTGCGAACCGGTGTTCGCTGATGGGGCCTTTGATCCCGCACAGTTACTCGCCGCGGCCGAGACGATGACGGCCGAGCGCCGCTACGTATCCCTCGTCCCAGTGCAACTGACGCGTCTCCTAGATCACGCCGCGGCGGATCCCGCAGCAGCCGAAGTACTGCGACGTTTTGACGCGGTACTTGTGGGAGGCCAGGCCATTTCGGTTGCCCTCCGGCAGCGCTGCCATGAACTCGGCGTGGCGCTCAAACGGAGCTACGGCATGACCGAGACCGCGGGCGGCTGCGTCTACGACGGGGTCGAGATCGGGGATACCCTGGTGCGGATCCGCGCCGGAGAGGTACAGCTCGCGGGGAGCTCGCTCGCCCTCGGATACGTCGGGGACGCCGCGCTGACCGCGGACCGCTTCCTCGCCGAGACCGACCGCGACGGGGCGCCGATCCGGTGGTACCGCACGGGCGACGCCGGCGAACTGCTCGGCGGCATGTTGACCGTCACCGGGCGGCTCGACCGCGTCCTGATTTCCGGTGGCATCAACGTCTCCCTCGACGAGGTGGAGCGGGTGGTTCGGGAACTCCCCGGGTGGGACACGACTGTGGCACTGGCTGCCCCCCATCCCGAGTGGGGTGAACGGGTGACGCTCGTGATTGAGACGCCGGATCCGGCTCCCGCTGACGCACTCGGCTTCGACGCCGTCCGGGAGGCCGTACGTGCCAAGCTCGGCGTCGCCGCGGTGCCGGAGTGGGTCACCGAGACCGAGCAGATGCCCCGCCTCCCCGGAGGCAAACCAGACCTCGCCGCGCTCGGCGAGTGGATCGGGCGAGTACGCGACAGCTTCCGCGAAACGCGGCGAGCCACAGGAGAGGACCACGCGTGAACCAGGCGAAGGATCGGCGACGGTCGGGCAACCCGGCGGTGCGCGCCGCCGCGGAAACCAGCGTTGCCGCGGGGGGCGAACCCCGCATCACCTGGCGCAACTGGGTGGGTGGCGCGCGGCTGCGCACCCTGCCGCTCGCGGTGGCACCCGTCGCGGCCGGTGCCGGGATCGCGCACATGGTGCAGGGTTTCTCCCTGACGCTCACGTTGCTTGCGCTCGCCGTCGCGGTGTTCCTGCAGATCGGTGTGAACTACGCGAACGACTACTCCGACGGGGTGCGCGGCACCGACGAGTTCCGGGTCGGCCCGGCACGCCTCACCGGCTCCGGACTTGTGAACCCGAAGCGGGTGCTCATGCTCGCGCTTGTGTTCTTCGGGCTGGCGGCCGTCGCCGGACTCGTCGCGGTGACGCTCAGCGGCCGGTGGTGGTTCCTCGCGCTCGGAATCGTCGCGATCATCGCGGCCTGGTTCTACACGGGCGGCAAACGCCCCTACGGCTACGCCGGCCTCGGCGAAGTTGTCGTGTTTGTCTTCTTCGGGCTCGTCGCGACGGTCGGCACCGTCTGGCTGCAGACCGATGTGCGGACCCAGGAGGAATGGTTCGCGGGCGCCGGTGTGGGCTTCTTCGCGGTCGCCGTGCTGATCGTCAACAACATCCGCGACATCCCCACGGATCGCCTTGCGGGCAAGCGCACGCTCGCCGTCCGGATCGGGGATCTCCCCTCCCGGATCCTGTTTGTGGTGTGCCTGTTGCTGCCCTTCGTGGTTCCCGCGATGTTCGGCTTCGCGAACTCCGGCATGGTACTTGTTTGGCTGGTGCTGCTCATCGTGATCCCGTGCATCGTCATCGTGCTGACCGCGAAGACCCCGCGCGAGCTGATCCTCGTGCTCCAGCTCACCAGCCTCGCTGCGCTTGCCTACGGCGTACTGCTCGGCGTCGCCTTCGCGTTTTAGCTACAGCCCGCCGTCGATGCGGATGACCTGCCCCGTGAGGTAGCCCGCCTCGGGGCTCAGGAGGAATCGCACCAGCGGGACGACGTCCTCCACCGTGCCGATCCGGCCCAGCGCATTGCGGACGGACGCGTTCGCGGTGGGGTTTTCCGCCATGCGGTGTACCAGGCGACCGGTCGCAATCGGCCCGGGGGCGAGGCAGTTAACCCGGATACCCTGAGGGCCGAGGTCGCGAGCGAGATAGCGCGAGTAGTGAGCGACCGCGGCTTTCGCGACTCCGTAGTGGGCGTAGCTCCCCGTCGCGGTGGGTTCCAGCCCGTTCAACGACGACATTGTGAGGATCGCGGCGTCATCACCGATGCTCAGCAGCGGGAGCGCCGCCTGCACCGTTGCGACGGTCCCCACCAGGTTTCGTTCAAGAGCGTCACGCAGCTCAGCGAGACTCATCGTCGATGCGCGATTTCCGAGGAGTTCGCCGCTCCCGCCACCGGCGTTGCAGACGAGCGCATCGAGAGTTCCCCACTGTGTAGTCAGTTCTGCCATGACCTCATACAGGCTGCGTGGGTCCGTGACATCGGCTGGGTAGGCGAGGTGTGTGCCCGGCTGGGCCTGGAGTGCGTCGAGGATCGGTGCCGACGCAGCCTCCTCCGGGAATTCGAGGTGGCCAGCAAGATCACGGTCGATCACTGCAACGTCCCACCCCGCCCGTGCCAGGTCCAGTGCGAATGCGCGACCGAGTCCGCGGGCACCTCCGGTGATGAGCGCTCGGCGCGGGCGGGCCGGAAGTTCGGCTTCAGGCGTGAGAATGGGTGCGGAGCTGGGGCGGGGATTCGAGCGAGGCATTAGGACGTCACCTCGGCTTGACGAGCTGCGGCATCGACCGTCTGCAGCGTCTCGCCCAGCAGTTCAAGCGCGGTCTCGGCCTCCGCGGCGGTAATTGTCATCGGTGGGGTGACGCGGAGCACATTCCCATACAGCCCGCCTCGCCCAATGAGAAGTCCCAGCTTGCGGGCTCGTTCGACCGCGGCGACGGCGAGCTCAGGCGCTGGATCGGTACTCCCCGGGCGGATCAGTTCCACACCAATCATGAGCCCTGCGCCACGAATCTCTCCGATCAGCGCGGGGAGGCGGCTCGCAAGGTCGTGCAGCCCGTGCTGAAGTTTCGCACCGATCTGGTCCGCGTGTGAGATCAAATCGTGGTCCTCGATGTAGTCGAGCGTCGCGTTGGCGGCGGCCATCGCGATCGGGTTTCCTCCGGCCGTCGAGATACTGTGCGCGGGAAGGCTGTGCATGATCTCGGCCTCCGCGACGACCGCCCCGATCGAAAGCCCGTTGGCAATGCCCTTGGCGAGTGTCAAGACCTCAGCGTCAACACCGTGTGCGTGGATGCCATAGGGGGAGCGACCGGTACGGCCCCAGGCGGTCTGCACCTCATCTGAGATGAGCGGGATCCCGTATTCATCGAGCACTCCCTTCGTCCGAGCAAAGAAGCCCGCGGGGGGTTCCGCAAACCCGCCGGCTCCCTGTACTGGCTCGACGAGCATTGCGGCGATGCGGCCACTGGTGCTCGTTTCGATGATTGTGCGCATCTCATCAATACAGGCATCAACAAATGCCGCATCCTCCAGTGCCCGGAATGGGCTGCGGTATCGGTACCCACTGTGGAGGTAGCTGACCTGGAGCGGGCTGAAACCTGTGGCGGACCAAGCCCGGATCCCAGTGGTCGCCACGGTGCCAAAGCTTCGGCCGGGGTAACTGCCGCGCAGCGCGAGGACCTGGTTGCTTGAGGCATGGGCGGTCGTGATGAGGAGCGCTGTTTCCACCGCTTCGCTCCCGGAATTGACGAAAAACACGCGGGGATCGCGCATGCGGCTTGCTGCAGCAAGTCGCTCAGCGAGTCGGACCTGTCCGCTCAGCAGGTAGAGCGTCGAGGAGTGCAGGATGCGTGCCGCCTGTCGCTGAATCGCTTCGGTGATTTCAGGGATATTGTGGCCCACCATCGTTGCGAGCAGGCCGCCGAAACAGTCGAGGTAGCTGCGACCATCACTTCCCTGCACTGTGCGCCCGGCACCGGAGAGCAGTTCAAGAGGCTCGTCATAGTAGAGCGACATCCAGTCCGGCATCACGCGAGTGTGGCGTTCGTGAAGTGAGCCCTGGGGGGAGTGGAGTGGGGCAATCTGCGGATCGTTCATGCGCACACGCTACGAGGCAACTCACACATTCAGCCCGCGGAATGGTCATTTTTTCGGATAATCGAAATCTCACTTCAGAGAGTCGAACAGAAGTGAGCACCGGCCCGATGATGGGCGAGGAATGCAGAAGGGCGGCCAACGATGCCACACACACCACAGGGTGATCTCGACGACGCGATCGCCTCCCGGGCGGAAGAGCTCGCAGAGCTACTCAGCACGACCGTTCGAATCCCGAGCGTGACGGGGTCGGAACGGGCAATTGCGGACTGGTACGCAGAATGGATGATCCGCCACGGGTGGGAGCTTGAACTGCAGCCCCTGGACGGAACAGTGTTTGCGTCTGGCGAGGAGACCGTCGGCGATCGCGCAAACCTGATCGGATACCCGTTTGGACGACCTGGACCGGGCACACCGGTCCTTGTGCTGAACGGGCACATCGATGTGGTCCCCACAGGACGGGAAGAACTGTGGGCGACCGTCCCGTTTAGCGGAGCGCGAGCGGGCGGTCGCGTATTCGGGCGCGGCACCGTTGACATGAAGGGCGGCATTGCCGCGGCGCTCATCGCCCTGGACACCCTGCGAAACAGTGAAGTCGTATTGCCGATGGTGCCGGTGATCCATTTGGTGATCGGAGAGGAGACGACCGGCGTGGGCACGCGCCTGGCCCTCGCTACAGAACGGGCACCCGACGCAGCCATTATTCTCGAACCCACAAACAACACGATCATCACCGCCTGCACAGGACTGCAGTTCTTCCGAGTGACGGCGCGCGGCCGTGCTGCGCACTCGTCGGCACCGTGGCGAGGTGTAGACGCGCTCGCGCGCCTGCTTGTGTTGCGCGACGCCTTGATCCAGACGGCGGCTCGGCGCTCCGCTGCATTCGCCCATCCCCGATTCGCAGATGTCCCCACAGGAATTCCGTTCACCATTGGCATGCTCGAAGCCGGGACCTATCGGGCGGCGGTCCCTGATGTTGCGACGCTGACTGGCCGCATCGGGCTTCGGCCGGGGGAAGATCCTGATCACGCTCGTGCGGAATTTGCTGCCGCGCTCCGTGCCGCCGTCGTCGCGGATCCGTTCGAGACCGAGATGCCACACGAACTTGAGTGGCAGGGCGAACCGTACCCAGGGTGGGACACCGAGGAGAATGAATCCCTTGTCGTGGCGCTGCGGGACGCGTTGGTCATGGCGCAGGGCTCACCAGAGTTCGGCGGCTTTACCGCCGGAAACGATGCCGGGCAGTACGCGCAGGCTGGGGCAGTCACCATTGTTTTTGGTCCGGGCGACGCGGCACTCGCCCACACTGTCGAGGAATCAATCTCCGAAGCAGATGTACTCCTGGCGACACGCACAATTGTGCAGACACTCGTGAGCCTCTCATGAGCGCGCAGCATGACAAGAGTGAGGTCCTCACCACTCTGAGTCGAGGGATGGCGATATTTGAGTATGTCGCAACCGTTGGGCCAGTGACCGCGAAGCAGATCGCTGCGGAGTTCGGAATCTCGAATGGCGTCTGCTACCACGTGCTGCGCACGCTTGAAGCAGACGAATACGTCGTGCGCCGGTCCGGGGGAAGCTATGAACTCGGGCCGCACGGTTTCCCGCTTGGGCGAGGATTGCAGCGCCACTCCGAGATCGCCCCGGAACTCGCGGTAATTCTGACTCGCCTCTTTAACGGTACAGAGGAGACCGCGTTCGTCGCGGAATGGCGGGGCGGTGCAGTGATCCTGCGCCACTTCCTCACCAGTAATCACACACTCAGCGTGGGCGGGTTGGAAGTTGGATACACCGGAGATATGCACGCCCGTGCGTCCTGTAAAGCGATCCTCGCGCATCTCCCATCCGAACAAGTGGACACGTTGTTTGCGGGCATTCACCTGCGGCAGCTGACACCGCACACTGTGACGGATGTGGACGAGCTGCAAGTGGAGCTCGCCAGGATCAGAGCGCAGGGCTACTCCATCGACGCAGAGGAATTTGTTGAAGGGATGCAGTGCGTATCTGCCGCCTACTTCCTCCCCGACGGTGAGCCGGCGGGATCTTTCACAGTGTCCGCCCCCGCCGAGCGGTTCCGGCGGAAACGAACCGAGCTGATTGACGCGGTCCGTGAAGCCGCACGCCTGGCAACGTCACTGCTCGCCGCGGGCAAACTGCAAAGCCCCCGCGCGCGGCTCACCCAACCCGACCCCTCTCGAGAAAGGAACCTCGCATGACCGGCACAGACGCGCTTCTTGTAGCGATCGAGACGATGCATCGCATTAGATTCACCGAGGAGATGATTGCCGAATTACGCAACCGTGGCGAGATCGTCGGGTCCGTGCATCTCTGCAACGGCCAGGAAGCAATCTACGCTGGCGCGGTCAGCGCCCTGGATCTCACGCGTGACGCGGTGTTTCCCACCTATCGCGGTCACGGCTGGGCGATCAGTTGTGGCGTCCCGCCGGAAGCGGTGATCGCAGAGCTGCTTGGCCGGGGTACCGGCATCAGCGGCGGCCGCGGCGGCTCGGCGTATTTCACCGCGCCCGAATATGGCATGTACGGGGAGAACTCGATCGTGGGTGCGGGCGCACCGATCGCATGCGGTGCCGCCCTCGCGGGCCGATTCGACGGCAGTGGACGGGTTGCTCTTGCCGCATTTGGCGAGGGCGCTATGAACCAAGGAGCGGTGCACGAAGCGATGAACTTCGCTTCTGCAATGCGGCTGCCCGTCATCTTCCTGGTGGAGAACAACACCTACTCAGAACTCACCCCCACGGCGCAGGTTGTGCGTTCAGACCAGTTCTATCGTCGCGCGAGCGCCTACGGGATGGCCGGTGAACGTATCGACGGGAACGATCCGGAGGCCGTGCATCGTGCAGTTGCCGGGGCCGTGGAGCGCTGCCGTAGCGGGGCCGGGCCAGTGCTCATCGAAGCAATGACGCAGCGCCTGGTCGGGCACTACATCGGCGACGCTCAGCAGTACCGGCCCGCGGGAGAGATCGATGCCGCGCTCGAGGTGGAGCCCATCGTGCGTGCAGAACGGGTCGCGCACGCTGCGGGAATCGATGCGGAGGCGCTCGCGCAGCTCAGGCTGCGTGTGTCCGCCGAGGTCGAACACGCGGCGGCGGCGGCGCTCGCCGCCCCCCTTACCGATCCTGCCACTGTTTTGGAGCACGTCTATGCCTGAGATCATCGAGAAAACTCTTTCGTACGCTGAGTGTGTCAACGCGGCGCTCGCGCGAGCCCTGGACGAGCGTGAGGAGACCCTCCTGTTCGGGGAAGACGTTGCGATCCCCGGGGGCGTCTTCGGAGTGACCAAGGGGCTTCGCAAACGATTCGGCGAGCGAGTGTTCGACACCCCGATCTCTGAAGCCGCGATCCTCGGAAGCGCTGTTGGTTCGGCGATGTTCGGTCGCCGTCCCATCGCAGAGATCATGTGGGCAGATTTTGCACTGGTGGCGTTCGACCAGATCGTGAACCAGGCCGCGAACGTCCGATATATTTCACGAGGGGCGCTTAGCGCTCCCCTCACGATTCGCACGCAGCAGGGGAATGCGCCCGGTGCGTGTGCGCAGCACTCGCAGTCACTTGAAGCCCTCTTTGCGCATATTCCTGGGCTGCAAGTTTGCATGCCAACGACCCATCAGGACGCCTACGATCTCCTGTTGAGTTCGATCTGGAGCGACGACCCCACCGTGGTCATCGAAAACCGGGCGCTGTACCACGCAGGAAAGCAGCAGGTTCGGCTTGGCGGCGAGATCGCGCCGGTGGGTGGTTCCCAGATTCGCCGGTCTGGATCGCATGTGACCGTCGTGACCTGGGGGGCCATGCAGCACCGAGTGCTTGCTGCTGCGGAACGCGCTGCAGGGGAAGGCGTGAGCGCGGAGGTTATCGATGCGCGGTGGATCCGACCGCTCGACCTCGACTCCATTCTGGCGAGCGTCCAACGCACAGGCCGCTTGGTTGTTGTCCATGAGGCGCACACTACGGGAGGAGTTGGCGCGGAGATCGTTGCGCGTGTCGTGGAGAGCGGGGTACCACTGTCGTCGCCCCCGGTGCGGATCGGTGCACGCGAAACGCGGATTCCCGCCGCCGTGCACCTCGCGGCGCAGGTATTGCCCGATGAGGACGAGATCCTCGGTGCGCTGCGGCGTGCGGCGCATGACGTGCCGACCGGCCGCGTCGACGCATTGGCGGTGAGTCCGAGATGACTGACGCACCGATTTCGATGCCGGTGTTCGCGCCACTTTTCGCACCGGGTGCCGAACGCGTCAAGGTACGTTGGGCCACCGTGGAGATTCCCGTGAGTGCCGAGATCACCGCTCGATGTCTGCCCGCGGGGCTCAACGTCCCCGAGCATCCCACCGCTGGCTTGTGGATCGCGGAGTTCATTGGCGCTGAGTTTCGATCCGCCTCCGGGATCGAACGTCGACCTGACTACCTCCAGGGCGGCGTCTCGCTGCGCTGCGCAGGATACGGCGGTGGGGCCGACGGCGCATACGCGATCGAGACGTTCGTCGAAGGCCTGAACCACGGGATCCTGGGTCGTGAGCTCTTCGGGCTTCCGAAGAAGCAGGCGCGCAGTGTGCGTCTCGATGAGACCGAGGGTGACCTACAGTTCCACATAATCTCGGCCCTCGATGAAACGCTGGTGTCCGGCCATACCGCGCTGCGCGGCGAAGACCGAGAGCCCAGCGCCACTCCTGCACCTGCCTGGTTCGACCGGCACTTCACCGTGAAAGCGATCCCGAGCGCGGAGGGGACTGGCTATGACGTGTGCAAACTCGTTGAGATTCCGTGGGCAATGCAGGCCTCCGAACCGGTACGTGAGGGGATCGCGGAATTCAACTGGGGCGTGAGCGAGGTTGACCCGCTCCATCACTTCGCCCCGACCGGCACTGCCCACGTGCGCTACGGCTTCGCCACGCTCGATATTGCCTACGGCCGGTACCTCGCCGACGTTTCCCCGCCCGAGCCAGTCGGCTCACCGAGCTGGCACCCGAAGGGTCCCAGTACACCCCACATAACACCGAGCAAAGGAGCTCACTTATGACCGCAATAGACACCTCGACCCCGAGTAGGCTCACCTCATCGCAGATGCGAGCCATCGTCGCGGCGTGCATCGGAAACTTCCTGGAGTGGTACGAGTTCGTGCTCTACGGCTACTTCGCCGCAGTGTTTGCCACGCTCTTCTTCCCCCAGGAGGACCCGGCCGTTGCCATGCTGACAACGTTCCTCGTCTTCGGCATCAGCTTCATCATTCGGCCGCTCGGTGGATTGCTGTTTGGGGTTGTCGGCGACAAACTCGGGCGCAAGACAGCGCTCTCCGCGATCATCATCATGATCTCGGTCGCGACCGCGCTCATGGGCCTCGTGCCGCCCTACGCGAGTATTGGAGTTCTCGCACCGATCCTGATTTTCCTCCTGCGACTCGTGCAAGGCATTTCCGCCGGCGGGGAGTGGATGGGGGCGGTCACCTACATCATTGAAACCGCCCCTGCGGGCAAGCGTGCGTGGTATGGCAGCTTCCAGACGATCACCATTGTCCTGGGGATGTTTGTCGCGGCCGTGACTTCGCTGATCATCACGTCCTCGATGACCACAGAGTCGCTGCATGCCTGGGGCTGGCGAATTCCGTTCCTGGTCGCGCTGCCGCTCGGCATGATCGGGCTCTACATGCGGTTGAAGCTTGCGGATCCGCAGGAGTTCACTGAGGCCCGCGCCGAGGAAGCGCGGACCGAACGCTCCAAGCGTTCACCGCTCGCTCGGGTACTCCGTGAGCACTGGCGTTCGGTCATCCTGGTCGCTGGTCTGGTTGCTTCGCCTACGATGTGCACCTACGTGTTGCTCGTGTGGGGTCCGACATTCTTCAACGGGTACCTTGGCTTCGAAGACTCCGCCGCACGCATGATCGGTCTGATCTCCATGCTCGTGCTGACAATCCTCGTGCTCTCTTTTGCGAAGGCCTGCGACCGACTGGGACGCCGCCCCTTTATTCTCTTGGGTGCCGTGCTCGTGCTGGTGGGTACCCCGATCGGGTTTGTGCTGCTCCATACAGGCAACCTCATCCTTGCGATTGTGGGTATCGGCTTGATCCTGGTGGGAGACGCGATGATGCTCGCCGCCCAGCCCGCGCTTTTCGCGGAGCTCTTCCCGACTGCGCAGCGCTACAGTGGGCTCGCTGTCGGCTACAACCTCGGAGTCGTGCTGTTTGGCGGGCTGGGCCCGCTCTTCGCACAGGCGCTCGTGACGACCACAGGATCGAGCTGGTCTCCGTCGTGGTACCTCATGTTCGGTGCCCTGGTGAGCTTGATCGCAGCCCTGTTCACCCCGGAGACACGCAATGCTGAGCTACGAACCGGCGCGATCCGGGTCACTGCCGGATGAATTCACGGCCGGATCCCACCGTGACTGACAGAGGAGGACGTACATGACCATGCGAGCCGTTGTACATGCGCACGACGCAGGACTCGACGGTATTCGAGTCTCGGAGGTACCCGTCCCCAGCGTCGGCGCTGGGGAGGTGCTCGTTGCAGTGGAGTACGCCGGCCTCAATCGCCACGAGTTGTTCACGGCGCTGCGTCGGGAGACTTCCCCGTCGGCCCTGATCCTCGGGGCCGACGGTGCCGGGAGCGTGGCCGCGGTGGGCGCGGATGTGCGGGAATTTGTCCCTGGCGACAGCGTCCTCATCAACCCCACGGTGAACTGGCCCACCCGAGAGCCCGTCCCTGAGCATCCAAGCATCTTGGGGGGCCGTCTCCCGGGCACGTTCGCCGAGTACGTGGTGGTCCCCGCCGCGAACCTCCACACGCCGCCGACGCACCTGAGTGACCCAGAGCGGGGGGCCCTGGGGTTGGCCGCCGTGACCGCGTTTCGCGCGCTCTGCACAGTGGGAGAATTGCGAGCCGGCGAGCATGTGTTGATTCCGGGCATTGGCAGCGGAGTGGGGCTCCTCGCACTTGACCTGGCCGTGGCGCTGGGGGCGGAAGTCACCGTCACGAGCCGCAGCGAAGCGAAACGTCAATTCGCGCTGACTCGTGGGGCGGCGCGCGCCGTAGCGACAAACGACATCAGCCGAGAGCGGCTGATGCGCCCCGTGGACCTCATCATCGACACGATCGGCGCAGATAGCGTTCCCGCAGGGCTATCTGTCTTGCGTCCGGGCGGACGCCTCGTGACGCTTGGGGCGACGACCGGTGCTGAATTTGGGCTGTCGCTGCGGGAACTGTTCTTTCGTCAACTCAGTATCCGGGGCACCTCGGTGGGCAGCGCTGAGGAATTCCGGGACATGCTGTCCGCAGTGGCTGAGCATAGGATCCGGCCAGTAATTGACGGCGTTGTTCCGCTTCATGACGCCCCTGCCGCTATGCGAGCCAGCCTGGCGGGTGCCGGACAAGGGAAGACCATATTTCACATCAGAAAGGATGATCTCGCATGACGATTGCAGGTGGCAACCCCAGCACTCTCGCAGCTCCAATTGGCCCCTTTCGGCACTATACGATTGCCCCGGATGGGCATCAGCTTGTCTTTGTTTCCGGGCAAGTGGGGCAGGATGCACACGGTGCTCTTGTCGAGGGCGGATGCTTCGAACAGACCATGCAGGTATTCCGTAATCTCGACGCTGTTCTTGCGGAGGTCGGAGCGACACCACAGGACGTCGTGAAGCTGTTCACGATTGTCACGGGTGACGGGAGCTTCCGTGACTTTGCCCGCGCACGGTCCGAGGTCTTTGCCCGGTGGTATCCCAATGGCGACTTCCCGGCGCACTCGGCGTTCGCAGCAGCGGAACTCGCTGCACCCGAACTGCTTGTCGAGCTTGAAGCTGTGATCGCGGTGCCACGGTGACTCCCGAGCAGTTCCGGGCGGAGTTTCCGGCGCTTGAGACCTGGGCGTGGCTTGATACTCCCGGTGCTCCGCCGAGCGCAACCCGTGTCGATGCCGCCCTGCGCGCGGTGCTTGACGGGTGGCGCGCAGGAACGTTTGCATGGGAGGACTGGGACGGTGCCGCGCAGCGGGCACGAGACGCGTTCGCAGCGTGGATGGGGCTCCCCGCCGCGCGCATCGCTACCTTGGGTTCGTTGGCTGAGGCTGCAGCGACGGTTGCGCAGTACCGCGCTCCCGGTGCGGCGCTGATTGCTGCCGATGAGTTTCAGAGCCTGCTTCTGCCATTCGTCGCCGTCGCCGAGCGGGATGCGACCCGACCGCTTGTCCGGGCCAGACCTCGGTTTGGCCAAAGCCGAACCGAGGCGCTCTGTGAGCACCTGCAGCCCGGAATCTCGCTCGTGGCAGTATCCGAAACCACCACACGAGACGGGGAACGCCTCGACATCGCCGCGGTGCGGGATCGCGCGGACGACGTCGGCGCCCAGCTCTTCGTGAACGGAACACAGAGCCTCGGAGTCTTAGATCCTCGGTTCGCACGCACCCGGCCCGACTTTTACGCCGTACACGGATACAAATGGTTGCTTGCCCCACGAGGCGCCGCGTGGCTGTACACGGCCGAAGGAGCCGCCGAACTCGGTTCCATCGCGCCGAACTGGAAAACCGCGGAGGGCGGTGACGGGCTGTTCGGTGGCCATCCGACTCCCGCGGGGAAGCCCCACGCCGCGGATACTTCCCCTGCATGGTTCTCCTGGATCGGTGCTGAGGCGGCCTTGGGGCTGATTTCAGAGCTCGACGCCCCGGCCACTGAAAGTCACGCGCTCGGTCTCGCTGAGCAATACGAGCGTGGTGCGACCGAGCTCGGGGCCCGAGCGGTCCGGGTGGGCCCGGGATCTCATATTCGCGTGTTCGAGATCGCCGAGCCGGCGCGCGTGCAGCGCGAACATGACCAAGATCGAATCCGGGCACGGATTGCGGGAGACCGGCTTCGGATCGGGGTGCACGGCTTCACCTCGAGTGAGGATGTCGAACGCGCGCTCGCAGCGCTGGAGCGGGGTTTGCGCGGGTAAACGGCGGCACGACACGTCCCGGCGTCGCGAGGCGGATCGCCAGGCCCATGAGGAGCAGTCCGCACACCCAAGCCCAGAGCGCCCCGGTGGCGGCGAGGATCACGAGCACGCCGCCGGCACCCGTCAGCACGGCGGCGAGGATACGCGTGGCCCCCAGAGGCGCGGGGATGCCGGTGGCTGTCACGACGCTCGTGTGCGGGTCCGGGCGGCGCTCAATCCGTGCGGTTGCCGCGACCACCGCAGCAACCGCCCCTCCGGCCACAATAAGCCAGAGCGGCCGGCTCAGCCACCACTCGGGGGTGAGGGGGACCGGCACGAGCGTCGCGGAACCCGTGAGCGTGCCCGTCGCGAGCAGCAGTCCCGCGACCGCAATCACGACGGGCATGTGCCACGAGTAGATCGTCATCGCGGCCCCGTTGATCGCGTTCGATATGCGTTGCACCCCGGGGAGCGACGCCCACACCCGCAGCCGGTCCCGCGCCGCGGCGAAAAGTGCGAGCTGCACCACCCCGAGTAGCGCGAGCGCCGCGGTGGGCGGGTTCAACGCTTCGAAAAGGTTCGCGGGGCTTGCCCCGAGCACCATCAGCGTAGCGATACCCGCCACAGCCCATCCCGCTGCGCGGAGGCTGGGTACGCTCCCGTCGGCAAGCCAGAACCCGAGCTGCTGCACAAAGAGCCACACAAACAGCAGATTCGCGAACCCCACGGCGTCCACGCCGCTCACCCCGCGGAGCACATCGACGCAGAGCACGACCGCCCCGAGCACTGCAAGCGTCCGCCCGGGAGCGCGCTCGTGCAGTCGGAGTGCGGCGGGGACGAGAGAGCTACAGAGCACGTAGACGCCGAGGAACCACAACGGCTGGCTGATCCGCCACCCCGCCTCCGCGACGAGCTCCGCGTCCAACACGAGCACGGTGAGCGCGCTCAGGCCGAGCACCACGGCACCGGCTGCTGCCAGCGGCACCGGCAGCAGCCGCCGCAGGCGAAGCGCCACGTACTCGCCCGCGCTCACGCCGCGCCCCCGCAGCCGGCGCAGGTGCGTTGCTGAAGCGAAGCCACCGAGCACGAAGAACAGCGGCATCATCTGGGCGACCCAAGAGAACACGGTGAAGCCGCCCCAGGACTCGAGCGCGTTTTCAATCACGACGCCCCCGCCCGTGTCGCCGCTCGCCAGGCTCACGCCGACCATGAGCGCGTGTACCGTCACGACCGCGATCAGGCACGCTGCCCGCACGAGGTCAACAGCGGGATCGCGGTGCGACCGAGACTTGAGGGGATCCGGCAGCGGAGTGTGCGCGGGGGCAACGAGCGTCATGGGGGGCGTCCTTCCAGGGTGATGGAAGTACCTTCCCGTGACGAATGCGCGCCGCGCGTCCCTCCCCGGTCCTCACTTGCCCCCTACCCAGGTGCTACCCGGCCCGCGCCATGAGCTCAGGGGCATTGATGGGTGAGTTGTGGGTGCTTCGGTCCCGCGAAGCAGCCACAACTCACCCATCGATGTGGGAGGAGCGCCGAGGCAGCCCGAGGCAGGGAGGCCTCGCGCACTAGCGATCCGGCGTCACAAGGCCCGCGTCGTATGCGAGGATGACGGCCTGCACGCGGTCGCGCAGGTGCAGCTTTGTGAAGATGCGGGTGATGTGCGACTTCACGGTCTGCTCGGCAATGAAGAGCTCGCTCGCGATCTCGGGATTCGCGAAGCCCTGCCCGATCAGCACCAGAATCTCGCGCTCCCGGTCGGTCAGATCTGCGAGCCGGAGTGCGTGTTCGTCGTTTGTGGGCCGCTGTTCCGCGAAGCGCTGCAGCAAGCGCTTCGTGACGCTTGGGGCCAGCAGTGCGTCGCCGGCAGCCACCACTCGCACCGCGTTGATCAGCTCCGCGGGTGCCGCGTCCTTCAGCAGGAACCCACTGGCACCCGCCGCCAATGCGTCATGTACGTACTCGTCGAGATCGAAGGTCGTGAGGATCACCACGCGGGGCACATGGTCAACGCGGGGCGGCGGTGACATGAGCAGCCGGGTCGCCTCGAGCCCGTTCAGCTCGGGCATCCGGACGTCCATCAGTACCACGTCGGGTCGTAGCCGCTGGGACAGCGCCACCCCTTCCGCGCCGTCAGCGGCCTGCCCCACGACGGTGAGGTCGGGCTGCGCGTCCAGGATCGCAGCGAAGCCGGCGCGCACCATGGCCTGGTCGTCGACGATGAGCACGGAGACGGTCATGCGGGGAACTCCTTCGGAGCGTGGATGAGCCCAAGGCCGGCGGTCTCGGGGGAGATCGGGACGATCGCGATCACTTGGAAGCCACCGTCCGGGGTGGGGGCGGCGGCGAGAGAACCACCCAACGCGTTCACCCGCTCGCGCATCCCGCGGATGCCGTGGCCACTCGAATCCGCAGCGGGAGTGGACTCGAAGACACGTTCAGGCGGGGCCGCGTTGCGCACGGTGACCCGCGCCACCGCGGGGCCGGAGCCGGATTCGGCGATGCCGGTGAGCGTGACACTCGTGGCCGCCCCGGGTGCGTGGCGGGCCGCGTTTCCGAGCGACTCCTGCACCACGCGGTATACCGCGAGCTGGCAGATCGGATCCATGCGCGTGCGGAGCGCAACGGGGAGCTGATCATCGAGCTCGGCGCGGGATCGGGTTGCAAGCTCAGGCAGCTCGACGAGGCTCGGCTGCGGCGCGTGCTCGGCGTCGTCGTCGGCGCGCAGTACGCCAAGCAGCGCCCGCATCTCGCCCAGGGCGACGCGGGCGGTGGCGGCGAGCTCGTCGAACTCATCTGCAACCTCCGGGCTCAGATCCGAGTAGCGGTACCGAGCGCTCGCCGCCTGCACTTGGATCACGGACATTCCGTGAGCGACGACGTCGTGCATCTCGCGCGCGATCCGGGTGCGTTCCTCAGCGATCTGGCGCTTCGCGAGTTCGAGCTCAGTCAGTTCTCGCGCCTCGGCGAGCGCCCCGCGCGCGGTGCGGATGGAGCGAATCAGGGACCCCACCCCGATGGCAATCCCGCTGAGCACCACCGTGACGATGAGGTTCGAGATCACGGGCCCCGGCGGGATCTCCCCGCTCATCCCGACCGTGAGCCCGACCGCGGTGAGCCCCACAATCGCGGCACCGACGCTCGCAAGGATCCAGCGCCCCCGCACAGCGGAAAACCCGAACACCACCAGGAGCGCGAGCAGGGTCGCGACGGGAACTGGCCAGGGGGCATCCGGGGTGGCATGGCCCACGGACATGCTCGAGACTGCAGCCACGATCACGAGCAGGATCGCCCAGCGGGGGAGCCACGCGACGAGCAGCACCGCAATCGACTGCAACAGGGCGAGTGCCAGAGCCGCGCCGACCTGCTGCTGGTACACGGTCGCGCCGAGCGACGCAGCCACGGCGAGAAGCGTGACCGCAACACCGCCGAACACACTCCAGGTCCAGATGGCGGCGCGGCGGGATCGGGTCATGCGGCAAGGGTACCGCCCGCACCCGCCGGAAAAACTCGTGCTTGCGCTCGGTTCAACGAGCCGGATAGGGTGGTTCACGGTAGTTCATCAACCCGGAAAGGAGCAGGTCATGCAAAAGATTAACCGCATCGCATTCGATCTGCCGCGTCCGGGCATCTCGCTGACCGGACATTAGGTTTCTCGCGGCCCGCCATTGTGGCCCGCCGCCCCTTCTCGTTATCAGCTCTTCCGCACCTCTCTGAGTGCGCTGTTCCGATCAGGAATCATGACTGCTTCATCTGCTGCTTCATCGGCGTCCCCCGACCGCGACGCCATCAACTCTGCAACGCCCGGTGCCGCGCCCGCGACGCCGCGCCTCTCAACCCCGCGCGCCCTCGCGCGGCTGTACCCATTCGCGAAACCCGCGCTGCCGCGTCTCATTGGCGGCGCGCTCGTGGGCCTGGGTGCCGCCGTCGCGAGCCTGATGATCCCGCTCGTGCTGCAGTGGGCCGTTGACGGCCCGATCACGACGGGGGATCGCACTCAGATTCTGTGGGGCACCCTCGCGGTGCTCGCGCTGGGCGTCGCTGAGGCGCTGATGGTGTTCTTGCGCCGGCGGTTTGTGCTGACTCCCGCCGCGGGCATCGAGTACTCGGTGCGCCAGGCCTTCTACGAGCGGCTGCAGCGGCTGCCCGTCGCCTTCCACGACCGGTGGCAGTCGGGGCAGCTCCTCAGCCGCATGATGCAGGACATCGGGGCGATCCGGCGCTGGCTCGCGTTCGGGCTGATTCTGCTCCTCATCAACGTGCTGACAATTGTGATCGGTTCGGCACTCCTGTTCCGGTGGCACTGGGCCCTCGGCACGGTGTTTGTCGTGTGTTCGCTGCCGCTCTGGATTCTCGGCTACCGCTTCGAGCAGAGCTACGGTGTGCTCTCGCGCAGCAGTCAGGATCAGGCCGGAGACCTCGCGACCTCCGTGGAGGAAAGCGTGCACGGGATCCGTGTACTGAAGGCGTTTGGCCGGGGCGGGCACGCGCTCTCCCTGTTCACACGTCGCGCGGAGACACTGCGCGACACCGAGATGCGCAAGGCTCGCGCCGTGGGGCAGCTCTGGTATTGGCATGAGCTTGTGCCCGTGTTGGCGCTGGGCGCGTGTTTCCTCACTGGCGTGTGGCTGGCCGCAACTGGCAGCCTGACAGTGGGGGAGCTGTTCGCGTTCTTCGCGATGGCGGCGGCCTTGCAGTGGCCGATGGCCTCTCTCGGGTACCTGTACTCGCTGCTCATCGATACCCGTACCGCGACCGATCGCGTCTTCGAGGTGCTTGACGCCCCCGTCACGATCACCGATCCCGCGGAGCCGCGCACGATCACCGAGCCGCGCGGTGAACTCGCCTTCCGTGGCGTGCGTTTCCGCTACCCGGACACCACCTCGGACAGCCCTGACCTGCTTGCGGGCATCACCCTCACGCTGCGCCCGGGCGAGACCATGGCGCTCGTGGGCGCGACCGGGAGCGGCAAAACCACGCTGACCACGCTGCCGACGCGCCTGTTCGATGTCAGCGGCGGATCCGTAGAGCTCGACGGCATCGACGTACGGGAGCTCAGGCTCGACGAGCTGCGTCGCCGGATCGGCGTCGCGTTTGAAGACCCGATCCTGTTTTCAGCCTCGGTGCGCGACAACGTGCTGCTGGGCCGCGACGATCTCGACCCGCACAGCCCGGAAGCGGACGCCGTGCTCGCCGAAGCGCTCGACGTGGCCCAAGCCGGCTTCGCGTACGACCTCCCGGACGGCGTCGATACCGAGGTCGGGGAGGAAGGACTGTCGCTCTCCGGCGGCCAGCGGCAGCGCCTCGCTCTCGCGCGAGTGGTGGCCGCCGCGCCGGACGTGCTCGTGCTCGACGATCCGCTCTCTGCACTCGACGTCGACACCGAGGCGCTTGTTGAGGCCGCGTTGCGTCGGGTGCTCGCGCACACGACCGCGCTCATCGTGGCGCACCGCCCCTCGACCGTGGCCATGGCGGATCGTGTCGCGGTGCTCTGGGACGGCCGGATCGAGGCCGTCGGCACTCACGCCGAGCTGCTGCGCGACAACGCCCACTACCGGTACCTGATCGCCACAATCGATCGCGGTGATCAGGCCGGATCGCCCCAAGAATCCCATGATCCGGCTCCGCCCGGGCCCCAGGAACCGCCTGCCGCAGACACCGAGACGGAGGACCGCGCATGAGCCCCGAAACCGTCCGCGGCACCCGCGGCGAAGACCGCGACGAGTACACCCGCGAGGAGAGTCGCGCGATCCGGAAGCGGTCGCTGCGCCTGCTCCGCTCGATCCTGGCTCCGCTCAAGAAACTGATCCTGCTCACCGCTGTGGTGATCGTGATCTCGACAGCGTTGCGCGCGATCGGCCCCACGCTGCTCGCATTTGGCATCGATGTGGCGCTGCCGCGCGCCGTCGACCACGGCGATTGGTGGCCCGCAGTCGGGGTCGGTGGGGCGTTCCTCGTCTCGGGCCTCGTGGGTGCCGGCTTTGTGGGATGGTACGTCGTGCTGATCGCCCGGCTCACGCAGGCCGTGATGATGGAGCTGCGAACCCGGATCTTCCGGCACACGCAGCGGCTCAGCCTCGAGTTCCACGAGGGGTACACGTCGGGCCGCATCATCGCGCGCCAGACGAGTGATCTCGAGTCGATCCAGGAGTTGCTTGATGGCAGCCTGAACGAATTGATCGACGCGATCCTGCTCGGTGGCTTCACGCTGCTCATGCTGTTCCTCATTGACTGGCGCAGCGGGCTGCTGCTGCTCTGCATGGGGATTCCGCTGGCGATCCTGATGCGCTGGTTTGTTGTGGAATCCCAGAAGGGGTTCCGGGCCACGCGCGTTGTCAGCGCAAAACTGATCGTGCAGTTCGTTGAGACGATGACGGGGATCCGCGCGGTGCAGGCGTTCCGGCGCGAGGACCGCAACCGTGCGGCTTTCGGCAGTGCCTCTGACGACTACCGGCGCGCAAACCTGCGCGTATTCCGACTGTTTGGGGTGCTCGATCCAGGCCTGATCCTGCTCGCAAACGTCACCATCGCGGTCGTCCTGTTCTGGGGTGCGCTCCGGGTCGCCGACGGCGGTCTCGCGATCGGCGTGCTGCTCGCGGCCGTGCTGTACGTGCGGAACTTCTTCGGCCCGATCGAGGAGGTGGCGATGTTCTTGAACTCCTACCAGTCCGCGACGGCGGCGCTTGAAAAGGTGTCGGGTGTGCTTGAGGAGGAGCCGACAGTGCGTGAGGCCCAGACTCCCGCGAGTCTGCCCGAGGCGCGTGGTGAGCTCGCATTCGAGGACGTGAGTTTTGGCTACGCGGGCGGCCGTACCGTGCTCGCGGACACCTCGCTGCAGATCCCCGCCGGGCAGACGACCGCGCTTGTCGGGACCACGGGCGCGGGCAAATCCACGCTCGCGAAGCTTGTGGCTCGCTTCTACGACCCGAGCGAGGGCCGCGTCACGCTTGACGGCGTCGACCTGCGGGAGTTGGCACCGGCTGACCTGCGCCGAGCGATCGTGATGGTCACCCAGGAGGCCTACTTGTTCAGCGGGACCGTCGCGGAGAACATCGCGATCGGTCGACCCGACGCGACAAACGAGGAGATCCGTGCCGCGGCCGAGGCCGTGGGGGCGCACGCCTTTATCGAGGCGCTCCCGGACGGCTACGACACGGACGTAAATAAGCGTGGCGGGCGCGTTTCCGCGGGGCAGCGTCAGCTGATCTCGTTCGCGCGTGCCTTCCTCGCGGATCCACGCGTGCTAATCCTCGACGAGGCCACCGCTTCACTGGACCTGCCGAGCGAGCGGCTCGTGCAGGATGCCCTGCAGCGGTTGCTCGCCGATCGCACCGCGATCATCATCGCGCACCGCCTGTCGACGGTCGCGATTGCGGATCGCGTGCTCGTGATGGAGGGCGGCCGGGTTGTCGAGGACGGCAGCCCCGCGGAGCTCGTCGCAGCGGGCGGCCGCTATGCCGCGCTGCACGACGGCTGGGAGGCGTCGCAGGTGTAACAGCGGCGCCTGGCAGGGAGCCGCTCACACAAGCGACCCGTTACTTGCACACGCCCCGGTATTCCGGGGGATTTCGTGCGAGTAACGGGTCGCTTGTGTAGTACCGGGTCGTTTCTGTGAGGCGCGGCCCAGGCCAAGCGGCCTCAGCGGGAGGCTGGTGCCTCTGGGGTATCGGTACCCGTGGCCGCCTCAGCGTCGACCTCGGATTGTGTCTCCGCCGCCTCCGCCGCGTCAGCCGCCTCGTCTTCGACGATGCTGTCCGGGGTCCGCTCGCGGTTGCGCCACTCGTAGATACTCGCGGACGCCGCATCGCGCGGGCGCGACAGGAAGATGATTGAGAGCGAGAACCCGATGAGCGCCGCGAAGATCGCGGAGAGCCACGGCCAGATGCCCAGCAGGTAGAGCACCGCGAAGGGTACTGCGAAGAACAGCAGACGTAGCGCGGTGTACACAATCCAGACAGTGCGGGGGTTTTTCACGCCGCCGAGTCTACCCGGGCAGTCTGCGCTGAGTCTGAGGCGAGGGCTCGGGTGCCCAGGTGGCCGTGACCCGGGACGAGTACGATGGAGGCATGGTGCGATTCATCATTATCGGTATCGTCGTCGCGGTGGCGTTCACGCTGTACGCGCTTGTCGACGCGGCGATGACGGATGGTGCCCGTGCGCGCGGCGTCAGCAAGCCCGTCTGGGTGGTCTTGGTCGTGGTGCTCCCCGTGATCGGCGGTGTGTTGTGGTTCCTGATCGGCAAGGGAGACACGCCAGCCGTGCGGCCTGCCGCCCCGGATGACGACCCGCGATTTAGCGGGACGCGGATGTCAGCGCGGGATCTCGACACGCATATGGAAGATCTCGAAGCGCGGCTCCGGGAGCTCGACAGTGAGACGTTCCCGGGGGAGACGCCGAGCGGCGACGCCTCGGACGGTCCTGACCCGAGCGATCCCGGCAAGCGCGCCGACGGCGACTCGGCCCAGTCGTGAGCGGGGCCGCACCTCAGGCCCCCCTTCCCGCTCCCGCATCGATCTTCGCGGTCGAGCTTCTGGGGGAACTGATCCGGCATGGCGTGTGCGACGTGGTTGTGTGCCCCGGGTCGCGGTCCCAGGCACTTGCGCTGGCCGCGGCGGCTGCGGAGCAGGCCGAGGCGATTCGGCTCCACGTGCGCGTGGACGAGCGGAGCGCCGCGTTTTTCGCACTCGGCATCGCACGAGAGACCGGGATCCCAGCCCCCGTGATCGTGACAAGCGGTGGCGCCGTGGCAAACCTGCTTCCGGCAGTGCTCGAAGCCCATGAGGCGCGCGTGCCGATGCTGCTGCTCACCGCGGACCGTCCCGAAGAACTCCGTGGAATCCGCAGCAACCAGACCACCACGCAGCCTGGGATGTTCGGCCCTGCGGCCCGCTTGACCGTCGACGTGGCTGCTCCCGAGTTTGGCCCGGACGGGGACCTGATCCGCGATGGATCCCGTGACCCGGGCGTGCTTGCCCAGCGTGCGCTCTCCGCCGCCACAGGATTCATCGGCGGGGACCCGGCTGGCCCGGTGCACCTCAACCTGTCCTTCCGGGAGCCGCTCTCCGGCACAGCGGGATTTGACGCGATGATCGCGCAGGGTTTTGCTGCCGCCCGCGCGGAGGCCGAAGAGCTGCGTGCCGCTGATACGCCCGGGATCGCGAGCCCGCACACGCGCGTTACCGATCGCGGGTGGCTGAGTCACACAGGATTCGCAGACGCGGAGAGCTACGTGCATGCGGGAGACGCGCTGAGTGTGGTGCTCGCCGGGGCAGACGCGGGATCTGAGGCCGAAGCCTTCGCGCACGCCGCGGGCGCCCCCCTGCTCGCAGAAGTTGTCAGCGGATCCCGCTATGGCCGCGAAGCCATTGTCGGCTACGCGACGCTGCTTGCGGATCCCGAAGTCGGGGGTTTGACCGAGCGCGTGATCGTGTTTGGGCACCCCACGCTCACGCGTCAGGCGACGGCGCTGATGCTGCGTGATGACGTCGAGGTGATCGTGGTTGACCCGCACTCCGGGCCCCGCGTCGCACACGTCAACCCGGGGGGTCGCGCCCGGATTGTCCGTGCCGCGCGCGTCGCAGAGGACTACACCCCCCGCACCCTGCATCGCTGGCTCGGCCTGTGGGTGCTGCCGGATCGTGAGCTGCAGCGCGCCCGCACCACCGTGCACGAGCCGGACTTCGCCGCGGCGACCGCGAGCGGCTACAAAGAGCGCAACGCATACGCGCGATCCGAGGTCGCGACAATGCGCGAGCCCGTCACGCGTGCCCTGCTGACCGAGTCCGTGTGGCGTGCCACGTGGCCGCACGACCGGATTGTGCTGGCGGCCTCGCGCCTGGTGCGGGTGCTCGACTCGCTCGCGCCCGGGCGCAAACTCACGGTGCACGCGAACCGTGGGCTCGCCGGGATCGACGGCACTGTCGCGACTTCGCTCGGCGTCGCCGCGGCCAGTCAGTCGGCCGAGGACCCGGCGCGCTCGGCGGGCGCGACCCGTGTGGTGTTGGGCGATCTCGCGCTGCTCCATGACGCCGGATCGCTCCTGCTGCCCGAGGGGGAAGCTCCGCTGCGGATCCAGCTCTTCGTCGGTAACGACGGCGGCGGAACGATCTTCGACGGGCTCGAAGTTGCGGGCAGCGCGGATCGCACCGCCTTCGACCGCGTGATGTTCACGCCTCACCGTGCGGACCTGGCGGCGCTCGCTGCCGCCTACGGCTGGGAGTATCGCCGGGTCGAAACGCGCAGCGAACTTGAGCGGTTCCTCACCGAGCTCGTGACAGGGCCGTGCCTCGTGGAAGCACCGCTCGCCCGGGACGCCTAGCGTGCGCTGATCTCTTGCCCGGCCAGGGTCTCCCGTGGCGTTCCCCGCGGGAGTAGGATCGCGCCATGAACGAGAACTGGCGTGCCGAGCGCGTGAACATGATCCGGGGCCTGATCGTGGCGGCCGCGCCCGGCATCGCCGAAGAGATCAAGTGGGTGAAGCCGACAAACCCGGCGGGCGTGCCCACCTTCACGCTTGATGGCCTCGTGTGTACGGTCGAAACGTATAAGGACAAGGTGAAAGTGACCTTTGCGCGCGGCGCATCCTTGCCGGATCCTGCCGGGGTGTTCAACGCGAGCCTGGATGCAGGCACGCGTCGCGCCGTAGATCTGCGTGAGGCCGATGTGCTCGACGCAACGGCGTTCTCAGACTTGATTCGCGCCGCGGTGGAGTTCAACCGCTCCCGCTAGCCGGCCCGGCTCTCCTGCTATCCCCGAACGACATCGATGGGTGAGTTTCCGGGGCTTCCCGGGCGCCAAGCCCCAGAAACTCACCCATCGACGGGCGCGGGCGTCCCCGGGAGCGCGGCTGCCCCGCGTCAGCGTCGGATCTGGGCCCGGACGGCGGGCCAGAACGTGTCCGCCCAGACCTCGTAGCCGCGGTCGGTGGGGTGGAACGCGTCAGGCGCGAACTCGGTGAGGATGCCGCGGATCCCGCGTCGCCGGGTCGCCTCGTACACGGGCACGACGGTGAGGCCACGGTCCTCCGCGATCGTGTGGAGAATACGGTTCGCCTCGCGCACCTTCCGGTCGTTCCACGGCAGATGGAAGCACGGGACTTCCCCCACGATCGTGTGGGCGGGGAGGGCGTCGAAGATCGTAGCGATGTTGGTGTGGAAGGCGCGAGCGTCCCACTCAGCGATGTCATTCGCGCCGATTGCGAGCGTGACGAGCGCCGGATCCCGCCGTGCCAAGAGCTTCGCCGCTCGCGGCAGCTGATCCCGCACGCACAGGCGGGTCGGGGCACCAGACACGCCCAGATTCGTGACGGCGATCGGTTCACCCAGTTCAGCTTCGATGCGGTCTGCGAGCTGACCTACATAGCTGCGGCCGGGGGTGGACGCGCCGATGCCCTGCGCGGTCGAATCGCCGAGCGCCAGGTACCAAAAGTCTCCCTGCACCTTGCGGCGCTCGCGCCACCACGCCGCGGTCACGGGCTGCATTTCTGCGAGCTCCATGAGCGGGCGGTTCGCGCGTGCGTACAGGCGGTCAAGCCGCGCGTTGCGGGCGATCGCGGCGGTTGCGGAGAGCGCGAGGGCCCGCGCGCCGCGCACCGGAGAGTGAGCTGGGTACACCCGTTTAGCGTACTCGTTTGCTGGCAGTCTTCACTGCGCAGGCCATACAGTGGATTCCACGATCAGCGGGGATTCTGCCCGCTCGCACCCCGGGAGACGACAATGGCGCAACAGTTCTGGACCGATGATGTGACCGGGCTCCTCCGAGTGCGTGACGGCTTCGAGCTGCGGGCGGTGGACCCGAACTCGACGCCGGGCACGGCATCGGACAAAAAGGGTGGGCAAGCAGAACTGGCCCGCTCCGCGCAGGAGCTGCGCGGCCTGCAGGAAAAGCTGTTTGCGCAGAGCCGCACCGGTGCACCTGAGCGCCTGCTTGTTGTGCTCCAAGCGATGGATGCAGCGGGAAAAGGTGGCATCGTGAACCACGTGTTTGCGCAGGTCGAGCCCTACGGCCTCGCCCTCACCGCCTTCAAATCGCCGACGGAGGAGGAGCGCGCCCATGACTTCCTCTGGCGCGTTGAACCGCGCGTCCCAGGCCCTGGTGTGATCGGGGTGTTTGACCGCTCACACTACGAGGACGTGCTGATCCAACGGGTGCGCGGTTTCGCGCCTCCTGAAGAGATCGAGCGGCGCTACGGGGCCATCACCGAGTTCGAACAGCGGATTGCCACAGCCGGGGTGCGGATCGTGAAGATCATGCTCCACATCTCACCCGAGGAGCAGGCGGAGCGTCTGCGATCGCGCCTTGACGAGCCGGAGAAGCACTGGAAGTACAACACGGGAGACGTCGATGAGCGCGTGTTCTGGGCCGACTATATGGAGTCGTTCCAGATCGCGATCGACCGATCCGACGCCCCGCACGCCCCCTGGTATGTGGTGCCCGCGAATGCCAAGTGGTACGCCCGCGCAGCAGTGCAGCGCATCGTAATCTCGGAGCTCCAGGCGCTGCAGCCCAAATGGCCGGAGGTTGACTTTGACGTGGAGGCGGAGAAGGTGCGGCTTGCTGAGACGGCCGGGCTGCGCTGGCCCAACTAGCGGGGCCGCCGGGCACAGAAGCACCCACCTGTTGGCAGGATCACCGCACGCTCAGATCGCCGGTCGTTTCGCGACGAGGTTGAGCGAGGCGATTTGATCCGCAATCATGCGGCCCGCGCGGTCGTCAATGTACGTAGCGAGGGACACAATATCTGCAAAGTGTTGATGCATTGACTGGTGAAATACTGGCTCGTGATGTGCGACGCGGTTGCGGAGGTCATGGAGCCGAACGACGATCCTTTCGATGTCTTCACGTGTGCGAAGATGGGCGGGTACGCCCAGGAACGCGGTCTTGACGCGGGGCCACACTGTGGTCTTGTACCGTGCGCTGAGGGCATAGCGCCAGAAACCGAAAGTCAGTTCAGCGACGACCTTGCCGGCGGTCTCAGGCTTCCCGCCGCGCGTGGCACGCACCACTGCGGTCTGGATCTCTCTTTCCGCCTGAGACGCGAAGCGGTAGTGCGCGGTGTCCCGGTACCATTTGCCATCCGCATGGTGCGGGGCGAGTTTGGCGTGGATCGCGTTCCTGAGGAGCACTTCCCCATGCGCAATCAACTCTAGGAGGTGCGCTGAGACCTTCGCATTCCAGATGTAGAGCTCGACGGTATCCTCGCGAGCTGCACGATAGCGGGTGAGGCGTTCAGGGCTGACCCACTGTTCCAGTAGTTGTTCTTCTGGCATGTATGACATCTGGACACCTCCTTTGGTCCCCGATAGAATCATAGTGAAAGCCCCGGAACGATCCCTGCTCTGAAAGATTGAGCACATCGCCGGGGCTACAGTCATTCCCGGGAGACGAGGCGACTGCTGCGCAGGGATCGCTCGATGGCGCACGCAGGCTACTCTGCGAAGGCCTCGGTGATAGGTCGGAACTTCGACACGGTCTCGCCAAATTCGTGCCCCGGGTCGGAGCCCGCGACGATCCCGCCACCCGCACTCGCGGTGACACGGCGCGGTCTTGCGGGATCAGCTTCGGCTGCGGGATCGACTTGCGCGCAGCGCAGCGCAATGACCCACTCGCCGTCTCCGGCGGCGTCGATCCAACCGACGGCACCCGAGTAGCGGCCGCGATCGAAGGGTTCGAGCTCGGCGATTGCGGCGACCGCGTCGGCGGTCGGGGTGCCGGCGATTGCAGCGGTCGGGTGCAGTGCGCCGACAAGCTCGATCGCGGAACTACGCTCTCGCAGGGACGCTCCAAGGTCGGTAGCGAGGTGCCACACGTTTGGCAGTTGGAGCGGGAACGGCTCTTCGCTGGTCCGCATCTCGCTGACGTGGGGGGCCAGGGCGGTGACCACGCTCTGCACCGCAAACACGTGCTCGTGCTGTTCTTTATCGCTCGTCAGAAGCTCGTCTCGCGCCTGTGCATCGCGTTCCGGGGATTCCGCGTGCCGTGCGCGCGTACCCGCGAGGACCCGCGCCGACACCGCACCCGCTGTGGACCGGATCAACGTTTCAGGACTCGCGCCGACAATGCCGTCGACCGCGAACGTCCAGCAATCCAGGTAGCGCTCGGCAAGTCGGGCGAGCGGAACACGGAGGTCGGATCCGGCAGGGAGGTGGCCCTGGATCTGCCGTGCTAGCACGATCTTCTCGACTTCGCCGCGCGCGATCCGGCGCACCGACTCGCTGACGCCCGCGAGGTAGGCATCGACGGGGTCTGGTTCCGTATCCGCGAGGTTTGTGCGCGGCGCGAAGGTCACGCCGGACCACACCCCACTGGGAGTGGGGAGGGGGAGGGCGGGATCCTGATTCGCGATTTCTGCGTCTTCGTCGGCCTGCCTGGTGACCCGGGTGATCCACCACCGGTCGCGATGGCGCGCCACCAGGAGCTGTGGAACGATCAACACGCTTTCCGCGGCGCTCGCGTCATCGAACGCGAATGTCCCGAGTGCAACCAGGCCAGACCCGGGCAACGCCACAGGATCATCGATTGTGGCAAGCTCGGCGATCCTGCGCCAAGTGGCTGCGGCATCGCGAAAACGCTGCGGTCCGCGGAAGGTCACACGGAGCGCTTCGCCAATCCCGACACATCCACGGTCTCCGCGCAGCCAGATGAGCGGTGACGCGGGATCCGCCAGAGACAGCAGATCCGGTGCACCGGAGAGGGGTCGCGTGACCGCACGTAAGCGGGGTACGGCGGATTCACTCGTCACCCCACCAATCTACTCCTCCGTGCTGACCTGGGCCTGTCCGCCTGAGTGCCCGGGGAGAATCCGGGCAAGCCGCACGCTATATCCGCTCAGCGCACAGGGGAGACGGGCTACCATAGGGGGGTGATCCGACCCGACACCGCGACCAAGCACGCCGCCGACGTTTCCAGCATGTTCGATGAGGTATCCCCCCGGTACGACCTCATCAACGATGTGTTGACTGTAGGCAACGATCGGCTGTGGCGTGTGGCCACCACCAAAGCCGTGGCCCCCCGCAAGGGCATGCGCATTCTCGACCTGGCTGCGGGGACCGGGACGTCGTCTGCCGCGCTCGCCGCGCACGGCGCCCATGTTGTTGCCGCGGACTTCTCGGAGGGAATGCTTGCGGAAGGCCGAAAGCGGCACGCAGGGAATGAGCTCATCGAGTTCGTGCACGCGGACGCGATGGCGCTTCCGTTCGAGGACAACAGCTTTGACGCTGCGACGATCTCCTACGGCCTGCGCAACATCAGTGACCCGCGTGCGGCGCTCGCCGAGATGCACCGCGTCGTGAAGCCCGGCGGCCGGATCGTGATCGCCGAGTTTTCAACCCCGCCCGCAGCGATCGTGCGCGGCCCCTACGCGTGGTACGGCCGCAACGTGCTGCCCAGGATCGCCGGTGCGATCAACAGGGAAGCTGCCGAAGCGTACCGCTACCTCAACGAGTCGATCGAGGCATGGCCCACGCAAGAGGAGCTCGCCGGATGGCTGCGCGAGGCTGGCTTTGAGCGTGTCGCGTACCGGAACCTGACATTTGGGATCGTGGCCCTGCACCGTGGCTTTGTGCCGCGCGAGGCCCCCGCCGCGAAGCAGGCCGCCGCGAAGCAGGCCCCGGGCTCCGCGAAGAAGCCCGCGGCGAAGAAAGCGGCGGCGAAGTCCGAAACGGCAAAGCCCGCTGCGGCGAAGAAGTCTGCCGCCGAGTCGAAGCCCGCGGCTGCGAAGAAGCCCGCTGAGTCGAAGCCCGCTGCTGCGAAGAAACCGGCTGCGAAGAAACCTGCTGCGAAGAAACCGGCCGCGAAAAAACCCGCTGCCTCGCCCCAGCCCTCGACGACCGAGACCGGCTCGTCCGACGCCACCGGAGGTACCCCGTGATCCGCCCTCTCGCGGAAGACACCGCCACCCAGGCACTCCCGATGCGGTTGTTCCGCGGCGCGCAGGATCGCAAGCACGCCAAGCTGCTGCAGGAGCAACTGGAGCTCATCGAAGCAGGTCTGCTTGAACACCTGCGGTTTGCGTCCCCGGTTGCGGACGCACCGGCGCGCTACCTCATGAGTGCTGGCGGCAAGCGGATCCGGCCCATGCTGACACTGCTCACGAGTGAACTGGGTGCCGGACCAAACGAACTTGTGCGGCGAGCTGCGCAGGCGATCGAAATGACGCACCTCGCCTCGCTGTACCACGACGACGTCATGGACGATGCGAAGCTGCGCCGGGGCGTCCCCGCTGCGCAGACAGTATGGAACAACTCGGTCGCGATTCTCGCGGGGGACCTGCTGTTCGCCCGCGCCTCGTCGCTGGTGTCGGGGATGGGCGAGGAAGCGATCCTGCTCCAGGCGCAGACCTTTGAACGGCTGTGCCTTGGGCAACTGCACGAGACCGTCGGTCCGCAGCCCGAGGACGAGCCGATCGCGCACTACATTCAGGTCCTCGCGGACAAGACCGGTGCGCTGATCGCGACCGCCGCACGTATGGGCGTGATGTTCGGCGACGGGCCGGCAGAGTTCGCTGACCCGGTCACCGAGTACGGCGAGCGGATCGGCGTGGCCTTCCAGCTCATCGACGACGTGATTGATCTCTCCCCGCAGAAGGAGCAGACCGGCAAGCGCGCCGGCACGGATCTCCGTGCGGGCGTGGCAACCCTGCCGCTCCTGTTGCTGCAGCAGCGCGCTGCGGCCGGCGGCGAAGATGCCGAGCTGTTGGCGCAGATCGAGGCGGGTGTTGCCGCGATTGCGGGCGGTGCCGATGCTGGCGTCCTTGACGACGCCGTTGAAGCGTTGCGCGGCCACGAGGTCACTCGGGAGACTGAAGCAACCGCTCGGCGCTGGGCCGCAGAGGCCGTGACCGCGCTCGATGTGCTGCCGAAGTCTTCGGTGAAGCGCGCGCTTGAGCGCATGGCCGAATCCATCGTCACGCGCGAAGGCTAGGCTCGCTGATCCCGCACCAGCACGCGCGGGATCGGCATTTTGACGGGCCGCGCGGATGATACCGGCTGCGGCATGACTGAACCATAGGAGTGCGATGAGCAAGATGCGACTGGCAATTGTCGGGGCTGGTCCCGCGGGGATCTACGCGGCTGATTTGCTGTTGAAAGCCGAACGCGACTTCGAGGTCGAGATTGACCTCTTTGAGCAGCTCCCCGCACCGTACGGGCTTGTTCGTTACGGTGTCTCGCCGGATCACCCGCGCATTAAGGGCATCATCACTGCACTCCGTGATGTGCTGGACAGCGGTCAGATTCGCTACTTCGGCAACGTCCGCTACGGCCGCGACATCACCCTGGAGGATCTGAAGCGCCATTACAACGCCGTGATCTTCTCCACGGGCGCGATCCGTGACGCAAACCTGAACATCCCCGGCATCGACGCGGAAGCGTCCTACGGTGCGGCGGACTACGTCAGCTGGTTCGACGGTCACCCCGACGTGCCGCGCACCTGGCCGCTCGAGGCTGAGAGCGTTGGCGTGATCGGGAACGGTAACGTCGCGCTCGACGTGTCGCGCATGCTCATCAAGCACGCCGACGACCTGCTGCCCACCGAGATCCCGCAGAACGTCTACGAGGGCCTCAAGAATAACCCGATTCAGGAGCTGCACCTGTTTGGCCGCCGCGGCCCGAAATACGTGAAGTTCACGCCGCTTGAGCTGCGCGAGCTTGGCGAGGTCCGCGATGTGGACATGATCGTCGATGAGCGCGACTTTGATCGCGAGGACGCCTACGCCGACGAGGTGCTCGCGAAGAACAAGCAGATCACAGTGATCACTCGGATCATGGACAAGTGGCGAGCTGAGCAGGTTGAGCGTGAGGCGAGCGGCGAGCGCGCGTCCCGCCGCCTGCACATGCACTTCTGGTCGAAGCCCGTCGAGGTCGTCGTTGAGGACGGTCGGGTGGCTGGACTGAAGATCGAGCGCACGGCACCCGACGGCGAGGGCGGCGTGATCGACACCGGCGAGTTCGAGGTCATCCCGATGCAGGCGCTCTACCGCGCCGTTGGCTACCTCGGGTCGCCGCTCGACGAGATTCCGTTCGACGACGCCAAGGGCGTCATCCCGAACGCGCAGGGGCGCGTGCTCGATCTCGAAGGTGCCCAGATTCCTGGCATCTACGCGACAGGCTGGATCAAGCGGGGTCCCGTGGGCCTGATCGGTCACACGAAGTCCGACGCGATGGAGACGCTGGAGTGCCTCATGGAGGATCAGGCAAGCTGGTGGCAGCCTGAGGTCGCCGAGAGTGAGGCGATCCCGGCCCTGCTCCACGAACGCGATGTGCCCTACACGACGATCGACGGTTGGCACCGCCTCGATGAACACGAGCTCGCGCTCGGTGCCGAGGAGGGGCGTACCCGAGTCAAGGTCGTGCCCCGTGACGAGATGACGCGTATCTCCCGCGCCGAGTAGCTGCGGACTTTGCTTCTGCCAGTACGGCACCCCTCCGCTGGAGGGGTGCCGTACTGCTTGTGGCTGCCAGGCACTCATTTTCGGTTCCCGGAGTCCGCCGTTCTCCGGCTCAGCCCCTCGGTGCCGCGCGTGGAAACCGTAGGAGATTCACGCGCCACTGGCCGAAATCGCGCCAGAATCTCTTGCCGGATCGTGAATCTCCGCCCTAAGCGTGAGCGCGGCGTGCACCAGATTGACGCCCCGGACCTCTCATTCCTGAGGTGGATTCTGCGGCGGACGCGTGCTTCGGATCTGGAGCCAGAGTGCCAACATCGCGTCGACATCCGTGAAACTGAGCCCAAAATGCTCGTTTGCGCGCCGTATGCGATAGCGGACTGTGTTTTCGTGGACATCGAGCATGCGGGCGGTTCGTGCAATGTTGCCGAAACAACTGAGCCACGCACTAACTGCTTCTGCGACGCGAGGCTCGTCTTGGATCAAGCGCTCCACGCCCGGAGCGCGGAGTTCCGGCTCGCCAGCGAAGAACTCGGAGGTGCGCGCGAAGATAAGTTGAGGCCGGAACTCCTCCACGGTGAGGAAACGCGCTTCTGATGAGTCTGTAACGGCGTCGAAAAGTCGATCGGCCAATTCTTTGAGTGGCGCAACCTCAGCGGAGCGGTGCGCGAGTCCGGGAGCGGCGATTCGGACGCCGGGCCCCACGAGCCTGTCTGCCAGGGGCAATATAGGGAGGAGTAGATCTGCGATCGGGCTGGTCGCTTCGTGTTCGACAAGTGCGTAGACGCGACCTGACCGTTCTGCAGTCACGACCTCTGGGCGATGCAGCGCGAGTTGGCGCTGCACGACGGATCGCAGCTGGGCCGTGCTTGAATGCTCGACGTTGTTACCGACTTGAAAGGCACACAGCGCGCCACCCCGTTCTTCAGAAATCCCCAGTTCAGCGAGTTCAGCTCCGTCGATCTCGGTCCCCTCCAAGAGAGTTCGGAGGCGGTCTTCTCTGGGGCGCTGACGTGACTTGTGGATGCGAAGTGCGTCCATCATCTGCGCCGCGGCAACTGCTGCGCCAGCTCGTATTTGTTCGTCCTGTTCAGCTGTGATCGGGGATTCTCCTGAGGCGTCGATCGCCCAGATGCTTCCGAGCGGAAGGGAGCCGGCCCGGATTGCGCAAGCAACGCGAGGCTCTTCGTCGCCGATGCGCGGAAACTTGAGCGCTGATTCAGAACGGAGTAGCATGCGGTATTCGTCGTCGTTGAACGGGTAGTCGGGCACTCGTCGCGCGAGAATTCCCTGTGTGCGGAGCCGGTCAATGAGCTGCCCAGGCACCGAGGAATAAGCAATCACCCGCCGCTCCAGATCCTCGATTACCACCGAGCCACCGAAGAAACTTGCCAACTGGTTGGTGAGGGTGAAGAGCAGCTCAGAACCCGGCTCAGCCTGGACCTGCTCGCCGTGTTCCCTGTCTCCAATGGCGCGTGCCAGGAGCGCTTCAAAGTGTCGCCAACTGACGTGATCTGCGACGCGAATTAGCGGGACCTGGTTCGCGGACGATATTCCTGCAAGTCGGGCTGAGTCCGCTTCCTTGCACTTCACCGCGACCGCAGCAAATCCCAGCCGTGAGGCTTGCATGGTGAGCTCGTCAAACCCTGCTCCCTCGATTCCTGCGATGGACGGTGCAAGGAGAATGAGGCCTGGGGCAGCTGGGAGGTCGTCAAGAGCGTCGTAGTACTCAATTCCTCGGACGACGACCGTGGCTGCGATCGTCCCGAGAAGCCGCGCCGTCTGAGAACCAAGTTCTGTGAGCAACGTACTCAGTTCAACCCCATCAGTGCCCCGAACTAGAGAATCCGAATACTCCATTCCCCAAACTTATTCGGAAACTCCAAACCAGGGAAGCATTCGCGCGCGTATCGTGGCCCCCACAGAGTTCTTCACCCTCTGCACCTATCCTCCAACGACGAAGGATCTCCATGAAGAAAACACCTCTCATCATGCTCGCCGCCCTCGCTGCTATCACACTTGGGCTCGCCGGATGCTCCAATGGGGGAGCCGAAGCTTCAACCACCACGCCATCAAACGAGCGAAACTTGCCCGCTGGAGACGAGATTACGACCACGGCGGATCCGAAACTCGTGGCTCTGCTCCCGGACGATGTCGCAGAGAAGGGCAAACTCGACGTCACCGTGGAGATCCCGTACCCGCCCATGTCGATGTTCGGTGAGAACAACCGAGAGATCGGGTTTGATCCCGAGTTGGGGCGCCTGATCGCCCAGAAGCTCGACCTCGATATCTCCTTGAACAAGGGCGTGTTCGACACCGCTGTGGCGTCGTTGCAGGCAGGGAAGAACGACATGATCATGATGGGCATGAACGATACGCCTGAGCGGCAAAAGACGTTGAGCTTTGTGAACTACACGCACGGGGGCTTCGCTATTGTCGTGAAAGCCGGGAACCCGGACTCCATCAATACTCAGAGCGATCTGTGTGGAAAGACCGTCTCGGTACAGAAGGCGACCGTGCAGGGGGATCTGCTGCGCGCCATGGACTGTGGTGTGAACGTGATGGAGTTGCCAGCCGATCTTGACGCGGTCACGGCCTTGCGTGCAGGCAAGAGCAGCGCGTACGTTGCCGATGCCATTCCAGCACGGTACATCGCAGAGACGACGGACGACGGCGCGACGTTTGATATCGTTCAGGACGCTGAGAACCCACGCGGCTTCGATCCGGTGTACAGCGGAATTGGAATCCTGAAGGACCGCACGGAACTGGTTGAAGCGGTACGTGCGGCGCTTGAGTCCCTGATCGAAGAAGGCAGCTACGAGAAGCTCACCTCGCGATACGACATCCAGGACTACGGCGTCGAAGAGGCACAGGTGAATCAAGGGACGGCAACCTCGTGACTATGGTTGACCGGCACTCCAGCCCTGGCGCGCAAACAATGTCCACGCAGGACGATGTCGACGCCATTCCGCTCAGGCGCCCGTGGCGATGGATCAGTGCCGCAGTGGTGATCCTGCTCCTGGTGTGGTTCGTCACTATTGTGGTGACCAACCCGAACCTGGATTTCGGAGTGGTGGGCGAGTTTGTCTTCGACCCTCGGATCGTTGAGGGAGCCCTGCTCACCATCCTGATCACAGTCATTTCCATGGTGGTATCGACGCTGCTCGCCATTCTGGTGGCCGCGATGCGGCTGTCGTCGAATCCGGTGCTCTCCAGCGTCGCCTGGTTCTATGTGTGGGCGTTCCGGGGGACACCCCTGCTGGTCCAGATCGTGCTGTGGGGGTATCTTGGCCTCTTGTTCGATCGGATTCGTTTGGGCATTCCGCTCACTGACGTTGTGTTCTGGTCCATTGACACCAACACACTCATCACTCCGTTCATTGCGGGGCTACTTGCGCTTACGCTGAATCAGGCGGCCTACTCCTCGGAGATTGTTCGTGCAGGAATGATCTCGGTGGATGAAGGGCAACGCGAAGCTGCGTACTCCCTAGGGATGTCACCCCTTTACACCTTCCGGCGGGTCCTGCTCCCGCAGGCAATGCGAGTGATCATTCCTCCGATGGGCAATGAATTGATCTCGATGCTGAAGAACACATCGTTGCTGTCGGTGATCGCTGTGCTCGAGATCTACACACAGTCGTCAATGATCGCTGCGTACAACCTCAAGCAGGTAGAGATGCTCATCGTGGTGAGTCTCTGGTACCTCTTCATGACCAGCGTGTTGTCGATCCCGCAGTACTACCTGGAGCGTCGCTTTGGTCGAGGCACCTCACGCAACTTGCCTCCCACGCCCTTCCAACGGCTCCAAGGAGCCATCGCTCGGCGGAGGCCGGGGCCTGATCCCGCGCCTCCAACGAACGCAGTGCAGGTGATCGGAGAATGACCATGAGCGAGACACACGAGGTTGTGAACGTGGTGAGTGGCGATCCTTTGGTGCAGATCCGCAGCGTCCGGAAGAGCTATGGGGCTCATGAAGTGCTGCGAAACATTTCGCTGGGGGCGCCCGAAGGATCGGTCACCGTGTTGCTGGGGCCTTCCGGGTCTGGGAAATCCACGCTTCTCCGGTGCATCAATCATTTGGAGACCATTGACGGTGGACGGATCATCGTGGACGGCGAACTCATCGGGTACCGACAGTCCGGGAACAAGTCGCATGAGATGACTCCCCGTCAAATTGCGAAACAGCGGCAAAGTATCGGGATGGTGTTTCAGAAGTTCAACCTCTTCCCGCATTTGACGGCTCTGGAGAATATTTCGGAGGCACCAATCGGGGTGAGCGGAAAGCCGCGTGCGGCAGCGCGTGCACGTGCGGTCGAGCTCCTCGATCGCGTCGGGCTTGCGGATTTCGCTCAGCACTATCCAGCGCAACTCTCGGGTGGGCAGCAACAGAGAGTTGCGATTGCCCGGGCGCTCGCGATGGACCCGAAGCTCATGCTGTTTGACGAGCCGACATCGGCGCTCGATCCGGAACTGGTGGGTGACGTACTAGACGTGATGCGAGAACTCGCGCGTGAGGGTATGACGATGATCGTTGTGACACACGAGATTGGTTTTGCTCGCGGCGTTGCCGATCAGGTCGTCTTTATGGACGGCGGGATTGTCGTGGAATCGGGTCCACCGCATGAGGTGCTCGACAATCCGCAGCGGCTGCGGACAAGGAGCTTCCTGGAAAGCGTGCAGTAGCCGTTCGTTGAGGATGAGTGTGGCCAGCTTGCCCGTTCTGGAATGCGTACATGCATCCCAGAGCGGGCAAGCCTGCAGTTACGCCGAGTACGCGCCCCAGCGATGCTGTAGACCGGTGAGGAGCGCGTCGAGGCCCAACTGGAAGACGAGATCACGTTCGCGTGCACCCGTTTCGGTGAGGAGTTCGGAGAACGCGCGGTGGGTGTCGCTGAGCGCTGCGGTTGCACCGCTCGGAACAGGGGCGTACACGTTGTCGGGCCCAGAGGAATCAAGGGCAGCGCCAAAAATGAATGTCTCGATTGCGCTGAGCGAGGGGATCACGCTTCGGTCATACCAGCCAGCTTCCCGAAACGCCGCGACAATTCGTTGGTACATGTGGGAAGTGCGCACCGTATGGGAGACCGGGACGGCAACGATCACCTCGACCATTGCCGGATTGGCCCGCAGATATCGGAGGTAGCTCCCCGCCCACTGCGCCAGGGCCTCTCGAAGTGACGAGGTACCGAACCCGGACAGGCTGAGCTGCGTGCTGATTTCTTCCTGGAGCAGCGCTAGGACCGCGCTGCGAGAAGGGACGTGATTGTAGAGCGCCCCGACCGATACCCCGAGTCGGGTCGCCAGCGCGCGCATCGTCAGCGCAGAGAGCCCCTGGCTTCGCACGAGCCTGGAGGCCGCGGAGGTGATTCGGGGCATCGTGAGGACTGGGGAACGCGGGCGGCCGCGGCCGCGACGCGCAGGCTCGATGGACAAGCAGTTCTCCTTTAATGAACATTGACCCTGCGGGGTACGTGTCGCCTGATGGACTGATGCTATATCTGCCATCAGGGATCTGGGTAGAGAACGCGGAAAATAAACAAGACACGCAAAACCGGGCGCGTTTCGGCGTGGGCGAGCCAGACTTCTGCCCAGCGCATCTGCGCGATCTACAGAGCCAACGGAGGCAACCCCATGAAACACATTGACACCGATGTCGTGGTGATCGGATCAGGCGTCGCCGGGCTGAGCGCCGCGTATCGTCTGCGGCAAGCTGATCGGGAAGTAGTGGTACTTGAAGCGCGGGACCGTGTGGGCGGGCGGGTGAAATCCGATCTCAGCAATGGGTTCCTCATTGAGGTCGGTGGGCAGTGGATCGCACCGGATCAGGAGCGCCTCTTGAATCTGATCGAGGAACTCGGCCTTGAAAAGTACCCGAGGTACCGAGAAGGAGACGATCTCTACGTGAACGGGCAGGGGCAGCTTGTACGCCATGCCACGGAACTGCCACCACTTGCTGAGGAGACTCTCGGTGAGATTGAGCGCCTGATTGATGCGCTGGAGGAGCTTTCGCAGGAGGTTGATCCGCTCGAGCCGTGGTCCCACCCCCGGGCGGAAGAACTTGATGCCGTGTCATTCGGTGGGTGGCTGGAATCTCAGACCCCGAACGCTGAGGCGATCGATTTCGTCTCGCCCTTCGTTGCGGGTGGCATGCTCACTAAGCCCGCAGCGCACTTCTCTCTTCTGGCGGCGCTCGTGATGGCCGCGAGTGCCGGAGGATTCCGAGACCTCGCCGATCTGGACCTAGTGTTGAACGAACGTGTGCTCGGCGGGATGCATCGCGTGCCTGAACGACTGGCTCAAGAGATTGGTGCTGAACGGATTCACCTTGAAACGGATGTGCGAAGTGTCGCCGTTGACGGTGACAGCGTGCGCGTCGAAGCCGACGGGTTGAGCGTGCGAGCCCGCGAAGTCATCGTTGCGCTCGGCCCTCATCTGGTCTCCCGAATCGAGTTCACGCCCCCGCTTCCCCCGAAGAAGCAGCAGATGTTCCAACATTTCTCCATGGGCAACGTCATCAAAGTGCACGCGTTCTATGACGCGCCCTTTTGGCGAAAGCAGGGGTTGTCGGGGACTACGTATGGGCCGTCTGAGATCGTGCACGAAACCTACGACAACACGGCACCTGATTATCCGGGTGGCACGCTCGTCGGGTTTGTGTCGGACCGGCAGGCAGACGCGATGTACGCGCTCGGCGAGAATGAACGGCGACAGGCGATCCTAGGATCCATCTCATCGTATTTTGGGGCGGAAGCGTTGGAGCCCGCGTTTTATTACGAGAGTGATTGGATCAATGAGGAGTACACCCGAGGTGCGTACGGCACGAGCTTCAGCATCGGAGCCATTACGCGCTACGCAGAGTTGGTGCGATCCTCGGTGGGGCCCATCCACTTCGCGTGCTCTGACATCGCGGGACTGGGGTACACCCACATCGACGGCGCCATTCGTATGGGGGAACGAGCGGCCGCACTCGCCGTGAGCGCTGCGGGGGTCGGGCCGAGTCGCAGCTGATCACGTTCCTCGGCGGGGCCGTGCTTCACGACGCTTCAGCCAGACCCGTTTCTGGGCGGACGACTTGCTCGATCGAGAAGCGCTTGAGAACGCAAGAGAACGGCGCTGGTGCCTGGCCAACTGGGCATCCTGGGCATATGGGACCTGCGGCGTAGCTGGATCAGGAGTCCGCCCGGCCGCGGGCAGCAAGGGCCACGAGTTCGCGCCGAGTGCCGCTCAGATCGCCCGGCCCACCGCGCCACACCGCAGTGAACGGGCGAAGAAGCGGCTCTGGGCCGAGGGGGCGTGCCACGATGCGCCCGAGCCGCACGTCGTCGCGCACAGTGAGTTCGCTGAGCACCGCGGGGGCGACCCCCTGCGCGACGGCGCTGCGCACGGCGGCCTCGGTCGCGAGGACAAGTGCGGGCTGGTGTGCGGGGTGCGCCACGTGTGCGGCGATTGTGGTGTCGAGGACCGCGCGGGTTCCGCTGCCCGCCTCGCGGGTGACAAGTGGCGTGGCTGCAATTTCCGCGAGCGGCACGGACGTGAGGCTCGCCCAGGGGTGCTCCGGGGCGATCGCGACGACCATCTGATCCTGCCCCACCACTGCGCTCCCGAGGCCCGGCGGGGCGTCGGGCGTCTCGATGAAGCCGAGGTCCAGCTCGCCGGCCCGGACCGCGGCCACGACCTCGGTGCTGTTCGCGGTGCGCAACGCGATGTCACTCGGGTCCATGCCCCGATCCAGCTGCGCCCGCCGGAGCTCAAGGAGCCAGCTGGGCAACCGGTGCGCGGCGATGGTTTGGCTCGCGCCGATGCGGAGGGTTCGCCGGGTGCCGCCCGCGAGGCTGGCGATTCCCTCGTCGAGGCGTGCCGCCGCGTCGAGGACTTCTCGTGCCCAGGCGAGGACCGCGTCGCCGTCCGGCGTAGCGGTTACCCCAGCGGGGGAGCGGTGTACAAGCGGGCCGCCCGTGAGGCGCTCCAGGCCGCGCAGTCTGGCGGAAACCGCCTGCTGGGTGACGCCGAGTTCTCGTGCTGCAGCGGACAGACTGCCGAGTCGCAGCGCCGCCTCGAAGCAGCGGAGGTCAGAGAGGTCCGGGGAACGCATGCACACAGGATACAACCCTAGATTGGATCCCCTCACGAGGTACCCGTTCCGCGAGTGTGCCGGGACGCGACACACTGGAAGCATGAAGGTCGCACCCCTGCCCACCCTGCCCCATCGCCTTGCCGCCCGCGGTATCGAGGTGCTCCCGGGCACGCTGCTCTGCGCGGCGATTGCCGCCGTCGCAACCGTGATCGGCGGGTTCGTTCCGCTTGTGGGTTCGGCGATCCCGGCTGTCGTGATGGGCGTGCTTGTCTCCCTGCTGCGGAGGCCGAGCGCGGGGCTGGCTCCGGGAATCAGCTATGCGAGTAAGTTCGTGCTGCAGTGTGCGGTGGTGCTGCTCGGCGCGCAGCTTTCGCTCGCGAGTATCGTCAGCGTCGGGCTTGAGTCGCTGCCCGTCATGCTCTCGTCACTGACTGTGTGCCTATTGGGTGCATGGATCATCGGCCGGGCCCTCGGCGTTGACCGTGACCTGCGCGTACTTGTCGGCGTGGGAACCGGGATCTGCGGAGCCTCGGCGATCGCCGCAATCTCACCCGTCATCCGGGCGAAAAGCGCGGATATCGCCTACGCCATTTCGACTGTGTTCCTCTTCAACATTCTCGCGGTGCTCCTGTTCCCAGCACTGGGGCACGCGCTCGGGATGAATCCTCACGCGTTCGGACTGTTCGCGGGCACCGCGGTAAACGACACGAGTTCGGTGGTCGCTGCCGCGAGCGTGTTCAGCGCCTCAGCACTCGGTTTCGCGGTCGTTGTGAAACTCGTCCGGACGCTCATGATCATCCCGATCAGTGTCGGTCTCGCGGTCATGGAGGGGCGTCGATCTGGCACCGCCGAACGCATGACCCCCGCCCGTGTCCTGAAGCTTGTGCCCTGGTTCTTGATCGGATTCCTCGTTGTTGCAACGCTTACCAGTCTGGGGGCGGTTGCCCCGGCTTCTGCAGACATCCTGACGCAGATCAGCGTGTTCCTCGTAGCGACCGCGCTTGCTGGGATCGGAATGTCAACGGATCTGCGTGCGATCCACTCCGCCGGCCTACGCCCGTTGATCCTGGGCGGCATTCTCTCCACCCTCGTCGCCGCCACCACGCTGGGCGTCATGGCGCTCACCGGTGCGTTGTAGGAACGTGAGTGGCTAGTCCAGCAGCTCGGCGAGTTCGCTGAGGTACTCGCTGGTGCCGCCCTCGATGCGCACGGCTGCCCGGGAATCGGCGGCCGTAGGGCCGCGGTTGATCACGGCGACCGGGATCCCGCGCCGCTCAGCGCGGTGCAGCAGGCGCACACCGGTGTTCACGGCGAGCGAGGTCCCCGCGAACAGGAGTGCGCTCGCCTCATTCACGAGTTTTTCGGCCTGCGCGAAAACGGGGCTCGGCACCACTTCGCCGAAATAGACGACGTCGGGGCGCAGCATGCCCCCGCAGGCGGGGCACCGCGGCACACGAACACCCGCGAGATCGCCCACCTCCGCATCTCCGTCGGGATTCAGAGGTGCCCCGGCCTGCGCCTCGGCGTAGCCGGGGTTGGCGACGTCGAACCAGTGCAGCACTTCGGCGCGCGTCCACCTGGCCGCGCAGTCGACACAGCGGATCGCGGAGCCACTGCCGTGCAGCTCAACGACGGTGCGGGATCCCGCTTTGCGGTGCAGTCCGTCGACGTTCTGGGTGATCACGCCGTCCACATGGCCTGCGGCTTCGAGGCGCGCGAGGGCCAGGTGCCCCGGATTAGGGGAGATTGTGTGGAGCGGGTCCGCTCCCACGCGCGCGCCGGCCCAGAACCGCTGCCGGTATGCGGGATCCTCGGTGAACTGCGCGATGCTCATGGGGGTGCGCGGCGGCGTCCCGGCCCCGCGATAGTCCGGGATGCCGGAATCTGTGCTGATGCCGGCACCGGTGAGGACCGCCACGGGCCCCTCCCTGAATAGTGCGGCGAGCTCTGCGACCTGGTTCATCCGGTCCCCCTTCGTTCTGGTGTGCAGCCTACGCGTTGTGGTCTCCTGTGTGCCGCACCTCTGGAGACAACGCTGTGCGGGCCGTAGCATTCCTGTGGTGCGGCACGCCGTCAGCGAACTCGATCCGGAGCTGCAGCCACGTCGTGAGCCGATCGTCGCTGGAGTGTAGTGGCACGGCGAATGCGTCTTCGGCCTGACGGATCCTGTGGCGAACTGTGTTCTCGTGTACGCCGAGTTCCCGCGCAGTGCGGGCGACATTGCCGGAGTGCTCGCACCAGGCGAGTACCGTGGCAGCGTAGCTGGGCTCGTCGGCGCACAGACGAGGGATCTCGGGGGCGGCGAGTTCTGGTGCGTCATCGAGTACGCTCGCGACGCGTTCCAGCAGCAGCCGGGAGCGCAGCGCCGGGAGTGTCACGATGCGTTCGGTCAGCTCAGCGCCGGCGCGCGCGGCGGTCGCGAGGAGCCGTTCGGCGAGCTGGCGCAGTTCGGCGACGTCGCCCGGACGGTGTGCGGTGCCGGGGATCGCGACCCGGGTGCCCGGCCCGATCAGCCTGTCAAGGAGAGGGAGCAGCGGCACGATGAGCGACGAGGGATTCTCCCGCTCGTCGCGGGCGAGGACGGCGTAGGTGGTGCGGTCGCGAATCGCGGTCACCGTTTCGGGGTGCCGAAGCGCCAGGTGGCGGGCGACGGCTGAGCGGAGCTGCGCGAGCGCGAGCGGCCCACGGTCCCCTTCAACGGCGAACGCAAGTACGGTGGCCCCCCGGTCCTCGGGGAGCCCGAGCTCGGCAAACTCGGAACCGGTGACGTTTGTCCCCGCGAGGATCGTGCGCAACCGTTCTTCACGAGGCAGCTGGCTCCCTTGACGGGTTCGCAGATCATCCAGCATGTGCCCGGCTGCTACGGTGGCCGCGGCCCGCACACGAGCATCCTGCTCGGGAGTGAGCGTGGAGTCCGGTTGTGCGGTGATGATCCAGATCGTGCCCAGGGGGAGCGTGCCCGCCGTGATCCCCATCGCAACGCGTGGCGCATCATCATCCTGCTGCGGGTACACGACTGGTCCGTCGGTGCGGAGCACGGTGCGGTACTGGTCGTCATTGAGCGGGGAGTCGGGGACGCGGCGAGTGAGGATTCCCTGCGTGCGGAGCCCGTCAATGAGCTGCCCCGGGATGGCGGAGTAGGCGATGATCCGACGACTGAGGTCTTCGATGGCAACGGATCCGCCAAAGGCCGCCGCGAGCTCGTTGGCGAGTGCAAAGAGCGGTTCAGATCGGTGGTCGCGATGAGCGCCCCCGTGTTGGTCCAGCCCGCCGAATGCCTGAGTTACTGCCGCGTCAAAGATCCGCCAGCTCACCCGATCCGCCACGCGAAGGATCGGGACACCGCTCACCGCAGCGAGGGCAGCCAGGGAGGGAACCTCCGTGTCCGAGCATTTGAGGGCCAGGGCGCTCGCCCCGTGGTACCCCGCAGCAGCAGTGAGCTCCCCGAGCTCCGCAACCGAGAGCTGCCCGGCGGAGGGCGCGAGGAGCATCATGCCGGGTTCCGCGGGGAAGCCGTCAACAGCGTCGTAGAACTCGGATCCTGAGATGTGCTGCGCCGGATCGAAGGCCCCGAGCGGGGTGACGGTATCGTGCCCGACCGCCGCGAGGACATCGCCGAGGGTGACCGCGTCAGACACCGGCGCAAGCCCCGATGAGATTGGAGAATTCTTGGACTCCATGCGTCCAATATATAGGAAAACTCCAATGTAGAACGGCCGGTTGTTCCCTAGGCTGGAAGCGACGCATCACGATCGAGGAGAGCACTATGGCCCAGAACACCCCCGCAACGCAGCCCGCACCCGAGGGAACCCGACTGGGCGAGCTGTGGGACGTGCTCCCGGAAGAATCCGGAGTCGACGCACAGGGTGTGTTGACAATCGGTGGTGTTTCCGTCACGGAGCTCGCCGCCCGATACGGCACACCACTGCACATCTTCGATGAGGCAGGTCTTCGCCGCCAGATCCGGCGCTTCGTTGATGGCCTCGCGGAGCGCTGGCCGAACTCCGAGGTGCTGTTCGCCTCGAAGTCGCTCCCCATCGTGGGCATGTATCGACTTGCCCACGAGGAAGGCCTTTCCGTTGATATCGCGGGCGGTGGGGAACTCCAGCTTGCGCTCGCCGCAGGAGTGAACCCGGCGAAACTCCACTTCCACGGCAATGCGAAGTCGGACGCCGAGTTGCAGATGGCGCTGGAGGCTGGCATCGGTGCGATCATCGTTGACAACGAGGATGAGTTGGACCGCTTGGAGCGACTCCTCACGAAGCCGCAGGCGCTGCTCCTACGGGTCATTCCCGGAGTTGAAGCTGAAACCCATGCTTCCCAGGCGACCGGCGGCGACAAGTCGAAGTTCGGTCTCCCGATGGACCAGGCGCTGCGGGCGATCGAGCGCATGAACGCGCACCCGCTGATGGACTTCGAGGGCGTGCACCTCCACATCGGTTCACAGATCCTCAACACCGCCCAGTTTGCTCAGGCCGTGGAGAAAATTTCAACCGCGGGCACCTTCCGCACCTACGACGTCGGAGGTGGCCTCGGCGTGAAGTACACCTATGCTGACGATGCTCCCTCGGTGGATGCGTACCTGGATGCGATCGTTGCGGCTGCGCGCGAGCACCTGCCTGAGGGTGCCCGGATCATGATCGAGCCGGGCCGCTCGATCGTGGCTCGTGCGGGTGTCACCCTGTACGACGTGCTCTCCGTGAAGCACACAGGCGACACCTTCGTCGCAGTGAACGGCGGCATGGCGGACATGCTCGACGTGGCGCTCACGGACCAGCGCTTTGAAGCTGTGCTCGCGAACCGCGTCACGGAGCCGTGGGAGGAAAACGTGCAGCTCGTGGGCCGGCAGTGCGAATCCGGCGATCTCCTCGTTGACGGTGCGGAGTTGCCAGCGGCTCGCGTGGGGGACCTCGTGGTGCTTGCTACCACCGGTGCGTACTCGTACACGCTCGCGAACAACTACAACGGTGCCCTGCGTCCCGCGATCGTGTTCGTCGCGGACGGTGACGCCCGTGTGGTGGCCCGCCGTGAGACCTACGAAGATCTGCTCCGCCTGCACGCTCCCGCTATCGAGGCCGCTCGCGAGGCTGACGCGAGCTGACGGGTAGAATTGCGGGCATGACGACCGCGCGCGAACAGCTCATCGACCTCATCACCAGCGAGGCCGTGTTTCACGGCGACTTCACGCTCACGAGCGGCAAAAAGGCGACGTACTACATCGACCTTCGCAAGCTGAGCCTGGACCACCGTGCGGCACCCCTGATCGGTCAGGTCATGCTCGACCTGATCGCCGATGTGGATGGCGTTGTCGCCGTCGGCGGTCTCACGATGGGTGCGGACCCGATCGCCTCGGCGATCATGCATCAGGGCGTAGCCCGTGGTGAGGTCTACGACTCGTTTGTGGTGCGGAAGGCTCCGAAAGACCACGGCCGTGGCCGCCAGGTCGAGGGCCCGGACCTTGAGGGTAAGCGCGTGATCGTGGTTGAGGATACCTCGACAACGGGCGGTTCCCCGCTGCAGGCGATCGAAGCGCTCGAGAAGGTCGGCGCGATTGTCGCGGCGGTCGCCGTGGTTGTCGACCGTCAGGCTCCCGCGCGCGAGCGGATCGAAGCGGCAGGCTACGAGTACCGGTACGCAATCGGCCTCGACGATCTCGGGCTGCTGCCGCAGTAACTCGTGAGACGCGGCAACGCCGCCCATGAACACCGAAGCCCGGACGCAGTTGCGTCCGGGCTTCGGTGTTGTTGAGACCCAACAATATTCCGGCGAAGATCTTTCGCTTTGAAAACACTTCCCTTGGCGGAGCCTGATTGCTAGCATCATCATCAGTCGGTCATTTGGTCAGACCAACTGGCTAAAGCGAACCGATGTACAACACTCAACGTAGAGATGTATGAAGGAGATAATGGTGTCTGTTTCGTTTGAAGCCCGTGTCGCAGAGCTTGGTCTTGAGATCCCCGACTACACGCAGGGCGGCTACCACGGAACCTTCTATGGTTCGATGAAGGCTTTCCATAAGACCGGAAACCTCTTGTTCATCTCAGGGCACGTCGAAGACGCGCTCGGCAAGAACGGTCAGCCGATTCACGCAGGTCGCCTGGGTGCCGAGGTGACGATTGAAGAGGGCTACCAGGCGGCTCGCCGAACCGCGCTGAACTGCCTCGGTACCATGCGACTTGCTCTGGGATCGCTCGACAACGTGAAGTGTCTCGTGAACTCTCTGAACTTCGTCGTCTCCGCGCCCGACTTCGTTGATGTCAACCTGGTTTCGTCGGGAGCGACGGATCTGTTCCGAGATGTCTTCGGAGACGAAGCTGGTCTCGGCGGCCGCGCAACGATCGGCGTCACCTCTCTCGCAGCGAACCACTGCTTCGAGAACTGGATGACAATCGAGACGATCGACTGATCGATCACCGGCGGACGTGATCATCATGGGAAGTAGGAAGACCGCCGGTCTTGCGCTCGCCGCGGGAGCTGCACTGCTTGTACTGAGTGCGTGCTCCTCCGGTGGCGGAGACGGCGGCGAAGGCGGCGAAGCCCCAGAAGGCGCGATCCCACTGGGGTACACGGCGACGCTCTCGGGCGACTTTGCCAGCTACGGTCTGGAAATGCGCGAGGGTATCGACCTTGCCATTGAAGAGATCAATGCCGACGGCGGAGTGCTTGGCCGAGACCTCTCCACCGAAGTGATCGACGACGAGGGGAAGCCCGCGAATGGACCGGTGATTGCACAGGAACTCTGTGACGACGCCAATGTGCCAGCCGTGCTGGGATTCAGCTTCTCCAGCGTCGCACTGTCGGGTTTGCCGATCTACACGCAGTGCGGGCTGCCCGTTGTCGCGTCCGCAGTAACATCGCCCGAACTCAGCGGGGCAAGCGACGTGTTTTTCCGCACGGTTTTCACCGACGCATATCAAGGTGCTGAAGCGGCCAAATTCGTCTCAGAAAACCGCGGGGTGAAGAAGGTTGCGGTCCTGTACCAGCAGGATGATTACGGCAAGGGAGTCGCGGACGCTTTCACCGCAGGAATCGAGGAGGCCGGGGGTGAGGTTACAAGCTCACAGGCCTACCAACTCGGGACCGTCAACTTTGGCAGCACGGTTGATACGGCGCTCAAGGGCAACCCCGATGCAGTGTTCATTGGAGGGTTCTACACCGAAGCCGGCAAGATCGTGACCCAGATCCGTGATGCAGGATCAGACCTTCCGATCTTTGCCTCCGATGGCGCGGCAAGCCCCCTGTTCATCGACCTCGCGGGCGAGAACGCGGAAGGCGTTGAGGTCTACGCAGCATTCTCTGCAAGCGATCCACGAGCTGAGTCCTCGGGGTTTGTGTCGAGCTTCAGCAAGAAGTACGACAAAGAACCGAGTTCCTGGGCCGCGCTCGCCTACGACGCAACGTATGTCGTTGCCGACGCGATTGAGTCCGCTGGGTCAACGGATCGAGCCGAGGTCGCTGAAGCGATCCGAGGTACCAAGGACTTTGCTGGAGTCTCCGGGAACATCAGCTTCGATGACGAGGGCAACCGAGTCGGCGAACTGACGTTCCAACGGGTCGAAGACGGCAAGTTCGCTGTGATTACTGAATAGTTCCCTAGCGGGTGACCCAACCGGGCACCCGCTAGGGCACTCCCCATTTACTACTCACTACGGAGACAAGTGATGCAGGAAATCATCAATGGACTCGCGGTCGGTGGGATCTACGGCCTCCTCGCCGTCGCATTCAGCGTCGTGTACGGCGTACTCGGAATGGTGAACTTTGCCTTCGGCGAGATCTTCATGTTTGGCGCATTCGGAGCGCTCGTTGCCGGGCAGACACACACAATGATCGCGGGCAACGCCGTTGACAGTACCGCGCTCCCGGCCTGGCTCGCTATCGCGATCGGCGTGGTCGTGGGTTCACTCATCGGATGGTTGATCGAGCGAATCGCGTATCGGCCACTGCGAAATGCACCGATTCTCTCGATGCTGATCACCGCAATTGCCGTGTCTATGCTTCTGCGCGCTGTCGCGACCTTCCTGTTCGGTGCGGCTCAGGTTCCGGTGCAACGTCCGGACCTTGGTGAACCGCTCATTGTGCTGGGAGCTCGCGTGCAGCGAATCGACGTGGTGGTGTTGACCGTCGCTGTGCTTGTCACTCTCGCGTTTTGGGCAGTGATTCGATTCACCCCAATTGGTCGAGCGATTCGGGCGACCGCCGAAGACAAGGACGCGGCGAGGCTCATGGGCATCGGCGTTGATCGAGTGATCTCAACGACATTTGTTCTGGGATCAGCAATGGCTGCCATCGCAGGGTTGCTCTACTCGCAACGCTATGGTTTTGCAGCCGCAACGATGGGCTTTCTCCCCGGGCTCAAAGCACTTGTTGCTGCGGTTCTGGGCGGAATCGGCAGTATTCCCGGGGCCTTTGTTGGGGGACTGGTGCTGGGAATCAGCGAGGAGTTCGCTGCGGCATACGTGCCACAGGGGTCCGCCTATCGAGACGTCATTGCGTTCGGGATTCTCGTGATCATCCTGTGGCTTCGCCCGCAGGGCCTGCTCGGCCGACGAGAGGTACAAAAGGTCTAAACCATGTCTAATACACACACCACTCCAATTGTGGTCATCAAGCCAGAGTTGGGGCTTCACCGCTGGCTCTGGCCCGGGGTCTTCTTGGTCCTCGGCCTGCTGGCACCTCTGGTACTCCCCGGGGACAAATGGATCCGAGTCGCTGCTCTCGCGCTGGTCTATGTTGCATTGGCTTCCGGATTGAACATCCTCGTCGGACTTACCGGGCTGCTCGACCTCGGCTTCATCGCTTTCTTTATCGTTGGGGCTTATACGGCGGCAATCTTTACGGTCAGTACATTCGGGCCCATGCTTGCGGAAAACCCCGCGGCTCTCGCCTGGGTACTGCCCATTAGCATCGTCGCCGCTATCGTCTTTGCCGGGATAGCGGGCTCCATTATTGGGTACCCCACACTGCGTGCTCGCGGAGACTATCTCGCGATCATGACGCTTGCGTTCGGGGAGATCGTGCGAATCGTCTCAATCAACTGGACCGAATTCACTGGTGGGGCGGTGGGCATTCGCAATATTCCGCCCCTCAACTTTGTAGACGGCGGGATGGTCGCCCCCACAACGACCTACTACATCATCTTGACGGTTGTCGTGATCTTGGTTGTCGCGCTGGCCTCGCTCATCGCATCACCGGTTGGTCGTGCCTGGGTTGCCATCCGAGAAGACGAACTTGTCGCATCCTCGATCGGGATCCGAACGCGACGGTACAAGCTTCTGGCCTACGTGGTTGGGGCCGCGACAGCTGGGGTGATCGGAGTGTTCTTCGCGCACATGAATCAGTTCGTCAACCCAGATAGCTTCACACTCGAGGACAACTTCATCGTGTTGAGCCTCGTGATCCTTGGCGGAGCAGGGACACTGTGGGGACCGATTACCGGGGCGGTGCTCTGGATCTTCTTCCAGGCGGTGGCAAAGGACATTCCGCTCATCCAAGCGCACCCAGAGTTTCGCACAGGGCTCCTCGCTCTGATTGTTGTGGTTCTGATGATCCTGCGACCAGGAGGGATCGTGTCCAAACGTTTGGAGCTGACCCGCGCCCGCGGTGGCAGCATTCCTCCCGTGGGGGATCTGGTCCAGGCAGCGGATCTCACCGGAGTCGCTTCGGGAACTCCCGTACTGCAAGTGCGCGAGATGAAGCAGGTGTTTGGCGGTCTCACCGCGCTGGAGTCGGTGACGTTTGATTTGCGGCACGGAGAAGTGCTAGGACTCATGGGGCCGAACGGTGCCGGAAAATCCACTCTGTTGAACGCGATATCAGGGGTCACTCGAGCTACGTCCGGCACCGTCGAGTTGTACGGCGAACGGACCGAGAAGTTGGAATCGAGCGCCGTGTCGACGCGGGGGATTGCGCGGACGTTCCAGACGGTCAGGCTCTTTTGGGACATGACGGTTCTCGAAAACCTCCTGGTTGGTGGACACGCACGGCTCGCCGGATTCGTGCCGAAGTTCCTCTCCCCGTTCCCCTTTGTGCGGCGCAGCGAGCGCTTTACGGTCGAAGAAGCCGAGGAGGTGCTCGCTTTCGTTGACGCGTGGGAGTGTCGTGATCGGCGGGCATCATCACTTGACGCATATCAACAGCGAAAAGTGGAGATTGCCCGTGCCCTGATGACGCGACCAAAGGTGCTTCTGCTCGATGAACCGGCGGCCGGACTCAATGAAAGCGAAACACGTGATCTTTCCACGCTTATCGCCCGGATCCGGGAGCATGGAATCGACGTCATCTTGATCGAGCACGACATGGACTTGCTCATGGGGGTTTCCGACCGGATCGTGGTGCTCGATCACGGAGTCATTATCGCGGATGGCACGCCCGCGCAGATTCGTACGAACCCAGCCGTGCTCGAGGCTTATTTGGGGAGTGATGCAGCATGAAGATGCTTGAAGTTCGTGACTTGAATGTGCGCTACGGAGTGGTTCGTGCGGTGCTGGACGCCAGCCTGCACGTGGACGAAGGCGAGCTCGTTGTGGTGGTCGGTGCAAACGGGGCTGGGAAAAGTAGTCTGCTCCGGGCCGTTGCCGGACTGAATAAGCACCGTGGCGATATCGAACTTGCAGGATCTCCCGTCGCACATCTGCGCGCTGAGCAGCGGGTGAAACGGGGACTCTCCCTGGTCCCAGAAGGGCGGCACATCTTTGGCCGGATGAGCGTACTTGAGAATCTGCAGGTGGCGCACTGGGGTGCAACTACGGACCTCGGGTCGGAGATCTCAGATGCTTTCGCGCGGTTTCCGAGGTTGGAAGAACGGAAGCATCAAACGGCGGCAACGCTTTCGGGCGGCGAACAGCAGATGCTTGCGCTTTCACGCGCGCTGATCAGGAAACCTAGATTGCTGATGCTCGATGAGCCTTCAATGGGCCTCGCGCCGAAGATCGTGGCTCAAATGTTTGAGATCATTAGTGAGATCAATGCCGCGGGAACGAGTGTGCTGCTCATTGAACAGAACGCCAGGATGGCGCTATCAATTGCACACCGCGGGTACCTGATGGAAACCGGGACCCTCTCTGGCGGTGGCGATGCACGTGTGATGCTTGACGACGAGCGTCTCCACGAGGCCTACTTCGGGAAAAGTCCTGGAGCGGCAAGTTAGCCGCGTCAACCAGGCGTGCAGGTGCGGGTTGAGCCGAGGCAACAGATTGAGAATGGGTGAACACTATGGACTGGGGTTCGATGAGCCGGGGAGAAACACTCTCCGTGCCCGACCGTCTTTCGGTCGATCTTGAACGGTTAATTCTCGAGGGTGAGTTGACTCCGGGAGAGAAGCTTCCAGCGGAACGAGAGCTCGCCCAGCTACTGAGCGTGTCTCGTGTATCGGTTCGTGAGGCGCTGCGCGAGCTCGAAAACCGGGGGCTCATCGACCGTAGGCCGGGTCGAGGCACGATCATTTTGGCACCGGGTGAAACATCACGAGCGTCGGAAGACGTCATTGAAGCCTTCTCGTCAATGCGATCGGAACTCACCGACATTATGGAACTGCGCGCAATCGTGGAACCGCCCATCGCGCGAATCACCGCTGCGCGGGCGCAGCCACGGGACGTCATCCAACTCGAAGAGTTGGTGAAGGCGATGGAAGTCGACGTCACTAAGGAGCGATACGCCGAGTTGGACCGCGCGTTCCACCAGGCGATTGCGCAGTACACCCACAACCCCTTGCTGTCCTTGATCAACGAGCAGATCGCGAATCAGATCGCGCCGAGCAGGGCTAGCCGCTACCAGACTAAGGCTCGGCGGCAGGCCTCAAGCGTCGCGCACCGGCGTATCTACGAGGCGATTGCCGCCGGAGATGGGGCGCTTGCGGAAGAAGAAGCGCGCGCACACGTGTACGACATTAGTCGCGAGATCGCGCGAGCATCAGTCAGCAACTCGATGGTGAGGGTAAAGGCGAATGGTAGTGATCAGTAAGGTGACCGGGGGCGCGATTTCGACGTCGCATCACCTCGCAACGGAGGCCGGTGCCGCGGCGCTGCGTGCCGGCGGAAACGCGATCGACGCCGCGCTCGCTGCGGCGGCGACGCTGTGCGTTGTGTATCCGAACAACGTGGCGCTCGGCGGTGATCTCGTCGCCCTTGTGCGGAGCCCCGATGGTGAGATTCGCTTTCTCAATGCCACCGGTGCCGCACCTGCCGGGCAGACGCTCGACGCGCTCCGCGAAAAGCACGGCGAGGCGCTCCCGCTTCGCGGAATCGACACGGTGACGGTGCCGGGTGGGATCTGCGGCTGGAACTCGCTGCATGAACTCGGGGCGACGCGGCCCTGGTCGGAGCATTTCACCGACGCGATCCGCCACGCGGAACAGGGCTTCCCGAACTCGAAGTCCGTGGCCGCAGCGCTCCTCGAAGACCGCGCATCGCTCGAGCAGGATCCGGGCGCTCGTGAGGTGTTCTACCCGGGAGGGGAACCGATCTCGGAGGGTGCTCCGCTCGTCCAGCCAGCGCTCGCCCGTACGCTCCGCAGGATCGCCGCGGGCGGGTCTGCCGAGTTCTATGAGGGCGAGACTGCGGACCTGTGGATCGCTGGCCTGCAAGCCCTGGGCTCACAGATCACGAAGCAGGACGCGCGCGACTACCAGGGATACTGGGCCGAGCCGCTCGAGGGCGAGTTCGAGGGGCATCGGGTAGTCACCGGTCCGCCGAATACATCCGGGTTCATGCTGCTTCGCGCACTGGAAGCCGTTGCTACGGGTATCACGGATCCGTTGGGCGCGGGCGCGGGCGAACTCGCGCTCGCGTTCCACCACGCAAACTCTTTGCGCGCCAGCCACCTTGCCGACCCGCGGCACGGCGGCGCAACGGGACAAGAACTCGTGAAGCTTCCCGCGCCCGAGTGGCCCGTCGCTGGTGCCGCGAAGGCCAGTGGCGACACGGTGGGCTTCGCTGCGATCAGTGATGACGGTTGGGCCGTGTCCTTCATCAATTCCGTGTACTGGAGTTTCGGTGCGCACATCCTTGAGCCTGAGACAGGGATCCTGTTTCAGAACCGGGGAACCTCCTTCGCACTTGATCCGGTATCTCCGAATGCGTTTGGGCCGGGCAAGCGTCCCCGGCACACGCTGATGCCGGTCCTGATCCTGCGCGACGACGAGATCGCTTGGGTTCCCGCCACCATGGGCGGGGCCGCTCAACCACAGATCCACGCGCAGCTGCTCCTGCGTTCGCTCGCCGGTGCGACACCGCAGCAGGCGACCCACGCGCCCCGGTGGATGGTCGAGGAGTGGCCGGGGGACGGTCCCGCGACTGTCATGGCCGAGGCTGACGTTCCCCCAGAGACACAACGGGCCATCGCGGCCGCCGGATTCCCGGTCACCGTGGTGCCGCCCCTCACCGAAGATCTTGGCCACTCGAATCTCATCCGGGTGACCCCCGCAGGGTACGAAGCCGCAAGCGACCCCCGTTCCGACGGTTCTGCCGTGGTCGTGCAGGCCCCGAGCTGAGCGAGGCGGGCCGCACGGCGCCCGCCTCGCCCCAGTCTCGCTCCACGCACGCACTCGCAGAATCGACGTTCCATGACTCAGACCCCTCCCCGCTCCAGTATTTTCGTTCTTGCCCTCCTCGGTGCACTGACCGGCCTCCTCTCCGGGGTGTTCGGGATCGGTGGCGGAGTTGTACTGGTGCCCATGCTCGTGATGTTCCTCGGGTTCCAGCAGCGGCTTGCCGCCGGTACCTCGGTGGCGGCGATTCTGCCTGCCGCCGTGGTGGGCGGCATCGGCTACGCGATCCAGGGCAATGTGGACTGGGTCGCGGCGATCGCGCTCGCGCTTGGCGTCATCGTGGGTGCTCAGATCGGGAGTTATCTGCTCTCGCGCGTGCCCACCGGGTTCCTGCGCTGGCTGTTCATGGGCTTCCTTGCCGTAGTCGTGGTGAGTCTGTGGTTTGTTGTCCCGCAGCGTGACGCGGAGATCGAGAAGAGTGCACTCATCCTCACCCTGCTTGTGGTGACCGGCCTCGTCACGGGCGTGCTCTCGGGGCTACTCGGCGTGGGTGGCGGTGTCGTCGTCGTTCCCGTCCTGATGTTCTTCTTCGGGGCGAGCGATCTGATCGCCAAGGGCACCTCCCTCATCATGCTGATTCCCGGCTCGATTTCGGGCACCATCGGCAACGCGCGGCGCCGCAATGTCGACCTGCGGTCTGCCGCAATTTTGGGGATCGCAGCGAGCGTGCTCTCACCGCTGGGCTCGGTGATCGCTACGCATATTCCGCCGTTCTGGTCCAACGTGGCGTTCTCGCTGCTGCTCGCGTTTGTGCTGGGTCAGATGCTCTTCAAGACCGTGCAGGGTCGGAAAAAGAAGTAGCGTCGCGGGGTCAGGGCCTGGCGTGTAGATCAGCGCCCCGGATAGGCTGGATTCACCGAGTGTTTCCGTGCCAGCGAGGTCGCGGCCCCGCGGCCGGACTGGCGCGGCCGTGCGGTGCGGGGCATCCCGCCAGTCCGGACACCCCAGGAGCGTTCAGTGTCTGCCACGACCATGCTGGAATCCGAACAGGCCGAGCTGCACGCAAGCTATCGGCACCTCCACGAGCATCCAGAGCTCTCGATGCAGGAGCACCAGACGGCAGCATTCATCGAGGGCAAGCTCGAAGAGCTGGGCATCGAGCACTTCCGCTGCGGGGGCACCGGTGTGGTCGCGATCCTGCGCAATGGGGCCGGTCCCGTAGTTGCATTCCGGGCGGACACTGATGGTCTGCCCATTCAGGAAGACACCCCGGCGGACTACCGATCAGTGGCGACCGGAACCCTGCCCGACGGCACTGCTGTTCCTGTGATGCACGGCTGCGGCCACGACACGCACGTGGCCGCAGCGCTCACCGCGGCGCGGATCATGCAGCGCGAGCATGCCCAATGGCGCGGCACGATTGTGTGGATCTTCCAGCCCGGTGAGGAGACCGCCGAGGGGGCCGCGGCGATGGTGGCCGATGGACTGTGGGATCGGGCCCCGGTGCCGGAGATCGTCTTTGGGCAGCACGTCGTCTCCGAGATTCCCGCGGGAACCGTGGGGATCGCCTCGGGCAGTGCGATGGCGATGGCGGACTCACTGCGGGTGACTGTCCGTGGACGCCAATCCCACGGCTCGCAGCCGCAGGACGCCATCGACCCCATCGTGCTGGGGGCCCACATGGTGGTGCGGCTGCAGACGATTGTGTCGCGCGAGCTCGCGCCGCAGCAGCCTGCGGTGCTGACGTGCGGTACGTTTCACGCTGGCCTCAAAGAGAACATCATTCCGGACCGGGCGGAGTTCACACTGAACATCCGCACACTCACGGACGAGACCCGCGCCCAGGTCCTGGCAGCGATTACCCGGATTCTTGACGCCGAGGCCGCGGCCAGCGGCGCACCGGCCCCCGAAATTGAAGAAATGTACCGCTTCCCCCTGCTGTTCAATGACCCCACCGCCACCGAGGGTGTACGCACGGCATTGCGAGGAGAGCTCGGCGAGAGCCAAGTGGCAGAACTTCCCGCGGCGATGGGGTCAGAGGACTTTGGCTGGCTCGCAGCCGGGGCCGGCGTCCCCAACGTGTACTGGGTGTTTGGGGCCTACCCGGCCGGAACCGAGAACCCGCCAGTCAATCACTCACCGTTTTTCCTGCCGGTCATGGAACCAACGCTCGGTACGGGGGTGCGCGCCGCGGTGAGTGTGTTGCGGAGCGCGCTGGGGAAGTGAGGCACTGGGTGCCGAGGCGCTCGTTACACATCCATTCGGAGACCGCTGCGTTTCATCGCCTGCAGCACGATCGAGGTGTCGACTTCCACGGCGTCCTCGGTCCAGTCCGCGCGCATCAGGAAGTCCGCGAGCGCGGCGTGGTCAACACACGCGATGTCGACGAAGAGCTGATGACGCCCGGTGGTGAACGCAAGGTAGCGAACCTCGGGGACCTGGGTCAGTCGCTTCGCCACGGACTCGGTGCGTCCCGGGAAGGTTCGGATGCGTAGGATCGCCTCGACCGGGAAACCGAGCGCGGCCGGCTCGATGACCGCGCGGTCGAATATTCGGCCGCTTGCCTGAAGGTGCGCGAGCCGGCGGCGCGCTGACGCCGGCGAGAGCGCGGTCGCGCGGGCGAGCTCCTCAATGGTGGTCCGACCGTCGAGCGCAAGCAAACGGGCGATCTCCTGCTCCTCGCGGCTGAGCGGGGCGAGTTCGACCGCACCGGTTGGCTCCCAGCGCTGTTCTCGATCTGTGAGCGCGCGGACCTGAGCGTCGTCAAGGATCCCCGGGAGCCACTGGTGAATGCCCTTGTAGAGGCGCAGGATCGTCGCGGTGTCGACTCCGGCGACCCCCGGGAGGCCGGGAAGCTCGTCGAGCAGCACCGACAGTGAGCGGGAGCGTTCGTTGATGAGCTCGAACACGCAATCCGCGTCGCCGGTTGTGAGATAGGTGAATACCGAGTTGGCCCGAGCCGCCGCCGCGGTCGCGGTCATGCGGTTCATTCCCGACAGGCATCGGACGCTCGCGATCGCGCTGTCGAGGACGCCGCCCTGCGGGAGCAGCGTGAATCCGGTGATGCGGACCTGGCCCGTGCGGAGGAGCTCGGCACCGTGCGCTGCCACCGTGCGCTCGGGAACGTCCAGAACCGATGCGATCCGGCGCCATCCTGCCCGACCGTTGACCTGGAGTGCGGCGACGATCTGGCGATCCAGCTGATCCAACACCTTCATGGCATTCATGGCAACATTATCTGCTGATTCCTTCAGAAACTCAACAGCTAGACACGAGATGGGTCACCTGAGCATATTGTGGAGGCTGATTCAACCAGCGTCGGTCGAATGGGTTTTCCGGAGGCCAGCGCGTGCACGTCCCCGCCCGCCACCCACAGAAGGATTGCACTCAATGAAGATTCGCAAGTTTGTCATGGGGGGCCTTGCCGCTGCAGCGGCCCTCACCCTCGCGGCGTGTTCCTCCACCGCACCCGCGGAGGAGAGCGCCGCGGGCGATAAGCCCGTCACGATCCGGGTCCAGGCCCAGAACTCGATCGCCGCCGAACCCCTGTACATGGGGATCGAGGAAGGGTTCTTCGCAGATGAGGGGCTGAATGTCGAGGTCGTAGACCTGCCTGATATCGCCGCGGCAACAGCCGCCCTCCAAGCAGGCAAGCTGGAACTCGCGTTCGTACCCACGATCTCCGCACTGCAAATGGCACGCCAGAATGTTCCCATTACCCTGATCGCGGCTTCCGACGGGATCAACCCCGACGCCCAAGACGCGAGCCGGGAGGAGCAGCGCGACTTCACCTCTGTGGGGGTGTACACGAGTCCGGGCAGCGGCATCACTGATCTCCAGGGCCTCGCCGGCGCGAAGATCGCGGTTCCCGAGCTGAAAGGGCAGCCGGACGGTACCATCACTTCGGTCCTACACGAGGCGGGTGTTGAAACGGACGATATCGAGTGGATGAATTTGGGCTTCGTTCCCGCACTCGAGGCACTCAAGAGCGATCAGATCGATGCGGCCTTCCTCGTCAGCCCGTTCTCACTCGAGGCTGATGCTGCGGGCATGGCACGGGTAATGAACCCGAGTGTGGAGTTCTTTCCGCGCGGTTCGGCCACGACCGGATGGGCTGCCTCAACGTCCTGGGCCACAGACAACCCCGAGGCGGTCGCGGCGTTCCAGCGCGGGATCGCGAAGTCGGCCGGCTGGGCGAGCGACAACCTGGACAAAGCGAAACAGCACGTGATCGACCGCGCCGGGCTCAAGCTGACGCCGGCCGAGATGCCCCAGTCTTACTGGCCCAGCGAGATCGACCCGGAGCAGCTCGCGGAGGTTGACCAGAAGCTTGTCGACATCGGATTCTTTGACGCCCCAATCGACGTCTCTGAGGTGCTGACCGCGTCCGCCAACTAGTTCGCTGCAACTGGAGAGGAATGGCCATGTCGGCACCCACTCAAGAGGTCGCGCGCGGGAGAACACGCGTGCTCGTCCCGGCGCTGCTCGGGGTACTCGGAATCGTCCTCCTGCTCGCCGCCTGGCAGTGGGGAGCCGTGCAGATCGACTCGGCATCCGCCCTGCCGGGTGTCCCGGTTGTGGCACAGGCACTCGGAATGCTCCTCAGCCAAGGGTCGTTCTGGGCAGAGGCCGGAACCACTCTCGGGATCGCCCTGCTGGGGTGGATTCTCGCAGCGGTCGTGGGTATTGCCCTCGGCGTCCTCGTAGGCACGTCTCGGGTGGCACACGCCGCCACTCGAGTCATCCTCGAATTCCTCCGGCCCATTCCTGCGATCGTGATTCTGCCGCTCGCCATGCTGGTCCTCGGGCCCACCGCAGAGATGGGGGTGTTTCTGGTGATCTTTGGTGTGATGCTCCCGATCGCCGCGCAAACAGCCGCCGGTGTGGAATCGGTGGACCCGGTCATGATCAATACGGCGCGCTCGTTCGGGCTACAGCGTGGCGAAATACTGGCGCGCGTCATCCTTCCCGGGGCCTCACCGTACATTGGGACTGCGATGCGCGTCGCGGCCCCGGTCACCCTGATCATGGCGGTGGTCGCGGGAATGCTGGGCGGGGCCCCCGGCCTCGGCAATTCCCTCACTGTCGCCCAGATCGCCGGGCGTAACGAAGACATCTTTGCCTATGTGCTGGTGCTTGGCGTAATGGGGCTGCTGGTTCAGGCAGTGTCCGCCCGAGGCGAGCGCCGGCTGTTGCACTGGCACAGTTCGTACCGAAAGGAGAGCTGAGATGGCACGCAGCGAGCTCGCCCCCTCAACCACTGTGATTCGGACCCAGGCTCGGGTTAAGCAGGCGCGGAGCCAGCGCCCGCTTCTCTTGGCACTTGAAATCGGCGTCCCGAGCGTCCTGCTTGTTGTCTGGTGGTTCGGATCACTCGGATCGACGAATCCGTACTTTCCCCCGCTGCGCGACATCGTCAGCGAGTTCCAGCAGCTGTGGCTGTTCGACAAGTTCGTGAGCGATGTGCTCCCGAGCGTCGGCAACTTCCTCGCCGCCTACCTGATCGCGTGTCTTGTGGGGATCGTCCTGGGAGTCATGCTGGGCCTCATCCAGCCGCTGTTTTGGATCCTCGATCCGATCGTGCAGTTCGTGCGTTCAATTCCCGCCGTCGCGTTGCTCCCCATCTTCGTTGCCACGATGGGGTTCGGAAACGAGGTCCGGATCTTCGCGATTGCGTTGGCCTCGCTGTTCCCGATCTTGATTTCGACGATCGACGGTGTGCGCGGCACCGAACCGCTCCTCCTCGAAACGGCACGCGTGTACCGGCTCACCCCGTGGGAGCGACTGTGCCGAGTGTACTTGCCTGCGGCCTCACCGCAGATCTTCGCCGGAGCGCTGGTGAGCCTGCAAGTGGCGTTCATCGTGATGATCACGAGCGAGATGCTCGGGGCGGCGCGCGGGATCGGCGCGCTGACACTCCTTGCACAAAAGAGCTTCGATGTGCGCGGCATGTGGGCCGGGATTCTGCTACTCGGCATCCTCGGATTCCTTGCAAATCTCTGCTTCACCCTTGTGCGGCGGCGCGCCCTCGCCTGGTACCTCGGCTCCCAGAAAGCCGCCGCCGCGGACTAGCGCGGCCGCCGACCACCCCTCTGCACGCTGACCGTAGTGAAATCGGAGAACACCATGTCCCACCCCCAGCTCGTCGTCGAGCAACTGTCAAAGTCGTACAGCGTTGCCGGATCCAACGTGCAGATCATCGCCGATCTCACGTTTTCCGTCGACGCCGGAGAGATCGTCGCGATCGTCGGCCCCTCTGGGATTGGAAAGACCACCCTGCTGAAGTGTTTGACCGGCCTGCAGAGCATCACCTCTGGGACCGCGGAGATCCACGGGAAGCCAATCGAAGGGCCACCGGAAGAGATGGCGCTTGTATTCCAGGAGTACACGCGGTCGCTGATGCCCTGGCTCACCGTCGAGAAGAACGTTCGCCTACCGCTGCACCACCTGCGGCTTCCCGCGATTGAGGCAGACACGCGAGTCCGCACAGCGCTGGCCTCAGTGGGCCTGAGTCAGGCCGCCGATCGGTTCCCCTGGCAGCTGTCCGGGGGCATGCAGCAGCGTGTCGCGATCGCGCGTGCCCTCGCGTACCGACCCGAAGTGCTCGTGATGGACGAACCGTTCGCCTCAGTGGACGCACAGACCCGATTCGAACTCGAAGATCTGTGTCTAAAGATCCGGGACGAATTCGGGATGACGATTGTGCTCGTGACCCACGATATTGACGAGGCCGTCTACCTATCTGATCGGGTCGTGGTGTTGGGGCACAGACCGGCGGTGGTCACCCGCAGCATCGACGTGACATTGCCCACACCGCGCGACCAAATCACGACGCGCGCGCTACCGGAATTCACCGAGCTGCGCACCGAGATTTTTGAATTGATCCGTGCCGGTGCCATCCCTGCGGCACCGGCCACCGCGTAGAAACCCAGGAGCACCGTGACCGTCGAACTGAACTGGCTCTCCGCAACCGAATTGACCCGCATGATCCGAGCGGGTGAACTCTCAGCACGCGAGGCGCTCGAAGCGCACTGGAATCGGATCGACGAGGTGAACCCCACGCTCAACGCCGTGATCTTTCAAGACCGCGATTCTGCGTGGGCGCAGGCGCTCGCAGCCGACGAGCGACAGGCCGCCGGCGGCGAACTCGGGCTACTGCACGGGATTCCGCTCACAAACAAGGACACAAACGAGACCGCGGGGATGCCGAACACTTGGGGCTCGCCCCTACTGCAAGACGTCGTCCCCGCCGAGGACAGTCTGATTGTGGGGCGGATGCGTGCGGCCGGGGCGGTACTCACGGGAAAAAGCAATGTCCCCGAGTTCGCAGCCGGCGCGCACACCTACAACTCGCTGTTCGGAACGACGGTCAACCCTTACGACCCCTCGCGCAGCGCGGGTGGCTCGAGCGGCGGTGCCGCAGCGGCCATCGCAGCGGGGATTCAGGCTGTTGGCGACGGATCCGACATGGGCGGCTCGCTCCGGATCCCCGCCGCGTTCTGTAATCTCCTGGGGCTCCGACCCTCGCTAGGGCGGATTCCGAGTCCCGGGGCGAATTCGTGGATGTGGCTAGGCCGCACTGGACCACTGGCGCGCGAGGTCACGGATCTGGCCCTCATGATGACGGTGCTCTCCGGGCCGGACCCACGCGTGCCGACCTCCATTCCGGAGTCAGGCCGCGACTTCCGTGTCGGACTCGCTGGTGGTGTGGCGGGGCTGCGGATCGGGTGGGCCCCCGATCTCGGGCTCGGGATCCCGGTCGAGCCGGAAGTGGTGCGGGTTGCACGACAGGCGCTCGCGGTGTTCGCGGAGGCTGGGGCGGTAGTGGAAGAGGCTGCTCCGGATCTGTCGGAAGCGGATGCGGTCTTCCGCCAGACGCGGGCGTTCGACTACGAATTCGGGTGGGGGGAGCTGGTTCGTGCACACCCGGATCAGGTGAAACCCGAGGTGCGGGAGAACGTCGCCCTGGGGACCAGTCAAACGCGGGCAGAGATTCACGAGCTCACACGTGCCCGGACTCGGCTCGAAGCACGCACCAGGGAGTACTTCGAACGCTTTGACCTGTGGCTGACGCCGACCGCGCAGACGCTCCCGTTCCCGGCGGAGGAGAACTGGCCCACCCGGGTGGCGGATCAGACGATGGGAGACTACCTCGATTGGATGCGATCCGTGTGTGTCGTCTCGGCGATGGGCGTTCCCGCACTCTCCCTCCCCGCAGGGTTCTCCCGATCGGGGCTGCCGGTCGGCGTGCAGTTGGTCGCCCCGCACGGAGGGGATGCGCTTCTCCTGCGTGCCGCCTACGCCTACGAGCAGCGCACGCGGTGGGCTCGGGTCCCTCCGCGGCTCGGGGCGATCGAACCCGTGCAGAGGTGATATTCGTTGGGTGGTGATCGAGCGGAGCCAAGTCCGAGCATGTCTCCGCTTACACAGTGAGGGTGAACTCCGTGAGGTCTCCGAGCCGTCCGTTCACCTGGAGCTGGATCTGGTGCGGCCCGGTGTAGTACCTCCGGGTGCTGATGGGAACGATCGGATGGGTGCGCGTGCAATGCCAGCGCTCCCCAGGGGCAAGGGTCCGCGCCGCAAGTTTGAACGTTTTCGGCAGCGTGCTCCCATTTGCCTTGGCAAAGTGAACGATGTAGTCGACCACCACACGTGTGGTGTCCGGTTCATCGTTGCGGATTTCAAAGTCAAAGGTGAGCGATTCCCCCAGCGCGATTGCGGTGCGCTGCACGAGAGGTCCGGTCACCGAGATTCGTCGCTCGCTGTCGACACCGATCAAGCGCAAAGCGTCGGGGTGGCCCTGCTTGATCAGCGTGCGGAGTGCGTGCCGAACGCTCTGGGCAGCGGCAGGGCTAACATCCCAGGAGCGTGTCTGGGCGATCGCGCGCTCCGGGTTCAAACGACTCACATCGTTGACATGGTTTGCCACTGACCGGCGCACGTACGCGGATTCGTCGTCATGGAGGTGATCAAGCATCTGTCGAGTGGGCGCATCATCGGCGGCAAATTCATCCATGCGAGCGCCCCACGGGAGACGTGGGCGCGTGCATTCCGAAGCGAGCCGCCGTACATGCTCGTCCGGGTCGTGTGCCCATCCCACGATTGTCGGGAGCGCGGCGTCGCGGTGATTGAGCAGAATTGTCCGGGCAGCAAACTCGCTCGTCATGAGCGGGGTGAGCTGGCGTACCTGGTCCAGCGCCAAATCCAGATCGCCGTCGCTGCGCCGAGCCGCGGCCTCACTCACCGCGAGCGTCGCCCACCCCGTGAACTCGGGTACGACGAGCAGCGCTGCGCACAGATCGTCGAAGCGTGCGCCGGCGTCAGCGAGGAGCGCGTTCGCGATAGCGTCGATCCTGCCGTGGATCCCGAGGGGCGCAAGCGTGCCCTGCGTGCGCAGCATCTCGGGTGCGGCCTTCACCACCGTCGACTCTGTCACGATACGGATCAGGGTCGCGAAGTCTGCCTCGCTCAGCATTTCGTTCGCAGTGGGCATCGATACCTCCGGGGATCGCAGAGTCGTCGAATGGCGCGACTCGCCGGGTATTGAGCCTAACTCAGCTGGTTTCGCCGAGTTTGTCGGTGGTCCCGGGGATACTCATCACGACGCCCGGATCCGGGCACGTAGCCGAGACGAGAGTATCTGTGATGAGTATCGAAATCACCCATGTCCGTTACGGGAGCACCCCGAAGAGCGAGCAAACAATCAGTCAGGTGCAGTGGCGCGATACCGCCTCGAACGCCTCAGGTGAGATGGGCAAGCACGCACTCATCGTGTGGCTTGAATCCCAGAAGGGTGCTGCGTTTGTTGGTGACGGTGCCGCAAGGTCATCCGTTGACGTGGTGCAGGCCTCACCCAAGTACGTGCGCGCTCGTGGCAGCGCTGCCGGGGCTGCGACGCTGACAGAGCTGCCGGAGTTCTGACCGGGGCCGGCTCACCTCTCGACGTCCGCGGGAGGCGTGCGGGGGGCCAGCCCGAGGTGCCGGTAGCGTTCGTGCCGCAGGATGCGGCGGTACTCCGGGCGTTGGATGCTGAGAGCGGCGAGCTCCTGAGCGATCGCGTCGCCAGCGCGGGCGCAAAACGTTCGGGGTTCGGCAGCGGCGTCGGGAAACTCGGCGATGACGCGGTCCACGATTCCGTGGTCGCGGAGGTTCGCGGAGGCGACGCCCTGTTGCTCGGCGAGTTCCGGGGCATGGCTGGTGTCTCGGTAGACGATCGCGGACGCCCCTTCGGGTGGGAGCGGGGAAAGCCAGGCGTGCTCCGCTGCGAGAGTGCGGTCGGCGGGGAGGAGCGCGAGCGCGCCGCCGCCGGTGCCCTCTCCCAGCAGAACCGACAGCGTGGGGCTGTGATGGGTGACAAGGTCGGCAAGGCAGTGGGCGATCTCGGAGGCGAGTCCGCCTTCCTCGGCGGTTTGTGAGAGCGCGGCACCGGGAGTGTCGATGACTGTGACAAGTGGGAGCTGCAGTTCCTCTGCGAGGTGCATTGCGCGGCGTGCCGCGCGGAGCGCTCCGGGGCCGAGGGGAGCGTGCGAGCGTTGGGCCCGGCGGTCCTGGCCCACCACGACGCACGGGATGCCGCCGAACCTGGCGAGACAGAGGGAGAGCCCGGGATCACGCTCGCCCTGGCCAGTGCCGGAGAGCGGGACTACGTCGGTTGCGGCGTGGCGGAGGAGCTCGCGGAGTCCGGGACGTGCGCGGTCGCGGGTGCGGGTGATGGAGTGCCAGGTGGCGGTCGATCCCGGAGGGGCCGTGCTCGCGGTGCCGGGGTTGCCAGCGCGGGCGACAAGTTCTGCGTGGGTGGGGCGTTCCAAGAGCCGGAGGGTGCGGACGATCACCTCGCGGAGTTCTGCCGGCGGGAGGACGCCGTCAATAATGCCGTGCTGCGCGAGGTTTTCCGCGGATTGCACCCCGGCGGGGAACGGTTCTCCGTACAGTGCCTCGTACACGCGCGGCCCGAGGAAGCCGACGAGCGCGTCGGGCTCCGCGACCGTGACCTGGCCGAGCGATCCGAACGAGGCGAGCGCGCCCCCGGTCGAGGGGTGACGGAGATACGTGAGGTAGGGCAGTCCTTCAGCGTGGTGCGCGGCAACCGCGGCGGCGATCTTCACCATCGCCACGAACGCAACCGTCCCCTCCTGCATTCGGGTGCCGCCCGAGGCGACGGCGGCGAGCACGGGGAGTCGCTCGGCGGTGGCACGTTCCATCGCGAGCACAAACCGCTCGGCGGAAGCGACTCCGACCGATCCGGCGAGGAAGCGGAACTCGCTCGCGATCAATACCACGCGGCGCCCGTCGAGGCGCGCCTCGCCGGTGATGAGGGACTCGTCGACCCCTGACTGTGCTGCGGCCGCGGCGAGTTCTGCCGCATAGGCGGGGCCGAGATCCGGCTCCACGGGCGCGGTGTCCCAGCTGAGGTAGCTGCCCGGGTCGGCAGTGATGTCGATGAGCTCGTGAGCAGACAGCCGCGGACGGCGAGCAGGCTGTGCTGGAGTGGGGGGCGTAGTCATTGTGGTCAGTCCTCGAGCCAGGCCCGGATCTGGGCCTCGTGTTGGTTCAGGGTGGGTGGGGCGGTGTGGCTGGTGCGGGAGCGCTCGGTTTCGTGGGTGTCATCAATGTCGAAAAACCGGATCGATGGTCCAGGGAGAGTGATCGTGCCGAGCTCTGCATGGTCGACATCGACGAGCAGCCCCTGGGACTGGACCTGATCCCAGGCGTACACCTCGGGAAGGGTGCGCACTTTCCCGGCGGGGATTCCGGCGGCGCGAAGCCGGGCGAGGAGCGGGGCTGCGTCGTGGTCTGCGAAGGCAGCAGTGACAAACGCGAGGGTGCGGGCATGGTTCGCCACTCGTTCGGGGTTGGTGGCAAGTCCCTCGGTGTCGGGGTCGAGGCCGAACTCGGCGCACAGTGCCGCCCAGAGGCGTTCGCTGCCGACGCTGATTTGCACCTGCCCGTCGCGGCAGGGGAAGAGCCCATATGGGGCGATTGAGGGGTGATGGTTGCCCTGCGCGTGCGGGGTCTGACCCGCGACGGTGGTCCGGGTGCCTTGGAAGGCGTGCACGCCCACGATCGAGGACAGCAGCGAGGTGCGGACCACACGCCCGGTCCCGGTCCGAGCGCGTTCCACGAGCGCGGCGAGCACGCCGACCACGCCGTGAATACCGCCGAGGAGATCTGCGATGGGGGTGCCGACGCGCTGAGGGTTCTCGGGGCTGGGGCCAGTGAGTGACATGAGCCCGGCTTCGCCCTGCACGATCTGGTCGTAGCCGGCGCGATCCTTTTCGGGGCCGTCGTGTCCGAAGCCGGTGATGGAGAGCTGCACGAGGCCAGGGTTGAGCGATGCGAGCGTCGTGGTGCTGAAGCCCAGGCGGTCCATCACTCCGGTGCGGAAGTTCTCGATCACCACGTCGGCGCGGGCGATCAACCGGCGGAGCGTGTCTTGTCCGTCCGGGCTTTTGAGATCCAGTGCGATGGATTCTTTGTTGCGGTTGCAGGACAAGAAATAGGTGGAGTAGGGGTGGCCGTCGGCTCCGGTAACGAAGGGGGGACCCCAGGAGCGGGTGTCGTCGCCGCTGCCGGGAGACTCGATCTTGATGACGCGAGCACCGAGGTCGCCGAGCATTTGCGCGGCGTGCGGGCCTGCGAGTGCTCGGCTGAGATCGATCACGACCACACCATCCAACGAACCCTCTGACATGGTGAATCCTCTCATCGAAAGTGACAGTGTCGGGAGGGGGCGGGCGGCCCCTCCGTGGCGGCGGTGGCGCCGAGGCGCGCTCGGGCCGCCGCCACCTCGAACGCTCTAGCCCTTGAACATCGTCCAGAGCTTGTCGTACTGTTCTTTGACCTCGGCGGAGCACGGCTTCTGGTCGTGCGCGCGCTCCATCGTGGCTGCGTCGGCAATGACGACGGCGGCGTCACCCTCGCCCGGTTCGGCCAGGAACTCCTCGATGCCGGTGATCGGGGAGGTGTATTTGATGAAGTCCGCGTTCAGCGCCGCGTTCTCTGGTTCCAAGAGCCAGTTCATGAAGATCTTGGCGTTGTCCGGGTTCTTCGCGTTCGTGAGGATCGCGAGATTGTCGGCACCCATCATGAATCCCTCTTCGGGGAACACATACTCGAGCGCCGGGTTCTGCGCCTGGGCGCGGGCGAACGAGCCGTTCCACATTGTCGAGAGCACAGTCTCACCGCCCGCGAGACGGTCGATCGTGCCGTCCGAACTGATGATTTTGATGTCCGGCTTAAACTGTTCGAGCAGGTCAAAGGCCTTCTGGTAGGCCTCGCCGTCGCTGGTGCACGCCTCGGACCCGGTCGCCATCAGCGCCGCGTCAATCACCATGGTCTGGCTGTCATGCAGATTGATCTTGCCCTCGGACCCCGCGGGCACTGAGAAGTAGTCTTTCCAGGACGTGACGGGGGCGGACACGGCGTCAGTGTTGACTCCGATCCCCTGGTATACCACCGCGTACGGGGTGGTGTACTTGCGTCCCTCGTCGAAGTAGGAATTCACGAAGGCCTCTGCAATGTTGCCCCCATTGGGGAACGAGGTGGCGTCAATCTCAAGCAACTGGCCGCTGGCAATGAGGTCCTCGGTCACGTAGTCGGACACCGATACCACGTCATACGTAGCGGATCCGGTCTTCACCTTTGCGACCATCTCCTCGGCGGACGAGAATGTGTCCACGTTGACCGTGATGCCCGTGTCCTCGGTGAACTTCGTGAGCGCATCAGGGTTGATGTAGTTCGTGAAGTTGAAGAGGTTCAATTCGCCCGATCCGGACTCGGGAAACGCGGCGGCGTCCGTGGATGTGCCGGAACTGTCCGTGGGCGTGGACGCGCTGCAGGCGCTTGCTCCCACGAGGAGGGCGATGCCAGCTGCTGCGGTGAGGGTGACGCGCAACGGTGCGCGAGTGTGTGAGAACAACATGAGAAACCTTTCGTGCGACAAACATGAGGGAGGGAATACTGCGGGTCAGACTGTGAGAGAAGACGGGAGTTGCGTGCTGGGGCCCTGCGGCCCCAGTACGCCGAGCGGTTAGCCCTTGAACATCGTCCAGAGCTTGTCGTACTGCTCCTTGACGTCGGCGGAGCAGGGGACCTGGACCGTGCCGCGAGCTTTCTCCTCGGCTGTAGGAACGATGACGGCAGCCCCCTCGGCATCGAGCTTGTCGAGTTCGGCTTCGATGCCTTTGAGCGGCACGTAGTACTTGATCCAGTTCGCGTTCAGTGCCGCGTTGGCGGGGTCGAGCATCCAGTTCAGGAAGATCTTTGCGTTGTCGGGGTTCTGCGCGTTTTCCAAGATCGCGAGGCTGTTCCCACCGGAGAGGTAGCCCTCGGTCGGGAACACGTACGCAAGGTCGGGGTTCTGCGCCTGAGCACGGGTGAACGATCCGTTCCACATTGTCGACAGCGTGGTCTCTTCGCCCGCGAGGCGGTCGATGGTGCCGTCGGAGCTGATGATCTTGATGTTGGGTTTAAAAGATTCGAGCAGGTCATAGGCGCGTTGGTATGCCTCCCCATCGCTCGTGCAGGGCTCGCCACCGGTCGCGAGGAGTGCTCCATCGATAATGAAGGTCTGATCGTCGTGCATACCGATGCTGCCGCGGGCGGAGGCAGGGGCAGCGAAGAAGTCGGCCCAGCTCGTGACAGGTTCGGTGACCTCGGCGGTATTCACGCCGATGCCGTTGTACACCTCGCTAAACGGGATTGTGTATTTGCGGCCCTCGTCGTAGTAGGGATCGAGGGCGTCGTCTTCGATGTTCCCGCCGTTGGGCCAGGCGGTCGCGTCGATCTGCATGACTTCACCGCTCGCGATTAAGTCTTCTGAGACGAAGTCGGTCAAGGTGATGACGTCGTACGTCGCCGAGCCTGTTTTTACCTTCGCGACCATCTCCTCGGCAGACGAGAACGTGTCGACGTTGACCGTGATGCCGGTGTCTTCGGTGAACTTCTCAAGCACCTCGGGATCGATCAGATTGGTGAAGTTGAAGTAGTTCAGTTCGCCCGATCCGGACTCCGGGAAAGCTCCGGCCGTATCCGATGGGGAATCCGCGGGTGCCGAGGAAGCGCTGCAGGCGCTCGTCCCGAGGAGGAGCGCGACCCCGGCGGCTGCCGTCAGGGTGGTGCGCAGCGAGGCCCCGGTTTTCACAGAATTCATGGTTCAGCCTTTCTTTCGGGTGACCACTTGCGACAGGATCAGGACCAGTACCGAGACGGCCAGGATCATTGTCGAGAGTGCGTTGATCTCCGGAGTGAGGCCCACTCGGAGAGACCCCCAGATGTAGAGCGGAAGAGTAGTTGAGCCGGGACCGGCAGTGAAGAAGGACATGATGAAGTTGTCCATCGACACGATGAAGCTGAGCATGCCGCCAGAAATGATTGCGGGTGTCAGCATGGGCAGTGTGATGCGACGGAAGATCTGGCGCTCATTCGCGCCGAGATCCGCCGCGGCTTCGAACTGACTCCAGTCAGCCTCCGAGAGCCGCGACCGGATCGTCATCAGCGCGAAGGGTAGACCGACAACCGCGTGGCCCACGATCATGGCGGGGATCCCGAGCGGAACTTTCACGAAAGCGAACAGGCTGAGGATCGCGATCGCGAGCACGATCTCGGGCAGGATCAACGGCGCAGAGAGCAGGCCGTTCACAAACGCGGCACCTCGTCGTTTCATGCCCACAAGCCCCACCGCGGCGAGAATCGCGAGGATGAGCACGAGCACTGTGGACCACACGGCGATCAGGAGCGAGTTCATGAACGCGCGCCGGATCGGCTCGGACTCGAATACCCGCGTGTACCAGTCGAGGCTGAAGCCGTCCCACACCATCACGATGTTGTTGGCGTTGAAGGAATACCCGATCACGACAATGAGGGGGAGATACAGGAAGAGCAGCAGGGCGATTCCGATCCCGGCAAACCCGGGGAAGGCGTTGAGCGCCTTGAACGCGCGCTGTTTCATAGCAGGCTCGCTTTCTCGCCCTGGGCCGAGAGCCGTTTCGCAGCGAACGCGAATCCCAGGAGTGCGATCAGTGTGAGAAGCAGGAGGGCGACGGATATCGCCGCGCCGAAGGGCCAGTTCATTGAGTCCTTGAACTGCCGTTGGATCACGGTGCCGATCAGGTCGAGCTTCGCGCCTCCGAGCAGCATGGGCTGAATGAAGGCGCCGAGCGCGGGCACGAACACGAGCAGGCTGCCCGCGAGCATTCCCGATCGAAGGCTCGGAATCAGTACGCGGGTGATCACGCGCCACCGGGTGGCCCCGAGGTCATAGGCGGCCTCGGCAAGACGGAAGTCGAACTTCGCTGCGCTTGTGTAAATGGGCAGGATCATGAACGGAACGAACACGTAGACCAGGCCGACGACGGTGGCGAAGGGACTGGGGAACAGTGGCAACGGGGTGAGCCCGAGCGCCGAGATGCCGTTGTTGATGAGGCCCTGATCATTCAGCAGGATCATCCAGGCGTAGGTCCGGATCAGTGTGTTGGTCCAGAACGGAATGGTGACCGCGAGTACCAGTGCATTCCGCATGCGTGCGGGCCGCGTCGCGATCCACACGGCGGTGGGAATTGCGAGCAGCATCGCAAGCACAGTGGTGAGCGCGGCCATCCAGACGGAGCGCCACAAGATCGTGAGGTACTGGGGGTTGAAGCTCCGGTTCCCCGCGAAATCCTCCTCGAAAAGCAGCTTGCTCCAACTATCGAAGGAGATCGGCCCGGCAACTCCGACGCCGCCGGGGGCCTTACTCATGAACGAGTAACCGATCACGAGCAGCACGGGGATCGCGACGAACACGATCCCCAGGATGAGCCCCGGCCACGCGAGCGCCGTGGACCCACTGCCCGGGCGGCGCCACTGGGTCTTGCGGAACTGCTCGGCGGTCTTGAGGTCGACCGGCACCGTGTGGTGCGTCGGCGCGCTCATGCCCGCACCACCCGTGCGGTTCCCGGAAGAACCTCCAGAGCGACCTGATCCCCGATCCGGCTCGGCCCGGCGTAGTTTGCGTCGACGCGCGCCCAGATGTCTGCGGCACCGCCGACCCGAACCCCAAGCCGGAGATCCGTGCCGATGTATTGGGACGCCACGATTTCGCCCGCGAGCGGCCCGCCTGCGGCGACCCGGAGATGCTCCGGCCGGATCCCGACGGTCACCGGCTCGGCACCCGTGAGCGGGGCGGTGAGCGACTGCTCCGGGAGAATCGCTCCGGCCGCGGTGCGCAGCCCTTCAGCCGTGGGGGACACCTCGACGAAGTTCATCTCCCCGATAAATTCGGCCACGAATCGATTCGCGGGTTCCGCGTACAGTTCTCGGGGCTCGCCAAGCTGCGCGATCGCGCCGCGGTTGAACACCGCGATTCGGTCGCCCATGCTCATGGCCTCTTCCTGGTCGTGGGTGACAAACACGAAGGTGATGCCGGACTCGATCTGGATGCGCTTGAGCTCGGTCTGCATCTCGCGTCGGAGCTTCAGATCCAGCGCAGAAAGGGGTTCGTCGAGCAGCAGCACATCGGGCTGCTTTGCGAGTGCGCGGGCGAGTGCCACGCGCTGCTGTTGGCCGCCCGACAGCTGGGATGGCTTGCGGGAACCGTGCTCGCTCAGCCCGACGAGGGAGAGCATCTCATCCACACGCGCCACAACTTCTGGCGACTTCGCTTTCTTCCCCTCCATCTCGAGGCCGAAAGCGATGTTCTCGCGCACGGTGAGATGGGGGAAGAGGGCATACGCCTGGAACACCGTGTTGACGCGCCGACGGTAGGGCGGAAGCTGATCGATGCGGTTCTCACCAAGCCAGATTTCGCCCTCGGTGGGCTGCTCAAGCCCCGCGATGGATCGGAGCAGTGTGGTTTTGCCGCAACCGGATGGCCCGAGCAGCACAAAGAATTCGCCGGGCCGGATGTCGAGGTTGACCCCGTCGAGGGCCACGAAGTTCGTCCCCTCGGGGGTGGTGAACTCCTTGGTGAGTTGGTGGACAGACAGGGTCGCGCCAGCAGGGGTGTTCATCGAAGCGCCTCCGTTTCTTCGAGGGGGGAGAGTGTGGGGGTGGGTGACGTCAAAATCCGGGGAGTCTCGCGCCAGGCTGGGCGCGCGCGTTCGAATTGTGCGGCCAATGCGAGGAGCCGGGCTTCGTGCCGCGGTGGGGCGATGAGTTGGATTCCGACGGGCAGCCCTTCCGGGCTGAACCCGCACGGCACGCTGATCGCGGTAAACCCGGTGACCGTGATCCGCCAGCTGGCCCGCATCCACTCGAGGTAGTCCTGCTGGGGCACGCCATTGATCTCACTGGGCCACCGCTGCTCCGCGGGGAACGGCAGCACAGTGACGACGGGTGCCGCAAGCACATCGATACGTTCAAAGAGCGCGGCCATCCGGCCATAGATCCGCGTGCGCTGATCGCGGGCCTCAAGATAGTCGTCGAGGCCTAACTGCATGCCTGCCTCGGTGTTTGCGATGAGCTCGGCACCCAGCTCTTCGCGGTGGCTGTCGAGGAGGTGGGCGTAGTTATGGGCGAAGCCGATCCCACGCATCACACGGAAGACCCTGTCTGCGGCGGCGAGCTCCGGCTCCGTATCGGTGACGTGATGGCCCAGGACCTGCAACGTTGGCAGTCCGGCGTCTTCGAGTACCTGAGTGACCGCGGGCGCGATGTCGAGGCCGTCAAGCGTGCGGCTCCACCCCACGCGAAGGGGTGCGTCGAGTGGTGCGATCTCGGCGGACGTGGGCGCGGGGAAACTGATCGGGGTGCGCTCCGTACCGGGCGAAAGCACCGAGAGCAGGAGTGCCGCGTCGCCGACAGTGCGTGCCATCGGCCCGTTCGTGGCGAGCGTGTCCCAGGCGTCCCGCGTGGGCCAGTTCGGCACACGTCCCGCGGACGGGCGCAGCCCGACGACGTTGCAGAATGAGGCTGGGTTCCGGAGTGACCCGCCCATGTCTGAGCCGTCTGCAACCGAGGCGAGCCCGGCGGCAAGCGCCGCAGCGGCGCCGCCGCTCGAGCCACCCGCGCTATGGGCCGGGGCGTACGGGTTTGTTGTGGTGCCGAAAACTCGGTTAAAGGTGTGTGATCCGGTGCCGAACTCGGGGGTGTTGGTCTTCCCGTAGATGACAGCGCCCGCGGCACGGAGCCGCTCGACCACCAGGCTGTCCTGGCTGGGCACGAAATCGGCGTGCAGCGCCGACCCAAAGGTCGTCCGCATTCCGGCAGTTTCTTCCAGATCCTTCACCGCGACGGGCAGCCCCTCGAGCGGGCGCGGGGCCTGTCCGGCCGCGCGCCGACGGTCCGAGTTCGCGGCAGCGAGTTCCGCCGCAGCGAAGTCCGTCGTGACCACCGCATTGATCCGGGGGTTCACCTCGTCGTAGCGACTTCGCGTCTCGCGGAGCAGCTCGACGGCTGAGAGCGTGCCCCGCCGCATCGCGGCAAGCTGGTCGCGCGCACTGGCGCGGCACAGGTCCATGTCCAAATCGGTCACCCATTCCTCCTTGAATGAGCAAAATCAGAAACGTTTGCGTCCTGACTTGCCTATTATGGAATTCATGATCGTCAACTTTGGCTACTTTGTCAACCCAACCAAACGCTAGCGTCCAGAAATTACACCGACGCAGGATAGGCTCCCCGTACGAGGGAAGGATGGCTATGCACGAACCTCTGGACAGCGCTGATCGGGAGATCTGCGCCGCACTGCTCCGAAACGGGCGCGCATCTTGGCGTCAAATCGCCCAGGTCACCGGAATGCAGGAGCGCACGGTGGCGCGGCGCGGAGCGCGGCTTCTGGAGCAGGGGCTCGTGCACGTGCGCGCGCTCTCCCAGCCGACGCTGTCGGACCGCGGAATCGGACAGTTCGCTCGCCTCGAGTGTGCGCCGTCGGACCTTGCCAGCGTGGCCAGTTGGTTTGCGCGCCGACCGGAGACGCTCTGGGTAGCGACGCTCGCCGATCAGAGCGCGGTGGTGTCCGAGTGCTACTTGCGCAGCGACGCGCGGGCCGCATTTATCGAGCAGGAGCTCGCGGAGCAGCCGATCACCAACTACTCCTTCGCCTTTCTCGGCCGCTATCGGCGCACGGTACGCGGGTGGCACCCGAACATTCTCTCGGCCGAGCAACTGGAGCAATTGGGAGAAAACGAGGCCCAAGCGCTCTTCGCGTCCCGAAACATCGGAACAGCACCAATCTCGCTGCCGGACCATGTCGACCGTGAGATCGTTCGGCTGTTGAGTATCGACGGCCGCCTGAGCATCGACGCAATCGCCGCAGAGGTCGGCATCGCGAAGCCCACGGCGCGGCGCCGCGTGCTCCAGCTGCAGCAGTCTGATTACCTCAGCATCCGGGCGGTGATCGATCCGGCGCTGCTGGGCTTCCCCCTCGAAGCGAGCCTCACCGTCGAAGCCCCCGTCTCACGGCTTGACGAGGTCGCGACCCTGCTCGCGGAAGACTGGCGCACCCGCTGGGCCGCTGAAGCACCCGGCACCCGGACGGTGCACGCACTCCTCACGCTGGAAAGTCACCTCGAATTGCACGAGACGCTGCGACGCCTGGACCAACGGCTTGCCTCGGTGGCGACGCGCATCACGGCGAGCCCGATCCTGACTCACTACAAGCGCAGCGACGTTGTGCTGCAGACCGCGGACAACGCGGTGGTCGCCTAGCTTGGAGTGTGGTGGTGGGGCCCGGTCGATGTGGGTTAGTTCAGCAGCTCTGCCACTGAGCCGAGCACCTCGTCCGGCCGGAACGGGAACCGCTCGATCTCGCTGCGGTCCGCAATTCCGGTCATCACGAGCACCGTGTGGAGCCCCGCCTCCATGCCCGCGACAATGTCGGTGTCCATCCGGTCGCCGATCATGCCCGTGTTGTGGGAGTGTGCGCCGATCTTGTTGAGCGCCGAGCGGAACATCATCGGGTTCGGCTTGCCCACGATGTAGGGTTCCATACCGGTGGCCTTCGTGATCAACGCATTGATCGCGCCCGTGGCGGGCAGCGGACCCTCGGGGCTCGGCCCCGTCGCGTCCGGGTTCGTCGAGATGAAGCGAGCCCCCTGGCTAATCAGCCGGATCGCCTTGGTGATCGCGTCGAAGGAGTAGTTGCGCGTCTCGCCCACCACAACAAAGTCGGGGTTCGACTCCGTCATCACATAGCCCGCGTCGTGCAACGCGGTCAAGATCCCGGCTTCACCGATCACGAACGCTGAACCACCAGGCTTCTGCTGTTTCAGGAACGCTGCCGTGGCGAGGGCGCTTGTCCAGATGCGATCCTCGGGTACATCGATCCCGGAGCTCTTCAACCGGGCGCTCAGATCCCGCGCCGTGAAGATCGAGTTGTTCGTGAGGACGAGGTACGGGGTCTCCGTGTCGCGCCACGACTCCAGGAGCTCGGCGGCCCCCGGGATCGCGCGGTTCTCGTGGACAAGCACACCGTCCATGTCGGTCAACCAGCACTCAATGTCGTTGCGACGGGCGTGGATCACACTCTCGGTCATATGCCTAGCGTACTCCGCAGGCATGAACAGCGGGTGGCCTGCGCCGCGCCCACCCGGTCATGGGAGGATGAGAGCATGCACGAACGCGCCGGTACTCCCGCTTTGCCTGAAGACCTGATCGACGTCGCGGGGCTCCTGCGCGCATACGCGGAAACGACGCCGGATCTCGATGATCCCACCCAGCGGGTGGTGTTCGGCACTTCGGGGCACCGCGGGTCAGCACTCACCGGAGCGTTCACGGACGCGCACATCGCCGCGATCAGTGCTGCGATCGCCGAGTACCGGGCCGCGCAGGGGATCAACGGCCCGCTGTTCATCGGGGCAGATACCCACCCACTCTCCGCGCCGGCTGAACGCACCGCAGTCGAGGTGCTCCTCGCCGCAGATGTCGACGTGCGGCGCGCGGCGGGAGAGGGGGACGCTTGGTTCGTCCCGACCCCGGCGCTGAGCCACGCGATCCTGCGCCACAACCGTGGGCTCGCAGGAGATGATTCGGCCCGCGCCGACGGCATTGTCGTCACGCCGAGCCACAACCCGCCCGCGGACGGCGGCTTCAAGTACAACCCGCCCCACGGCGGCCCAGCCGATACGGATGCGACGAACTGGATCGCCGCCCGCGCGAACGAGCTGCTCGCGGTGGGCGCCGGTACGATCCCGCGCGCCACGGGTGCGGCGGTCATGGCCTCGGCCACATACGATTTCCTGGGAAGCTACGTGGACGACCTCGTCTCAGTGATTGATGTGGCCGGGATCCGCGAAGCAGGGATCCGCTTCGCCGCCCACCCGCTAGGCGGCGCGAGCGTCGCCTACTGGGCCGCGATCCGGAACAGGCTTGGCCTCGACGTCACAGTGCTGGGAGAAGGCGTCGACCCGCAGTGGGGCTTCATGCACCTCGACTGGGATGGGAAGATTCGAATGGATCCGTCCTCCGTACACGTCATGAGCACCGTCGACGCGTTCCGCGGCGAGTTCGACCTGATCACGGGCAACGACGCCGACGCCGACAGGCACGGAATCGTCACCGCCGACGGGCTGATGAACCCGAACCACTACCTTGCTGTCGCGATCGACTATCTGCTGACGCACCGCCCTGACTGGCCGGTCACCGCAGGAATCGGGAAGACGCTCGTGTCATCCGGGGTCATCGATCGGGTTGTCGCCGCCCACGGCCGGCAACTGCTCGAGGTTCCCGTGGGCTTCAAATGGTTCGTGCCCGGCCTCGCCGACGGCACCGTCGTGTTCGGCGGGGAAGAAAGCGCGGGGGCCTCGTTCCAACGCTTCGACGGCAGCGCGTGGAGCACCGACAAGGACGGGATCCTGCTCGCACTGCTCGCCGCCGAGATTCAGGCTGTGACCGGGCAATCGCCCGCGGCGCGGTACCGGGAGCTCGTCGCCCGCTTCGGGGAGCCGAGCTACGCTCGCATCGACGCGCCAGCCACTCCCGCACAAAAGGCCCGCCTGGGGGCCCTCGCTCCGGAGGACGTCACCGATACCGAGCTTGCCGGGGACCCGATCACCGCGATCCTGACCCGCGCGCCCGGCAACGACGCGGCCATCGGCGGGCTCAAGGTGCAGACCGATCACGCCTGGTTTGCTGCCCGCCCCTCGGGCACCGAAGACGTGATGAAGATCTACGCGGAGTCCTTCCGCGGCGCCGAGCATCTCATTCTCGTGCAGGAGGCCGCGCAGGCGCTCGTCGCCCGCGTGCTCGGTTAGGCTCGCGGCTCGCGGGGCTCGTATCTGGAAGCCTGCTCAGGCGCACACCGGGCGGCCCCGCCGAGTCACGAACGCCACGGAGATTCACGCGAGTTGCGCGTATTCGGGCGAAAATCTCCTGCGAGTTCGTGAATCTCCTGCCGGTTGTGCGGCGGCGAGCGGGGCGGCTGAGCGCTGGGGAGACCGAGACAGTCCGGACTCTCCCGGGTCAACCCCGGCCACCCGAGCCGAAGGGGCTTGCCGGAGCCAGTTCGCCTGAGCTATCGGGGCGACTCGAGGGTGAGCAGGGACGCCTCGGGTCGGCAGGCGAAGCGCACAGGCGCGTAGATCGAGTTGCCGAGGCCCGCGCTCACGTTGAGGAACGCAGAGCGGTGTGCGTCGTACCAGACGCTGAGGCCGCGGGCCTGCCCGGTCGGCAGATCGCAGTTTGACGTGAGCGCGCCCACACCTGGCACGCGCACCTGACCGCCGTGCGTGTGCCCCGCCAGGATCACGTCGCTGCCCTCGCTCAGCAGCGCGCCGAGCGGCTCCTGATAGGGGGCGTGGACAACGCCCAACCGCAGGCCGGGGTCGGTGTCCCCGAGCGCGGCCCGCGCCGTCCGCATCGCGGCGGCATCGTCATAGCGAATATGCGGGTCGTTGAGGCCCAGCAGTTCGACCGTGGTGCCGCGCAGTTCGAGCCGCGTGGCCGTGTTGTTCAGGCTGATCGCCCCGAGGGATTCGAGGCCCGCGGTGAGTGCGACGTTGTCGATATCAGGGACCCGAGTGCTGAGCCGGCTCGGTTCGAGCAGGTACTTCACCGGGTTCTTGAACTTCGGCCCGTAGTAGTCGTTCGAGCCGTGCACGAACACGGTGGGGGTCTGCTCCAGCAGGGGGCGCAGCGCGTGAAGCAGCGCGTGCCGTGCCTCGAGGTGCCCCATCTGATCGCCCGTGAGGACCACGAGGTCGGGTCGCAGCTCGGCCAGCGAGCGCACCCAATCGATCTTGTTCGACTGCCACGGTGCCAGGTGCAGGTCGGAGAGCTGCAGGACCCGGATCGGGGCAGCCCCCTCGGGCAGCACCGGCAGGGTATGCCGGCGCACCGTAAACAGGCGCCGTTCGATCAGGGTTGACCAGACGGCGACACCCGCCGCGGCCGCTCCGAGAGCGATCGCGGCGGGGTGTGCCCCGCACCGTGCCATAGGTCAGTCCTTGTCTTTCCCGCAGGAGAGAGTCAGTGTGACGGTGCCGCTCACTCGGGCCTCCGTGCCGCTCTCCGGGCTGACCGAGACGACCTTGTGTTTCTTCGGGTCGGCCTTGCCGCCGGCCTCACACGTGAAGTCAACGTTTGAGAACCCTGCGCCCTTGAGCGTGGACTCGGCCGCGTTGCCCGTGGCTCCGACGAGCCCGTCCGGGATGGGGGAGGCTTCGCCGTTGCTGCGATACAGCGTGACGCCAGAACCCTGAGCAATCGACGAACCGGATGCCGGGTCGGAGGACGCGATGAGTCCCTTGGCGACCGAGGAGTCGATCTCGCCACCGTCGCTGACGTTGAAGCCCTGCTGCGCGAGCAGCGAGGAGGCCTCTTCGAAGGTCTTCCCCTTCACCTCGGGTACGGCCACCATCGTGGCCTGGGTCGAGGTCGTGTTGGGTTCGGGGAATGCTTCTCCGCCGTACTTCGAGTCGGCAGTATTCATGATGGCGGGCCAGATATAGGTATCGGCTTTGTCGAGGCCCCCGAAGCCTTGCGTGGAGACGCGACCCCAGGTGCCGTCCCATTTCTGCACGGGGCCGGCGTTGCCCACCCATGTCGCGGTCGCGACGCGGGTGCTCGCACCCACGGTCCAGTTGTCGACAACGTCATCGGTGGTGCCGGTCTTCGCGAGGTGCGGGGTGCCGTAGGCCGAGCGTGCGTGGCTCGCGAGACCGTTGTTCACGGTGTATTCGAGCGCGTACGCAACACCGGCAGCGACCTCCGGGGCAAGGCCCTCGGAGCAGGTGCTCTTTGTGAACGGCACTTCCTCGCCGTTCGTGTCCTCGATGCGGTCGATCGGGACCGGGGTGCAGACGGTGCCGTCGCCGGCGAATGCGCCGTAGGCGGCCGCCATGGTGATCGGGGCGATCTCGTCGATGCCGCCGTAGACGTTCGAGGGGACCATCGAGAGTTCGCGGGTGCCGTAGGTGGGCAGGTCCTCGTTGGTCTGGTCGGAGGCGCGGTGGATGCCGAGCTTTTTCGCGGTCTCGAAGGTGTCGCAGAGATCCATCTTCTGCTGCATCGAGATCAGACCACCGTTGACTGATCGCGCGATCGCCGTGAGCACGGTCTGGTTCCCCTTGGTTCCCTCGTTATCGTTCGTAAACGGGAAGGATCCGAAGCCGTAGACGCCATCGGTCATGCACTTGGCAGGCAGCGAGTTCTCCTGCACGGTACGACTGTTGACGTTGACCACATCACGCACTGAGTGGCCGGTCCGGATCCACTCGGCAAGTGTGACGGCCTTAAACGTCGAGCCGACCTGGAAGCCCGCCGAGCCGCCGTATTCGTAGTCCGTGTTGTAGTTGATCGCAGAGTACGCGGGGTCGGATTCGAGTACTTCGGGGACGTTGCTGAACGGCCGGTTCTGCACCATCGTGAGCACACGCCCAGTGCCGACCTCGACGCTGCTCGAGGCCGATCCGGCGTCGATGCCCTCCATGACCGCGGGGACGTTGTTGCGGGTCGCCTCGTTGCCGGCAGCCTGCATATCGAGATCGATTGTGGTGTGGATCTGGTACCCGCCGCGGCTGAAGTTGAACTCGCGCTCTTGCGGAGTCTCGCCGAAGTTCGGGTCCTGCTTGATGTAGCGCTGCACGTAGTCGCAGAAGTGGCCTACGCCAAAGTTCTGCTCCGCGACGACGCAACCGGCGACGCGGGGCTTAATGGCAGGCTCCACCGGGGTCGCTTTTGCATCGTCGTGCTGCGCCTGCGTGATCTTGCCGTGGCCGAGCATGCTGTCAAGAATCTTGTTGCGACGCTCTTCGTTCGCGGGCACGTTCTCCGGCACGTCGATCTGGTACACCGAGGGGTTGTTCACGATCGCAACGAGGCTTGCGGCCTGTGCCAGCGAGAGATCCTTCGCGGAGGTGCTGTAGTAGTACTGTGCGGCGGACTCGATGCCGTAGATTGTGCGGCCAAATAGGGCGATGTTGAGGTAGCCGAGCAGGATCTCGTCCTTCGGGTACTTCTTCTCAATACTGATCGCAAGCTTCATCTCTTTGAGCTTGCGGTCCATGTCCTGGCGCATGGCGTCCTTGTACGCCTTCTTGCGTTCGGCCTCGTCGGGGATGGCGTATGCCTCCTGGACCAGGACGTTCCGGACGTACTGCATCGTGATCGTTGAGGCCCCCGAGAGGTCCTTGCCGGCCGCGTTCTGCAACACCGCACGCGCGGTGGCGAGCATGTCAACGCCACCGTGCGTGTAGAACCGGGGATCCTCCTCCGCGACCGCGGCGTCCTTCACGAACTGGGAAATGTCATCCCACGCGACGGTCTCGCGATCCTGGTCGTAGAACTCGGCGAGCTTGTAGTCGACACCGTCCGATCCGGTTGCCCACAGCGTCGAGGGCTCGGCGAGCTGACCGGGGTCGAGGTGGTTCGGGAGACTGTCGAAAATCTCGATCGCGGAGTTCGCGGCGGTGCCGCTGAGCGCGACGACCGGGGTAACGGCTGCGGTGACAAGCACGCCGGCGATCGCACTCATTGCGACGGCGCCGAGGATGCCTCCGAGGGCTCCACCCGCGCTGCGCGGCTTCAGCGAGCGCACGCGCGAGAACTGGGGGGTCTGTCGGGTCATAACATCCAAGCGTATGCGATCTAGCTGAAAATCACTGCCGCGCGGGCCTTCGTTCAGCTTCCGTTTAGCGCTTTCCGCAGTCGAGATTCAGCGTCACGGTGCCACTGAGCCGGGCTTCGCTCCCACTCTCGGGTACCGAAGAAACCACCTTGTGTTTCTTCGGATCCGCCTTGCCCCCGTCCTCACAGACGAAGTCCACGGAAGGGAATCCTGCACCATTCAGTGTGGATTTCGCCGAATTGCCTGTCGCTCCAATAAGGCCCGCAGGCACGGGAGCGGCGTCGCCGTTGCTGCGGAAGATTGTGATCGCGGAGCCCTGGGGAACGGACGCACCCGCGACCGGATCTGACGCGGCGATCTGGCCGCGTGGCACCGAAGAGTCGATTTCGCCGCCCTCAGCCACGTCGAAACCGACCTGCGTGAGCATGCTGACTGCCTCCTCAAAGGACTTGCCCTTCACCTCGGGGACCGTCACCATCTTCTGTTGAATCGAGGACGCGACAGGCTCCGCGAAAGCTTCACCGCCATACTTCCCATCGGCGGTGTTCATGATCGCAGGCCAGATCTGCTGGTCGGCATACATGAGGCCACCAAAACCCTGGGTGGATACGCGGTCCCACGTGCCATCCCACAGCTGCACAGGACCGGCGTTGCCGACCCACGTCGCCGTGGCGACCGTGCTGCTCGCGCCCACGGTCCAGTTGTCGCGCACGAAATCAGTGGTGCCGGTCTTCGCGAGGTGCGGGGTGCCGTACGCGGAGCGGGCATGGCCCGCGAGTCCGTTGTTGACGGTGTACTCAAGCGAATAGGCCACTCCGGCAGCGACCTCAGGGGTGAGTGCCTGCGTGCAGGTGCTGCCGGTGAACGGTACCTGCTCGCCGTCGGGACCGACGATCTGGTCGATCGGGACCGGGGTGCAGACGGTGCCGTCCCCCGCAAAGGCGCCGTACGCGGCCGCCATGGTGATCGGGGCGATCTCGTCGATGCCGCCGTAGACGTTCGAGGGGACCATCGAGAGTTCGCGAGTGCCGTAGGTGGGCAGGTCCTCGTTGGTCTGGTCGGAGGCGCGGTGGATGCCGAGCTTCTTCGCGGTCTCGAAGGTGGCGCAGAGATCCATCTTCTGCTGCATGGACACGAGGCCACCGTTGACAGACTTGGCAATCGCGGTGAGCACAGTCTGGTTGCCCCGGGTTCCCTCGTTATCGTTCGTGAACGGGAACGAACCGAAGCCGTAGACGCCGTCGGTCATGCATGAGGCGCGAATAGAGTTCTCCTGCACTGTGCGGCTGTTGACGTTCACTATGTCGCGCACGGAGAAACCATCCTGGATCCAGTTTGCGAGCGTTACCGCCTTGAACGTCGAACCGACCTGGAAGCCGCCGGATCCGCCATATTCGTAGTCGGTGTTGTAATTGATCGCGGAGAACCTGGGGTCCGATTCGAGTACCTCGGGGACGTTGCTGAAGGGCCGGTTCTGCACCATCGTGAGCACGCGGCCGGTCCCCACTTGCACACTGCTGGAGGCGGATCCGACGTCGATTCCATCCATGACCGCGGGGACGTTATTGCGGGTCGCCTCGTTGCCGGCGGCCTGCATATCGAGATCGATCGTTGTGTAAATTTGATAGCCGCCGCGACTGAAGTTGAACTCCCGCTCCGCGGGAGTCTCGCCGAAGTTCGGGTCCAGCTTGATGTATCGCTGCACGTAGTCGCAGAAGTGGCCTACGCCGAAGTTCTGCTCCGCGACCACACAGCCAGCCACGCGGGGCTTGATCACGGGTTCGACGGGGGTTGCCTTCGCTTCGTCGTACTGTGCCTGTGTGATCTTCCCATGGCCGAGCATGCTGCCGAGGATCTTGTTGCGACGTTCCTCATTCGCGGGAATGTTTTCGGGGACATCGATCTGGTAGATCGAGGGGTTGTTTACGATCGCGACAATGCTTGCGGCCTGCGCGAGTGAGAGATCCTTCGCGGAGGTGCTGTAGTAGTACTGCGCCGCGGACTCGATGCCGTAGATTGTGCGGCCAAACAGGGCGATGTTGAGGTAGCCGAGCAGGATCTCGTCCTTCGGGTACTTCTTCTCGATACTGATCGCAAGCTTCATCTCTTTCAACTTGCGATCCAGGTCCTGCCGCATCGCGTCCTTATACGCGGCATCGCGGGCCTCCTTATCCGGGATGGCATAGGCCTCCTGAATGAGAACGTTCCGGACGTACTGCATCGTGATCGTCGAGGCACCCGAGAGGTCCTTGCCGGCCGCGTTCTGCAACACCGCACGCGCAGTTGCGAGCATGTCGACGCCGCCGTGTGTGTAAAACCTGGGATCCTCCTCCGCGACCGCAGCATCCTTCACGAACTGGGAAATCTCATCCCAGCCCACCATCTCGCGATCCTGATCGTAGAACTCCGCGAGCTTGTAGACAGTCGTGTCCGGAGCGGTAGCCCAGAGGGTGGAGGGTTCCGCGAGTCGCCCCGGTTCCAGGTGGTTCGGGAGACTGTCGAAAATCTCAATGGCGGAGTTCGCTGCCGTCCCGCTGAGCGCGACGACGGGCGTGACCGCTGCGGTGACAAGCACACCGGCGATCGCACTCATGGCAACGGCACCAAGGATCCCGCCGAGGGCCCCGCCGGCGCTCCGTGGTTTGACCGAGCGCACGCGCTCGTACGCGGAAGACGTCCTAGTCATACAATCGACCGTAGGCGACATTACTGATAATCCGCGTATTGTGCGGAAAAATCTGTCGCGTACCTGACCGAACCGGACCAATCCGGCTGAATCCCGAGGGAGATCCGTACGTGAGTGAAACGTCCGATATGGCGCAGTGGGAGTACTTCGTGACCCCGCTGCTGCTGCACAGTGAAGCGCAGATCCTGAACAACTGGGGTGCGCAGGGCTGGGAGCTCGTGCAGATCATCGAGGGACCGGCCGGCGGGAACGTCGCATACATGAAGCGAAAGAAGGCCTAACCCATATGTCGTCTGTGATTGAGGATCGCCTGAGCGAACTCGGACTTGTCGTCCCCGAGGTACCCGCGGCAGTTGCCGCCTACGTCCCCGCGCTCCGCGACGGGAACTACGTCTACACGGCTGGGCAGCTGCCCTTCGTCGAGGGGACGCTGCCCGAGACGGGCAAGGTTGGTGTGGGTGAGGGCCTCGTAAGCCCGGAGCGCGCTGAGGAACTCGCACAGCTCTGCGCGCTGAACGCTCTCGCCGCGGTCCGCGGTGTGGTCGGCTCGCTGGATCGTATCGCGCAGGTCGTCAAGGTGACGGCGTTTGTGGCGTCGGATCCGTCGTTCACCGGGCAGCCCGCCGTGGCCAATGGGGCGTCGATGTTCCTCGGCCGCGTGTTTGGTGACCTCGGCATTCACGTGCGCTCGGCCGTTGGCGTTGCCGTGCTGCCGCTCGATGCCCCCGTGGAGATCGAGTTCGTCTTCAAGATCGAGGACTAGGTGTAGTTCCCCGTGAGGTTGTGAACGCGTTCTGACGGGGTTTGTCCTCCG
>NZ_FUID01000016.1 GCF_900163635.1 Leucobacter sp. 7(1) | reverse complement strand
GGGAGAACCTGTATGTCGCGATGACTCGCGGCCGGCACGCGAACCTCGTCTACGTCGCCACCGACCGCCCCGACGACAACCACACCACTCCGCACCCGGCGGATGATCCTGATGTGACCGCACGGAGTGTTCTTTACGGGGTGCTGCAGCACGTCGGTGCCGAGCTTTCCGCGCACGAGACGATCACCGCCGAACACGAAGCCTGGGGGTCGGTGGGGCAGCTCGTGGCCGAGTATGAGACGATCGCGCAAGCCGCCCAACACGACCGTTTCGCCACCCTCATCCGCGAATCCGGTCTCGCCCCGGACGAAGCAGAAGACACGATCCGCTCCGACGCATTCGGCGCCCTCACCGCAGAGCTTCGGCGGGCGGAGGCGAACCACCACAACGTCGACGCCCTCATGCCGCGGCTGGTCGCGGCCCGCGGCTTCGGAGGCGCCGATGACATCGCCTCCGTCCTGCACCACCGTCTCGCCCGCGCCACTGAGAGGCCGGCTGGTTCTGGTCGTACCCGCAAGGCACCCCGTCTGATCGCCGGCCTCATCCCCGAAGCAACCGGGCCCATGTCCGCGGCGATGCGGAGGGCACTGACGGAGCGGCGCGAGTTGATCCAGCAGCGTACCGAAGCCATCCTCGACCAAGCCATTGCCGAACAGCAGGAATGGGTGCTCGCGCTCGGAGACACACCGGCAGAGACGAGGGCTGCGGCAGCGTGGAAACGGCAAGCACGAACCGTCGCCGCGTACCGCGATCGCTACGGCATCACCACACGCACGCCGCTCGGCCCAGCGTCCGATACCGATGCGCAGAAGATCGACGCGGCACGAGCGAAAGCCGCTCTCGCGAGGCTCCGAGACCTCGCGGGCGTCGATGGCAGCGATGACCTTTCGCGGACGGTGCGGCGCGAAGGGACGCGCCGGGGCCTGTGACCGGTCGCCCTTCCGAAAGTCGCTGGTGCGTCATATCCTGGGGCGAGGCGGATTTCTCCTTGATATGACGCTCCTCGGGGCAGGCCGCAAGGCCACTCACACACGCACCGCCTTCGACGATCCGTCGTGCCTGTGAGAGGAACCCCCGTCATGATCCGCCAGCTCTGGACCCTCAGCGTCAACACCCGCGCATTCCTGCGCCGCTACATGCCCACCAACATCCTCCTCGACGCCATCCGCACCCGCCGAGGACTCAAATGGGGCGTACCCGCGATGCTCCTCGCCGTGCCCTACCTCCTGGCCGCGAGCACCTTCACCACCCTCATCGCAGACGGCGGACCCGGATGGCTCAACCTCCTGGTTCTCCTGTGTCTGTGGAACACGATGAAGTTCATCTTCATGGGACCCATCAGCCTGATCCTGCTCGCCCGGATCCGCGTGCGCGAGGCCGTGGCCGCTCACGCCGAACGACGAGCATCCACCGAGCCGGTCAAGCAAGCGGTCCGATCAACCACTGCTGGATCAGGACGCGGCTACGCCGTGTCATCCGAATCGGGCGCACACACGAACTGCCTGTAAGCCGTTGGCGTTACCCCAAGGCCCCGACGGAACTGGCGGGCCGCGAAGTCAGCATCCGCCCACCCCACCTCTGCGGCGATCTGCTTGACCGGAAACACGGTCGAGCGCAGCAGATGCGCCATCCGTTCAGTGCGCACCATCGTCAGATACGCGATGGGTGCCTTCCCGAACGCCACCACGAACACACGCCTCAACTGTGACGGCGACAGGTGAACGGCCCCCGCCAGCTCCGGCACGGTCCATTGGCGCGCCGGATCGCCTCGTATGAGCTGCGCGACGTGTCGGGCTTCGACGCGAAGCGGCGAGAACTGACGATGTCGCGGCGCAGCGGGGACCATAGTGCCGCGTCGACCAGCACTGGCTTTGCTGACGGGCGTCGTCATGAATGGCACGACGACATCGAGCACCGAGAAGAGCAGCGCTTGTGCCCGGAGGAACCGTTCAGGCTGCGGCCCGTCCACGCTGAGGGAAACGAGCTCATCCAGCCACGGCATGATCATCCCGGCCCGATCCTCGCCGATCCGGACAATCTGCGCGGGTGTCGAGTAATGGGCATCGAAGAAGTCGCGGGCGTTGTGACGGTCGCAGAACTGCGCAGCGAATTGCCAGAAGACCTGATCGATCACATAGTCACGGTCGAGGTAGATCGTGGTCGTCATAACGCTGCCTTCCGGTTCTGCACCGCAGAGTGTGTGGGCAGCGAGGAGAACGACATCGCCGATCTTCACATGCCGCGCGCCGAACTCACTGAGCAGCAGGGAGCTGCCACTGCGAACGACGATCACTTTCACGCAGTCAAACGCGACCGGGTCAATCGGACTGTGGTGAGACCGAGTCTGGGCGACCAGTGGCGAGAACAGAGGCGTGGTGCGGCGCTGGGGTGCAGGGACGGAATCGGTCAAGGTTTATCTGAGGTGAGAGCGACCAGGGCTACACGCAGGCGAAAGCTAACGAGTGTCTTGATGCACGATGGAAGGAGTGCAGCCGGTGCGCAGTTCCCACGATGTCAGCGACCCGTAAGCTTGATCCGGCGGTTCGGCAAGGATGAGGAAGCGATGTCCGCTGACAAGCGCGAGCGTGATGGTCACTTCGTCGCCAGGGGCGAGCGGTAGATAGGGACGACATTCGAACAGCGCCGGCGCTTCGCCAGTGGGCCTGCTGCCCGAATCTGCTGCGTCGTGATGTAGGGCCGGTCATAGTTCCCCCAGATGCGTCCGGCGTGATCGAAGTGACTGCTCGACCGGGGCAAAGAAGTCACGAGCGAGTGCAGTGAGAGTAGGGCCCGCGGCCTGCGGTGTTCCTGCTCCGTATGGAGGCTGGGGGGCGTACTCTGCTCCGAGTTCGAGGAATCGGGCGTACTCTGGCCCCCGTAGGCGCCCGACGATGGTGAGCGCGAGGTCCATGCCCGCGGTGACTCCGGCAGCGGTGAGGACGTTGCCGTCGGTGACGACACGATCGTCCATGGCCGTGGCCCCGTACCCCGGAAGCAGATGTCGCACGGACCAGTGAGAGGTCGCACGTCGGCCGTTGAGAAGCCCGGCTGCCCCGAGCGCGATCGCGCCGGTGCACACGCTCGCCACGAGATTTGACCGCGCGCCGAGTTCACGGATTGCGGTGATGGCCGCGGAGTCCTTGAGGAGCACACTCGTGTCGCCACCGGGCACAAGGAGAACGGTCGGGTTCTCCGGGGCGTCGACAAGTGTGGTCGTGGGTTGCAGAGGGATGCCGCTAGCGCTGCGAACTGGTTTGGTGAGCTCCCCGGTAGTGGCGAAGTGGATCTTCGCGCCCATCATCGATGAGAGGAAGTAGTGCGGGCCGAGTACGTCGAGGGTGTCGAAGTCGGGATGGAGAACGATGACGATGTCCTCGCTCGCATCGGTGGTCACGCCAGGCAGCGCGGCGAGGGCGTGGTGGGCTGCGACGGAGCGGTCCCAGGCCGCTTGTGCGTCAGGGTCACGGATCGCGCCGTCCGCGGTGCCCGATAACGTGTCTCGCATCTCGTGGAGGTGTGCTTCGGTGGCTTCATGTTGAGCATCGTGAGTGGTCAAAGGTTTTTCCTTTCGGTGAATGCCAGTTGGAGCCGGCCGGTCAGTGGGTTGCTGAGGACGGCGGCGTGCACGCCGAAGACGTCGAGCAGGAGTGTTGGGGTAAGCACGTGTTCGGGTGTGCCTGCGGCGATGACCGTTCCGTGATCTATGACCACGATTCGGTCGCAGTATGCGGCGGCCAAGTTGAGGTCGTGCAGGGTCACCAGTGTGGTGCGCCCGAGCCGACGGACGAGTGAGAGCAGTTCGAGCTGGTGTTGGACATCGAGGTGATTCGTTGGCTCATCGAGCACGAGGATGCTCGGCTCTTGGGCGAGTGCGCGGGCGAGTTGAACGCGCTGACGTTCACCGCCGGAGAGCGTGGCGACATCACGGTCCGCATAGGCTTCGATTCCGACAGCCATCATTGCGTTCTGCACGGCCGCACGATCGGCTGCGGTCTCTGCGCCGAGCAGACGGCCGTGCGGCACGCGCCCCGTAGCGACGCACTCTGCCACGGTCAGTTCGAGATCGCTGGGCGCGTCCTGCACCAGAGCTGCGGTGATCCGTGCGGCCTCGCGCGCCGGAATGGCCCAGACATCGCGGCCACCCGCCGTGACGCGTCCCGATGCGGGGTGCAGCATTCGGTAGACGGTGCGCAGCAGCGTGGATTTTCCGCTGCCGTTCGGGCCGACCAGCCCGAGCATATCGCCGTCCGCGCTGAGCGATGCTTCGTGGAGGATGCGGCGCCCGGCGATATCGACGCTCACCGCCTCGACATGCAACGGCACCGTGGCGGTGCTGGTTTCTGAGTTCATGTTTCCACCCGTCCCAATCTGCGCATCAGCCAGAGGAAGAAGGGTGCGCCAACCGCCGCTGTCAGCAGACCGACGGGCAACTCCGTCGGCGCCAGGAGGAGCCGTGCGGCGATGTCGACAACGACGAGCAGCAAC
>NZ_FUID01000101.1 GCF_900163635.1 Leucobacter sp. 7(1) | reverse complement strand
AGCCTTCGGAAGCCGCCGACGGGATGCAGATGGCCACCGCTTACTCGTCAAACGTGTCGCACGAAGTCGCATCCCCGCATCCCCATCGCTTTCTGCGAGCAGCGTGAGCGCATTCGCAAGGTTCGCGGCCCCGGCCTGACGCGCCGCCGCATCATCAGCTGCGAGTTCAACGAGGAGCTTTGTCGCGCGCTGCAAAGCCCGGCCCGGACGGAGACGACCGAGGCAAAAGGCGTTGACGGCGGCAATGCGAAGCGCCCACCCGTGATGGTGGCGTAGGTGCGCATACTCATGCGCGAGCACTGCACTCAACTGAGCCTGAGAAAGCAGATCCTCCACCGCTGAGGAGATGAATATCTCGGGACGCCTGCCTGGAACAGCAAACGCGACCGCTTCGTCAGAGTCGAACCTTACAAGAGTGAACCCCTGCCGCGCTTCACGAGACCTTGCTACCGGCGCCAACACTTTCAGGGCTTCTCGTCGCGCCTCAACAATCGGCTCGGACGATACGGAAACCATGGTTGCTACCGCTCCGAACACGCCGAGTCCGAGCCAAGCGACCACAGTAAGCAGAAGGGACTCGGTTCCACCCACATAATCCGGCGCAGAAACTGCACCGATCACACTGATCGCAAGACCAGCCAGAACAAGTGCCACGCCGGCAAAGAGGGCCCCAAACCAAGCGGTGAGAGCAGTCCGTGGATGCAGGAGCTGCCAACGTCCGATGGTCAGGACCAGCGGAGCAAGCAGCGACATGATCAGTGCGCTACCGAAGCAGGCAAGAACTATCCAGAGCACGAGCAGAGCTAGCGCTTCTTGCGAGGTGTCACGAAAGCGGAACTCAGCAGCGCCACATCGTCTTCGTCAAGATTGCCAGCGAATGCCAGCAGTGCGGCACGCCGATCTCCCGCGCTACCAAGCGCAGACAACATCGTTTGGCTCGCATGCTCCTCATCCGATCGAGCAGGGAAGAACTTCACCTTCCGCGGAGAACTCCCCGAGCGAACTACCTCGCCCTTCTTCTCCAGCCGTGTAAGCACTGTCATCAAGGTCGTATACGCGGGCACCTGACCAGAGAACAGATCCTGCAGTTCACGGGCGCCAATCGGTTGAGCTTGTGCACGCAGTAGCCGCATGATCTCTTGCTCGAGTTCGCCTCGTTCCCGAGTTGCTCCACCAGTCATTACTAACCTCCTGGGTCAACTCTACAAGATGTACTAGAAAGACCCCAGGCCTTCTGTCAATCAAGAATCATTTCACTACTACCTCACATCATGCGCGCAGATAAGGCGTTGCAGCGCCGCGCGTGCCTGCGCGGGCAGCACTCCGTTACCAAGCGCGGTAAGTTGCTGATTCATCGTGAGGTCGTGCGGGGACTCCGTTACCCAGCCGTCGGGAAGCCCCATCAACCATTCGACAAACTTCGGTGCGGGACGCGGACCAGTCTCGTCGCTCAGAAGAGCTGGCGATGGTGCCACGCGGCCAGTGAGCTGTTCCCATTGAGTCACTGCCTCAGCGTATTGTCCCCATCGCCGAAGAGCCGCCCGATCAACGTCCACAGGTTCTCGGGTTCTTTGCGCGGGTATCCGTTGGGCCCGTGGAGTGCGAGGTCGATGATCTGATGACTCAGCGCGATCGTGCCACGACGGGCCTTCACCTGCTGCAAGCTCTCTCCGCCTCGAGATGCGTCCGACGCAAGTGGGGTTCGAAAGAGTGCGGTGGGCGAGGATAAACACGCGGTATCTAGGATGCGGTGCGCCGACAGCGGAAGCGGGTAGACCGATCCATTGCGTGTCATACCGGAGGTCGGCCAGGTCTCCCAGAACTGCTCCTGCAGCCCGAAGAGGTCGAGTTGCGGTTTCTCCCAG
>NZ_FUID01000030.1 GCF_900163635.1 Leucobacter sp. 7(1) | reverse complement strand
TCCTCACATCCACCCCTCCTCCCCGGGTGGAGGGGTGGATGGGTGGATGGGTGGAGGAGTTGAGGACAGCGGTCAAGTCTGGCCAGGGTCCAGAAAGTTTTGATTGTTCGTACGGCACGGTGTAGCTTCGAGCTATTGGTGAATCAGGCGTCGATGCTTGTCGGAGTAGATTGATCTTTTTAGGGGGAGTTGGGGCGATATGCGTCACGGAATTGCTGGAGTGCGGCGCTCCTTCGGCTGGCGGCGGAGTCAGTCATTCGTGGCTGTTCTCCTCACGCTTTCATCGCTATTCGGGATGCTGGCGTTCCCGACGCCTGCCTATGCGGACGATGAGTTCGCTGTCGGAACTCTGAGCTACCGTGTCAATGAGGCATCCCCTGGCACCGTTGCGGTCACCGGAGTGGTGCTCGAAGAGGGCTACTTCATTCAGCGTGTTCCTCCAACTGTGACCTTCGGTGGTCAGACGTACGACGTGACGGATATCGGCCCACACGCGTTCATGCAGCCCCTGTGGCATATTGAACTCAGCGATGCCACGAACCTGAAGACAATCGGCCGCTTTGCATTCGCATCGCAACCCATCAGTTCCGTGACAATCCCTGACGGTGTCACCACAATTGGAGATTACGCGTTTAATCGGACTCACTTGGAAGAGATTGTTCTTCCTGACAGCGTGACTTCGCTCGGGGTCAACGCATTCAGTTATTCCCAGCTGAAGTCAGCAGTCTTGTCGGACGGCCTCACCGAGGTCCCGGACTCTGCGTTTGTCGGGAACAAGCTCACCTCCGTGCAGATTCCTGAGGGCGTCACGAGTGTGGGCGACTACGCGTTTCAGTTCAACCAGCTGACATCAGTCGCGCTTCCCGACACCCTTTCTGAGATCGGGTTCGTCGCATTTTCCCAAAATCGATTGACCTCGATCGAGTTTCCAGAGGGTCTCTCGACAATTGGGCAGTCGGCCTTCAACGACAATGAACTGACTACGGTGACGTTTCCGCGGTCTCTCAGTCGACTGGAGTCCGCGTTCAATTTCAATCGTCTGTTGACTTCTTTTGTCTTCCTTGGGCCTATTCCTCTGGGAAGTCGGGGGGTGTTGGAAGTGGCGGAGCTCCGGCACAAGGGCAAGATCTCCCACCTCAAGGAATTCGGACCGTCGGCAGACTGGGTTGCGAGTGCAGATTGGTTGTTGGACCCCGAACAAGTCGAGCAGCTGCCGGAAACCGATGACCCTATGGACGGAACTCACAGCGCGGGCACGGTGACTCCCGCTCAATCCTCGCAGCCGGGGTCTCGCCCGTGCTGGGTGGAGGATGACGACCAGTGGTTCTGGGGTGCCTCACGCTGCGACGGGTAGCCCCGGCCTGATGCAGGTGGATTCTCGCGGTTGTTGATGAAAGTCCTCGTGGGAAACCGAGTCTGAGTGCGTGGGGCCTCAGCGGGCTTGGAGCGCATGCACCAGTTAGGAGCGGTTTAGGTGGTGAGTGCAACACCTGCCCAATCTCGAGCAGGAAGCACTCACCACTGTTGATCATCCACCCCATCGATACCTGAGTGAGAGCACTCCGCCTCCTCGCGCAAGGCCACACCACCCAGCAAATCGGGGCCATGCTCGGGCTGGTATCAAACCGTGTCGGGGTATGGGCAACACTGTCAGGCAGGACTTGCAGTATCGGGCGACGAGGCGAGCTTCGAAAGCTGAACCCCTGAGGAGTTCCCGACCACAGGACACGGGCGCCGGCTCTCCCAGATGGACCGGGCCCGTATCCAAGTCGGCATTGAAGAAGGACTCTCGATCCGGCGGATCGCGCAGATCGTTATGGCCGCCCCCTCAACAGTGTCTCGCGAGATCCAACGCGCGCAACTGTCTACACGCAGCCATACCCGCTATGACGCGCAGATCGCGCACACTCGTGCCGCGCAGCACCGCGCTCCCCCGAAATACTCCAAGCGTCACCAGTCGCCTATGTATCCCCCTGGGTTTCCTGGAGACTCAACTCAGAAGATTTCTACAAGATCTTCGGTGCTGGCAACGCCAACAAAGAACGTCTCCTCCTGCTCAAACGAAGGTGCATCTCCGAGATAGCCCTCGACTCGTCTTGTGTGGTCCCAGTGCACTCATCCCGCCGTCACAAGCTCCAGATCATCAAACCTCTCCGACCGTCCTGATTTCACTGGCCCGCGCACCTGCTGGGCCTGGCAATAGACGTTCACAGTCTCGGCGAGCGTGTTGTCGTAGCCGTGGTCAGAGTGCCGCGGTATCTGTCGATCAGGCTTCGTGGCCTTGCAGTGTTTCTCGCGGCGCACCCCCGCAACCTCGAGGATCTGCACGAGCCCGGCGACCCGGTCACGCCTGATCCCGAGGCGTCGGCCGACGACAGCGTCGTCCTTGTTCTGGGCGATGAATAGAACGAGTTGCGGTGTTTGCGGTCGAGCTCCGTCCCGAAGAACGACGCGGCGGTTTCAAGATTTCATTCGCGAGTTTGAGCTTACGGTTCTCATGCTCAAGCTCGCGGATCAGCGCATTCGCGCCTGCTCGTCGGTGGTGAATCCGGCCTTCAATCCGTCATTGATATCGGTCTGCCGGACCCCGTCACGCACCGGCTCAAGCCCGTATCCGAGTTGCTTGGATCCGCGCGTGGTCGTCCCTTGGCTGGTGCCAAGCCCGGCGAGGAGGAAGCGCAAAACCCGGACCGCTGCAGCTTTCTCCTCAACTGAGTGGCGGCGACACGTGCTTCCGTGTTGGGACATGGCTCCATTCATCATCCGCGACTCTGGAACCGGCAACACGCACAAGGCGTATCACGCAAATACGGCCTTTCAGTTAGCTGGCCCGCAACAGGAGTAGCTCGACCTCGCTGTCACCCGATGGGAGCGTGATCACGTGGCTGCCATCCTGGCGAAAATCTCCGAACCGTACCAACATTTGCCCGTACGCCTTTGAACCGGGGATCATCTTCGCCGCCCTCTCCGCGTCGACTGCGTCTGGCAACAAATAGGTCTGTAGTGATTGCGTGGGTTCCTCGCTACCGGGCGCAGGTCGAAGATCGATTGACCCCGAAATCCCGGCTGACTCGAACACCTTCTGCTCGGCACAGTAGGAGCTCGACGGCCCGTCTGGAAGGGCCAGAACAATGACGCAAATCGCCTCGCTTTGGTCACGCGCCGTCCACACTTTGTAATTCTCGTTTTCAGCGGCCAATACAACTGTGCCAGGCTTCACGCCTCCTTGGCCGACGCTACCTGCGTCAATTTCGGAAGGGAGCTGGTAGTCAGCAATGGAGTCATCCTCGGCATCCGGGTCAGCGTTTTCCTGGTCCGGGGTCTCGGTCTCGGTCTCGGTCTCGGCATCGGTCTCGGTCTCGGCATCGGTCTCGGTATCGGTATCGGCCGTGTCTTCGGAGATGCCGGAATCTGTACCCTCGGTTTCCGTTCCAGCGTCAGTGTCTGTCAGGGCATCTGTCCCGCTGGCTGCTTCCGAGGATTCTGCGTGGCGGTTGACGGGCAGAGGAATCGGGACCGGGACTGTTTGGAAGGCTGTGCTGTTGTTGCCAAGTCGTCCTGATTGGCCAGAGCCCCACCCATATAGCTTGCCGTCTGTACCTAGGGCGAACGCATGCTGGTCGCCTGCTGTGACATCGATGTACCCACCATTCGCTGTGAGCGATGGCACCTGATGTGGGATAGCTACTTTTCCCGAAGCTGCATAGCCAAGCGTTCTGCCGCCCCAGGAATACACGGAGCCGTCATAGCTGAGTCCGAGGGATACACCACTACCGGCAGCAAGCCGGGTGAATCCCACGCCCTCTGGTAGCTCAATGCGTGTAGGAACGAGAAAAGTAGCGGGGGTTGAGCCATCAGAGGCGGTGCCGCCTTGCCCGCTTGAATTTGATCCCCACGCGATCACTTCACCAGAATCCGTGAGCGCGAGCGTATGGGAGTCGGAGGTGGAACTGTTTGATACAAGCTGCACGATCCGTGCATCGCCAGGCATCGGAATCTGGGTAAATTTCGATACTTCTGACACGTTGGGCCCGAGCCCGAGCCGTCCATTTGCGTTCGACCCCATGCCCCAAACGGTTCCGTCAGCGGCAAGGCCATAGGAGGTGGAGGCGCCGGCCTCTACCTGGACAAACTGGATGCCAGCCGGGTTTTGTAGCTGCGTGGGCCTACTGATCGACGAACTGGTGCCGAGTTCTCCGTTCCAGGCGGCCCCCCACCCGTGCGCACGTCCGTTGGGGCCGAGCGCCAGCGAGTGATTGAAGCCCGCGGATACCTGGCTGAAGGCCCCGGAGGCGGGAGGGCTTATCTGAACTGGGTTCTGCGCTTGAGTCCCTCCATGTATAGACCACTGCCGAGCACCCCAACCGTAGATCTTCAAGTCGCCGCTGAGCGCAACCGTGTGGTTTCCTCCGGCCGAAACCTGGACGAAGTCCTGTGCTCCGGCGTAACCGAGCCATGTCGGTGTCAAGACATTGGTAGTTGTTCCATTTCCTACTTGACCGTTGGAATTGTGGCCCCATCCGTAGGTCAGCCACTTGTTAGTAAGGGCCATCGACTGGCCAGCGCCGGCAGAGATCTTGCCGAGTCCCGGTTTCGCGATTCGTCCTGGCACCTTGGTTTCTGTCCGTGATTGTGCGCTTGAGAAACGCTCAGGGAGGATCGTGTGCGCGCTCAGGGTGAAACCTGACGTCCACGCTTGTTGATTCAAGGTCACCGGGAACTGCGCGGTACGTTTCGGGACTGTCGCGATGGGGGCGGTCACCGTTTCCGTTATGGTCACATCCCACCCAGTCTCGGTGCGGACACTGGTCCACGATGTGGTGATTCCTGCCTCTGCCGTGGGATCAGGGAGGCGACCGGGTGTGACCGAAGACGGGAGCGAAACTGTCGTAGTGACGACATCCCCGATGCGAAGATGGAGCGTCTCTCCGTCGGTGCCCGGGTGGCTTGACACGTTCACCGTGGCATTCGTAGCGGTGCGAGCCTTGAGCCCGAGCCCGTATGCGCCAGCTGTGACATTCCAGACTGCGGGAAGGACCGCTGAGTCCTTCGGGTGAGTGCTGACGAACCGCTCAGGCAACTGGATTGTTGCCTGAAGCGTGAGCTCATCCTCAGAACGTACGCCCGGGAACTCGGTGACGATATCAAACGCTCCAGCAGGGAGGAGGAGTGCTCCAGCTGTTTCGGCGGTAACTACGCTGCGAACAACCCATTGCCCGTTCTTTGCCTGTGACGACCATGTGCGGTGAAACCCGTTGCCTGAATCGTTCGCAGGAAGCGAACTTGGCCGCGCCCCGAGGGGGAGCAGTACTTCGAGTGCAAATTCCTCGCCTTGCTCTGCGGTCAGGGGCGTCACGTCATCGGGCTGCATTAAGAAGTGAACGGTGCCAGAATCATCGCCCGGCCCAAAGCTCGCGCCGGTGGAAGGGACCGCCGCGAGTCCATACGGCCCAGCTTCGACTCGATCCGCAACCAAGAAACTGTTCCCAGTCACGATTGACGAGTCCGTCGTGACAGCACCGACCATGGTCGACGAAACCCCCAGTGCAGAGAGCATGACCGCTGCAACTAGCGCGAGCGCAAACGCGGATCGGACGGTGAGGCGACGCGCGTGTCCGGGGCCCACCACCCCCTGGAGAGCAGTGCGTGCGTTCTGTGACATGAGGGAGCCCCTTTCAGATACTCCTACTCAAGCGGCGAGGACCAGAGGCCTCACGGTTTAGCGCGTGATCTACGCAGCAGAACCGACATAGCTACGCGTGTTCGAGGGGCATGTACGCGCGAGGGAAAAGCGCGCACAGTTCGCAAGGTCGGGAAGCCAAACCGTAGGCCAGAACGCTTTTGCCACATGTCGGGTTTGGTGGAGACCAGCCGAGCGACGATCATGCGTGAGCACGCGTCGCGCACACATGTGACGTATGCACAGCCGGGGAACGTGCGAACGTAGGCGAAATCCGCACACCACTGCTCGCTCGGCAGAGTAGCAGCGAACTGCCGATTCACCAGATCCATAGGCCTGCTCGTTTCCGGGGCAGGATTTGTGGTTTGCAGCCCCGTCGCCCGTGCAGCGGAGCGCGATAGTGCTTTCTGGACTCCGTAGACGCCATAGCTGTCAGCATCACTAGTGGCGATCTGCTTGCAGAACTCGACATCACGGACCGATCGGCTCGGCCCCGAACTCGGCGAGACTGACGATGATCGTTGCCCCGAGCACCTCAGGGCAAAGAAAAAGGCTCCCACCGCCAAAGCGATGGAAGCCAGTGTTGCAGTGCCCCCGGAGGGATTCGAACCCCCGACCTACGGTACCGGAAACCGGCGCTCTATCCCCTGAGCTACGGAGGCGAGCAATTGCAACCCCGCCAGCCTAGCGCATATGACGGGGTCGCTTGCGCACTGTGCGCAGAGCCGGGCGGTTCGCGCCGCTAGACTGTGGTGTTGTGACGCCACAAGAACTCGCCTCCGCCCTTGCCCGCATCGTGACCGACATTGTTGGGGCCCGCGGCCTCGACCTCGTTGTCACGGAAGCCGACACGCAGGTGGACCGACCCAAGAACCGAGATCACGGCGATTGGGCCTCGAACGTCGCGATGAAATTCGCCAAGCGCCTGGGTGTTAACCCCCGCGAGCTTGCGCAGGAGATCGCGGCCGCCGCCGAGGGGATCGATGGCGTTGCCAAGGCCGAGGTTGCAGGGCCCGGCTTCATTAACCTCACCCTTGACGCGGCAAGCGCGGGGGAGACCGCCCGCCGCGTCGTCGAGCAGGGCGAGAACTACGGCCGCACGGACGTGCTCGCGGGTCACCGGATCAACCTCGAATTCGTGTCCGCGAACCCGACCGGCCCGCTCCACATGGGTCACACCCGCTGGGCCGCACTCGGTGATTCGACGGCACGTGTGCTGCGTGCCGCAGGTGCCGAGGTCACAAACGAGTACTACATCAACGATGCCGGCGCGCAGATGAACAAGTTTGGTCGCTCCGTGTTCGCCGCAGCGCTCGGCGAGGACGCGCCCGAGGACGCGTACCCGGGTGCGTATATTCAGTCGCTCGGGGAGCGCGTGCGGGAGCAGATCCCGAACCTGCCCGAGCTAGCCGCCGCCGACCGCGAGGCCGCGCTCGAGCAGGCGCAGGAACTCGCCTATCAGCTGCAGCTGGCGGAGATCAAGGATTCGCTGGAGCGCTTCAACGTGCACTTCGACGTCTACTACTCCGAGCGCACGCTGCACACGCCCGGCCCGGACGGGACCCCGAGCCCGATTGAGGCTGCGGTGGATCGCCTGCGCGCACAGGGCCACGTCTTTGAGGAAGACGATGCGATCTGGGTGCGCACCACAACCTTTGGTGACGACAAGGATCGCGTCTTTACTCGCGGCAACGGCATCTACACGTATTTCGCTGCGGACGCCGCCTATTACCTCGACAAGATGGATCGCGGCTTCACCGAAAAGATCTATCTGCTGGGTGCAGACCACCACGGTTACATCGGGCGCCTCACGGCAATCGCCGGTGCCGCGGGTGACGACATCGAGACCGGCATTTCCGTGCTGATCGGCCAGCTCGTGAATCTCGACGGCGCTCGCCTGTCGAAGCGTGCTGGCAACATCATCGAGCTCGATGACCTGCTCGAGTGGCTCGGCGCGGACGCACTCCGCTACTGGCTTGCACGCTACCCTGCAGATTCGCCGCTCGCACTCGACGGTGAGAAGCTGCGCAGTCGTACAAACGACAACCCCGTGTTCTACGTGCAGTACGCCCACGCGCGCACCTGCGCGGTGGATCGCAATGCGGCCACAGCAGGCTTGGAGCGCAGCGCGTTCGCTCCCGAGCTGCTCACCCACGAGACGGAGACGGATCTGCTCGGCAAACTGCAGCAGTACCCGGGCATCGTTGCGGGTGCGGCTGAGCTGCGCGAACCGCACCGCGTTGCGCGCTTCCTGGAGGAACTCGCTGCTGCGTTCAACCGCTGGTACGACAACTGCCGTGTGCTGCCCCAGGGTGAAGACCCGATCACGGATCTGCACCGGACGCGCCTGTGGCTGAACGACGCTGCGGGTCAGGTGTTGCGCAACGGCCTCGACCTGCTGGGAGTGAGCGCGCCCGAGCGGATGTAGCCGGATTTCCCGGTAGGCTCGGCGCACGATCAGTCCCGAAGGAGCGCTCATGGCACGCGGTACCCCTCGCTGGTGGAAGAAGTTGCTGGGCGTGCTTGTCGCGCTCGCGGTGCTCGCAGGGGCCGGGGAGCTCGCGCTCCGGCTGATCGTTCCCGGCGTGATCGAGAACACGGTCCGCACGCAACTGAAACTCTCCGGTGACCACCCCGTTGATGTGTCGCTGGGCGGCTCCGCGCTACTCAACGCCCTGCGGGGCGGGATCGGTGACGTTCGGGTTGGCGTGCCGGAGGCCCCGATCCGCGACGGCATCGTTGCGGACGCCGAGCTGACTGCCGGCCTCGTTCCGTTCAATCCACTGAACGGGGAGATCCGGGATGGCGACGTGCGCCTCACGGTGCCGCAGGATCAGCTCGGTCCGTTTGTGAGCCTGCTCACCAAGGGGGTCGCGACGACCGGTGAGGTGCGTGATGGGAACTTCGTGATCGGGCGGAGCATTTCCTTCCTGGGGCAGGAGATCCCGCTGACGATCTCGCTCGCGGTCAGCGTGAGCGACGGAAACATTGTGCTTGAGCCCACTCAGGTGAGCGCGGCCGGGCTCGATCTCACCGCCGAACAGATCACCCAGGCGACGGGAACACTCTTGGACCCGGTGCTGCACCCGGAACCTGTGTGTGTGCGGGATCAGCTCCCCGCGGGAGTGACGATCACTGAGATCACGCTCTCGAGCACCGGCTCCGCGATGATCGACGCCTCGCTCTCGCCCGGAATCGTGTCGGATCCCGCACAGCGCACGAAGGGCAGCTGCGAGTAACGGCGCCCGCGCCGAGCAGGGCCTGAGCTAGAGCCCCGCGGCGCGCAGGGCAAGCCAGGCGGCGGCGCGGTCGTCAGCGCGGTGCATGGCGAGCCCGGTCAACTCCTCGATCCGCCGGATCCGGGAGGCGAGCGTCTGCCGATGGATACCGAGCTGATCCGCGCTTGCGCGGTGCGCACCGTGGGTTGCGAGAAACACCTGCAGGGTGGCCCCGAGCTCGCCGTGCGATCCGGTGTGGTCGCGGAGTGGGTCGAGTACCCGCGCGATCTCTGATCCGGCGCGGTCGTCGAGCGCGGAGAAGACGAGGCTGACTGTCGATAACTCGGCGAAGTCCACGACCGGGAGATCGTCCGTGAACGCGGACTCGATGGCTTGGTGGGCTTGGGTGGCGCTCGGCGCGAGAGCGTCCGCGGGGGCGGGGGTGCCGATTCCGAGGTGCAGGCGGCGCCCGGCAACGGGGTCGAAACCGTGGACCCGTGCGGCGAGTTCGGGTGCGAGCTCGGTGCGCACAAAGCCGCGGACGCGACCCTGGATGCTCGCGAACACGTGTTCCGCACCGAGCTCATCGCACCAGCGCCGGATCAAGCGTTCCGTGTCAATCGTTCGGGTCTTCGCGCCCAGTTCGAACGCGGTGAGGTGGGACTCGTGGACGCCCCAGCGGTGCAGCAGCGCGGGGGCCTCAGGTCCGCCCGCGAGCAGCGTATCGAGCAGCGCTTCTCTGCCGAGGTGCTCCGTGAGTGACGGGTCGTGCGTGCGCAGGAGGAGGTCGAAGAGCGCTGCGGCGAGCGAGGCGAGATCGCGTGCGTGGCTCGTGCGACTGGAGCGTGTCGCGATGACGAGCCGGCCGGCGAGATCCTGATCGGAGCCGACCTGATGGGTTTGGAGCCCGTGGTGGCGCACGCGCACGGGCCGTCCCGTGGCCACGGCGATCGCGTCGGACACGTGGAGCCGGCCGGCACCGGCGCTCGCGATCACTTGTGCTTCCGGGTCGAGAAGCACCGCCCAGCCGTCGATGCGGCGGGCGAGCTCGGCGATGACGGCGGTGAGGCCGCCGCGGCGGGCAACCTGCGTCAGCACGTTCATACCCGCGGTGACCAGACGGTCCGCCGCACCGCGGTCTTCTGCGATCAGGGTGGTCAGGGTGGCGTGGAGGGCGACGCCGGAGAGCCGGGTGCCCAGGATCGCGGTCATGCCGGACGCTGCAAGTGCGGCGCGGAGGTGATCGTCCGTGAGTGGCGTCACGAACACCGCTCCGGTCAGCGCCTCGCTCGCGGGGCCGCCAGCGTCAAGTCGTGCAAGAAGCTCCTGATCAGACCCCGTAATAAGGGTGGCGTAGTTGGGGTTGCCGACGACAACGTAGGAGGAGATATCCGTGACGCCGTCGACGGGCGTGCGGGCGTCCAAGCGCGCCTCGGCACACTCCCCGCCGACAGCGCGGACCACGGCAGCAAGATCCAAAGCCATCCATCGAGTGTACCAAGTGGTGATCTGGGTATCTGGGATTCATCGCCTGGTCCGGTGACACGGGCCGGTTTCGTCCGTAGCATCGCTTCAGTCGCGTGCGCCGCACGAGCAACAGCCGGTTGGCCGCGCGACCCGAGTAACTCGAACAACGAAGGAGTTTTCCCATGAAGGCTGTGGTGTTCCGCGATCCGGAGACCCGCGTCGAGGTCGCTCAGGTCGACCTTGCTGCCCCCAAGGCCGGAGAGGTTCGCGTCAAGATTGCCGCCGCTGGTGTCTGCCACTCTGATCTGCATGTCAAGCGTGGCGAGTGGGAAGCCCCCGCACCGATGGTGATGGGGCACGAGGGCTCGGGCGTCGTCGTCGAGCTGGGCGAGGGTGTCACCTCCCTGGCCGTCGGCGACCATGTCGTACTGAGCTGGGTACCGCCGTGTGGCGAGTGCCGGCACTGCCTGCAGGGCCACGAAGCGCGGTGCCAGAAGGTCGCCACGGTCGTAGCGCCCCAGGGCGTGCTGTTTGACGGCACCTCGCGGCTTTCGCTGGGCGAGGAACAGATCCATCACTACCTCGGCGTCTCGTCCTTCGCGGAGGAGGTCGTGGTGCCGGCCTCCGGCGCAATCAAGGTGCGCGATGACGCGCCGCTCGACGTCATCGCCGTTGTGGGGTGCGCAGTTGCCACCGGCGTCGGTGCTGTGCTGAACACCGCGGCGGTCGAGCCCGGTGCCACCGTCGCAGTGATCGGCTGTGGCGGCGTGGGCCTCAACGTGGTGCAGGGCGCCAAGCTCGCGGGTGCCGAGCGCATCATCGCGATCGACGTTGTGGCGGAGAAGACGACGATGGCGCTGCAGTTCGGCGCCACCGACCGGATCGACGCGTCTGAGCGCGATGCAGTGGAGCAGCTGTTCGAGCTCATCCCGGATGGCGTTGACTACGCGTTCGACGCGATCGGCCGCACAATCACCACCGAGCAGGCGATTCAGATGCTTGGGCTCGGCGGTGCCGCGGTGATCGTGGGGCTGCCCCCGACAGGTGCGCGCGCCTCCTTCGAACCGCTCGTGCTCGCGGAGGCGGATCAGCGCATCCTAGGGTCCAACTACGGCTCGGTGCGGCCCTCGATTGACATCCCCGCGCTTGTTGACCGCTACATGGACGGCCAGCTCAAACTGGATCCGCTCATTTCGGGCCGCCGCCCGCTCGACGAAGCGGCCGAGGCACTCGACGACCTCGAGGCCGGCGGAGTGCTTCGCACCCTCCTGATCCCGTAATCCATCACTCAACGCAGAGAAAAGACCCTTGAACTGACATGACTCAGACAACCGAACGCAAGGTCGACGCCGGCCTCCGCGAGGGGGTGATGTCCGGGCCCGAACTTGCGGCCCAGGCAATCGCCAACATCGCGCCGAGCGCCGTCATCGCCTTCACCGCCGCCTCGATTTTCCTCGGGGCAGGCAACGGCACGATGTTCGCATTTGTGCTCGCCACAATCGTGATCCTCTGTGTCGGCTACATCATCTCGATGTTTGCGCGCCGTCACGCCTCCGCCGGATCGCTCTACACGTACGTGTCGAAGGGGCTGGGGCCGACAGGCGCATTCGCCGCGGGAACGGCGCTGCTCATCGGATCCTGGGGCATCGCAGCCGGTTCGCTCGGCGGCGCCGTGTCCTATATGTCGGATCTGCTGCGGATCTTCGGCATTCACAGCGCCGACAGCACGGGTTGGCTGATCGGCCTCGCGGTTGTCATCGGTGGCCTCGCGACCTTCTTCACAATTCGCGGGATCCGGATCTCCGCCCGAGTTTCGTTGGTGCTGGAGCTTGCCTCTGTCGCGATCATCCTGGTGCTGCTGGTGACCGCGCTTGTGTGGCTCGGCCCGGACGCGTGGGATCCCGCCCAGTTCTCGTTTGAGGGCGTGCCGTTCCAGGGCGTTGCCGCGGGTATGGTGCTCGGTATTCTCGGCTTTGTCGGGTTCTCTTCCGCGGATGCGCTCGGCCGCGAGGCGCGCAACCCGCACACCGCGATCCCGCGCGCCATCATGTGGAGCGCCGTTGTTGTGGGCGTGCTCTACGTGTTCGCGGCGTACACCCAGATCGCGGTGCTCGGCGATGACCTCGGCACTGTGGCGAGCCCGCTGCAGGCAATCAACGAGCGCATCGGTATGCCGGGCTGGTTTGCCCCCGTGCTTGTGTTCGGCGTTGCAGCTTCGTTCTTCGCCGTAGTTGTTGCGCCGCTGAACGTTGTGGGGCGCATCGTGTACGTGATGGGCAAGGAGGGCATCATGCCCGAGCGCTTTGGCCGCACGCACGAGCAGCACCTCACGCCGCACCGCGTTTTGCTGATCGCCGGCCCCGCCGCGATTGTGCTCGATGTCATCCTGCTGCTCGCTGGCACACACCCGATGGACATCGTGGTGTGGGTGGACACCTACGGCACCTACGGGTACATGGTCGCGTACGCCCTCGTCGCCATCGCCGGAGTGGTGTACACGACGCGGGCCGGGATCCCGAACCGACTCGTGTGGCTCTGTGCCGTCGTCGCCGTCGTGGCAATGGGATACGTGTTCTTCGCAAACGTGTGGCCTGTCCCGGTGTTCCCGATCAACGTGATCCCGTACCTGTTCGCGGCGACAATGCTGGCGGCGTTCCTGCGCTTTTGGTGGGTGAAGCGAAATCGCCCTGAGGTCCTGGCGCGCGTGGGCAACACGCACACCGAGATGCTGGAGGGCGTGGGGTAACCGCGTTCCCCGCATCAGTCACAACGGCGGGTCGGCCACACACTGTGTGGCCGACCCGCCGTTGCGGTGTATCCGACCGGAATTACTGCATCGTGTTCACAATCAGGCCGATGTGAGTGTAGAAGTTCATCGCGCCGAACAGCAGGAAGATGATGCCGGTGATCAGCCACAGCCAGCCAACGAGCTTCGCGGCACCGGAGAGCGGCCGCTGGGAGGAGAATCCGCGGAGTGCCGCGGGGAAGAGTACTGCCCCGAGGCCGATGAGCGCGAAGAGCAGGGACATGAAGGTCGCCTCGATCGCGGGGAAGTCTGCAACGATGCCTGAGATCGGCTCATCCGCCGGTGCGGCAAAGAGCTGGAATAGGAGCCCGGCGAGCGCAATACCAAAGAGCGCGAGCCCCAGTCCGACGATAAAGATGCCAAGTGGCTTGGCAATGGCGGCGGCCTCGGCGGCGCGATCCTCCGCGTTGACGATCTGATCTCCGCGCTTCCACAGGAAGAGCGCTGCCGCCAGGAGGAGAACGCCGAGCCCGAGGCTCGTCTCCCCGAAGACGATGTTGTCGAACGGGAAGTACATCGCGAACGGCCACACGAGTGTCATGTGCAGGCCGGTCGTGGTGAGAATGAAGCCGAGTACTCCGGCGGTCAGCGCCCAGCCCTCGGCCCGGAAGTCCGTGTCCTTGATCAGGGCGCGCCCCAGCATGAACATGAAGATGAGGCCCGCACCGGCAGCGATGGCCATGATTGTGTTGTACGTCGGCATCTGCGTCCAGTCAATGACCAGACCGGTGTCGCGCCCCTTGAAGAAGTCTTCGATGAAACCGTCCATGACTCGTTCCCCTTTACGCATCGGTTCCTGCGGGAGCGCCCGAGCAGAGTACCCCGGCGTCTCCTGAGACCGATCGTCGCACAGAATTAGAAAAATCTGGGGGTTTGCTGTGTGGGAATTTCAGCCTGTCACACTGCGCAACGGGCATACGCCGCACGCTAAGCTGGACGGGTTCGTTCTGAGCAGCATGCTCCGTTCGCACGGCTTCAGGGCCCAATCCGGGTCCGCTCGCCACGCGCTGCCCGTTGCAGCGCCGCGAGCGCAGACGACCACGACGTATCCCACCCCAGGAGCCCCAGATGGACACCACCAACACGATCGACCCGCGCGTCTTTCCCCCGACCGCCCGCCGCGGCAGTTCCTGCGGCGAGCTCAAGCTCGGCGAGATCCGGGCCACTGCGCTGACGGCGGAGTTCGGCTCCCCGCTCTATGTGGTTGACGAGGACGCCGCTCGCGCCCGCGCCGTTGAGGTGCGCACCGCCCTGCAGCGCGAGGCCGCGCGCATCGGCACAGCCGCCACCGTCTACTACGCGACCAAGGCGTTCCTCTGCATCGAAGTGGCGCGCTGGATGGCCGAAGAGGGGCTCGCGATTGATGTGGCCAGCGGGGGAGAGCTCGCGGTGGCGCTCGCCGCGGGCGTCGACCCCGCCCTGATCGGCTTCCACGGCAACAACAAGTCCGAGGCCGAGATCGCGCGAGCTGTCGCCGCGGGCGTGGGCACAATCATCCTCGACAGCGAGTGGGAAACCGAGCGCGTGGCGCGTGCCGCCGCGGCGGCCGGGGTGCAGCAGCGGGTGCGCCTCCGGGTGAACAGCGGCGTGCACGCTTCCACCCACGATTTCCTCGCCACCTCGCACGAGGACCAGAAGTTTGGGCAGCCGCTCGCGGAGGCCCCGCGCCTCGTGAGTGACATTTTGCAGCACGAGTCGCTCGATTTCGTTGGTCTGCACTGCCACATCGGCTCGCAGATCTTTGCGACCGACGGTTTCCGCGAGTCCGCCCGTCGGCTGCTCGGTGTGTACCCGGAGCTCGCACGCCTCACCGGGCGCGACATTCCGGAGTTGAACCTCGGCGGTGGCTTCGGCATCGCCTATACGAGCGCCGCCGCGGACGAGGCCCCCGCGATCGCGGACGTGGCACGCGAGCTCGCGGACATCGTCGCTGAGACCGCGGCTGAGGCCGGGATCGCAGTGCCACACCTGGCCTTCGAGCCGGGCCGCGGCATCATCGGGCAGGCGGGAGTGACGCTGTACACAGTCGGCACCACGAAGACCGTGCAACTCGCGGGCAGCGATGCAGCGGCGGATCCGGCGGATCTCGGCTTCAGCGAGCGGCTCTACGTGAGCGTCGACGGCGGCATGAGCGACAACGCACGCCCCGCCCTCTACGGTGCCGACTACCAGGTCCGCATCGCGAACCGGGCGAGCGACGCGGCTCCGGCGCTGGTGCGCGTCGTCGGCAAGCACTGCGAGTCTGGCGACATCGTCGTGCAGCGCGATGTGCTCCCGGGCGATGTCCGGCCCGGCGACACCCTCGCGGTCGCCGCGACAGGCGCCTACTGCTGGGCGCTCGCGAGCAACTACAACTACGTGCCCCGGCCCCCGGTCGTGGCGATTTCTGGCGGCTCAGCCCGCATCATCGTGCGCGGTGACACTGAGGCGGAACTCCTCGCGAAGAGTGTCCAGGACGCACCCGTATTTACCCCCACCACGAACGGAGCAACCAAGTGAACGGATACCGCGATCTCCGCGTTGCGCTGCTGGGCTGCGGCTCGGTCGGCGCGCAGACGGCCAGACTCATCCTCGAACACGGGGAGGAACTTGCCGCCCGCATCGGGGCGCGGCTGACGCTCGCCGGCATCGCGGTGCGCGACGTGAACGCGAAGCGCGACGTCGAGCTGCCGCAGGAACTCTTCACGACCGACGCCGAGCGTCTCGTGCAGAGCGCCGACATCGTGATTGAGCTGATGGGTGGCATTGAGCCGGCCCGCACGCTGATCCTGCAGGCGCTGCAGGGCGGTGCCGACGTGGTCACCGCGAACAAGGCTCTCATCGCCGAGCATGGCCGCGAGCTCGCGGACGCCGCCGAGCAGGTGGGTGCCCAGCTGTCCTACGAAGCTGCCGTCGCTGCCGCCATCCCGATCCTGCGCCCGCTGCGCGAAAGCCTCGCGGGAGACCACATCACGCGCGTGCTGGGGATCGTGAACGGTTCCACGAACTACATCCTCGACCGGATGGACCGCTTCGGCGATAGCGCCGAAGATGCCATGCGGGTCGCCGCGGAGCTCGGCTACTTGGAAGCCGATCCCACGCTCGATGTTGAGGGCTTCGATGCCGCGCAGAAAGCGACGATCCTCGCGAGCATCGCTTTCCACACCGAGATGCCGGTCGAGTCGGTCCACCGCGAAGGTATCTCGAACATCACACTCGCGCAGATTGAGGCCGCGAAGCACGCGGGCTACGTCATCAAGCTGCTCGCGATCGCCGAGCGCATCACGTCGAGTGACGGCGTCGCGGGAGTGTCGGCCCGAGTCTACCCGGCGCTGATCCGCCGCGATCACCCGCTCGCCGCGGTCTATGGCGGGAAGAACGCGGTGTTCGTGGAGGCGGAAGCCGCCGGCGAACTCATGTTCTACGGCGCGGGCGCGGGCGGGGCAGAGACCGCGTCAGCCGTGCTCGGTGATCTTGTGTCGGCCGCGCGCCGCCACGTCATCGGCGGCCCCGGGATCCCGGGCTCGCTGCACGCGGAGCTCCCGATTCTCCCCGTGGGCGAGGTCAACACGGCCTATCAGGTGATGCTTGACGTGCACGATCAGCCGGGTGTTCTCGCGGGTATCGCGGGCATTCTCGCCGAGCACGGGGTATCGGCGGCAAGCGTTGAACAGACAGTGTCTCAGGACCAGGAGGGCCGCGCCGCCCTCGTCATCGGCACCCACGTGGCTCGCGAAGCCGACTTGGCTGCGATGGTCGAGGCCCTGCGCGCCTCGGACCTCGTGCTCGAGGTCACCAGCGTGCTGCGGCTCGAGGGCAACGCATGAGCGGCGCAGCGACTCGCGCCGTCCGCGTTCACGTCCCGTCGACGAGCGCCAACCTCGGCCCCGGCTTCGACACGCTCGGTATCGCCCTCGCCTACGGCGACGACCTGACCGCGGTGACGCGCCCGGAGCCCGGCGCGACCGTCAGCGTGACCGGCGTTGGCGCGGGGGAGGTCCCGACGGATGCCTCGAACCTCGTGGTGCGCTCCGCCGCGCACGTGTACGAGCGCCTGGGCCGGGAACTGCCCGGCCTCAACCTCGACGCCACCAACCGGATCCCGCACGGCCGAGGCATGGGGTCCTCGGGTTCTGCAATCGTCGCGGGCGTGATGATCGCCGCGGGCCTGCTCGCGAGCGACCCTGCATCGCCCGTCGAACTCACCGAGGCACAGCTGCTTGCGTTTGCGACCGAGCTTGAGGGTCATCCCGATAACGTGGCCCCCGCGCTCTTCGGCGGGCTCACGATCGCGTGGTCGACCGATGACGGCCCGCAGTTTAAGCGCCTTCTTGTGCACCGCGGTGTTGCACCGCTTGTGCTTGTGCCGAGCTTTACGATGTCCACGGAGCTCGCACGCAGCTTGCAGCCGGAGCAGGTGCCGCACGAGGATGCCGTATTCAACGTGTCGCGCTCGGCGTTGCTCATTGCAGCGTTGACCCAGAGCCCGGAACTCCTCATGCAGGCCACCGAGGACCGGCTGCACCAGGACTACCGCGGTGATGCGATGCCCGCCACGCGTGACCTGATCCGTGAGCTGCGCGCCGCCGGCCATCCGGCTGTCGTTTCCGGTGCTGGCCCGTCGATCCTGGTGCTTTCGCCGGGCCCCGCGGAGCGGCAGGCTGCGGCGGATCTTGTCGCTCAGGCACACCCGGATTGGCGTGTGCTCCTCCTCGCAGTGGACACCAAGGGTGCTACAGTGGAGGAGATCCCCGCGTAGTCGGCGCACTCATCGAGTGCGTCGGATGCCCGCGGCCGGGATGGTTTCGGTGTGAGTTCCTCGGAGCTCGCAACCGTCACACCTTTGTGGCCGCGGAGTGTGGATCGTTTTCCTCACCGTGACGCGAGTGTCCGGTGATCCCGACGCACATGATGTGCACCCTCTCGGGAGCGCGTGGCCTTGAGTGCCCGCGGTTCCTGCGGAGTTCCGAAAGGAAGAAACGTGGAATCCAACGTAGAAGACCAGAACACTCCCGCCGCAAGCGAGGAAACGCCGGCTCCGCGCCGTCGCGCCTCGCGTCGTGTCAGCGCAGCCGCTGGCGCAACGGCGGAGGCGGCGGCCGTCCTCGCTGCACCCGCAGCGGAGACACCCGCCCCTGAGACCACAGTGGCCCCTGCTGCTGAGGCCCCTGCTGTTGAGGCAGCCGTTGCCGAGGCACCCGTTGCCGAAGCCGAGGCCGCGCCGAAGAAGCGCGCGACTCGGAGCCGCAAGAAGGCTGAGCCTGCTGAGGCGCCCGCTGCTGAGGGCACCGAGGCACCCGCCGCAGACACCGCTGTCGCTGAGGCACCCGCTGCTGAAGCCGAGGCTGCGCCGAAGAAGCGCGCGACTCGGAGCCGCAAGAAGGCTGAGCCTGTCGAGGTAGCCGTCGCTGAGAGCACCGAGGTGCCCGCGGCTGACGCCACAACGACCGAAGCCCCCGCCGCCGAGGCCCCCGTTGAGGCCCCCGCCGAGCCGGTGAAGCGCACCCGGAGCCGCCGTGCCAAGACCGAGCCCACGGATGCCGCAGCGGCCTCGGCGAGCACGGACCAGGCTCCCGCTGCTCAGGCTGAGACCGCCGTCGACGCGTCGGCAACCGCTGCCCAGGGCGAGACGGCCGCAGCAGGTGCTGCCCAGGCGGACGCCGTGAAGCCCGATGCCGACGCCACGAAGAGCGACGCAGCTGGCGAGTCCGAGAAGCCGAACCGCAACCGCCGTGCACGCGGCCGTGGCGCAAAGGCCGAGACCTCTGAGGCCGCAGAACAGACCGAGCAGGACACGGACTCCGAGGAGTCCGGTCGCGGTCGTGGTCAGTCGCAGAACGGCGAGAAGAACCGCCAGAACAATGGCCAGAACGGCCAGAACAACGGGCAGAACGGTCAGGGCTCGCAGAACGGCCCGGCAGACAAGAATGGCGCGGAAAACTCGAGCCGCTCGAGCCGCACCCGGCAGCGCGACCGTAAGCGTCGCGGATCCGGCGATGATCTCGAGCCGGAGCTCACCGAGGACGACGTCCTGTTGCCCATCGCTGGCATCCTCGACGTGCTCGACAACTACGCTTTTGTGCGCACCAGCGGCTACCTCCCGGGTACGAGCGATGTGTACGTATCGCTCGGTCAGGTGAAGAAGTACGGCCTGCGCCGCGGTGACGCGGTTGTTGGCGCGATCCGCCAGCCCCGCGAGGGCGAGTCGGGCAGCCGCCAGAAGTACAACGCCATCGTGAAGATCGATGCCGTCAACGGGCGCACGCTCGAGGAGACCGAGAACCGGGTTGAGGCCGCTGATCTGACGCCGATCTACCCCGACACGCGCCTGCGCCTCGAGGGCACGCCCACCGCGGCGCTCGGTCGCGCGATCGACCTCGTGGCGCCGATCGGACTGGGCCAGCGCGGACTGATCGTCCTCCCCGCACGCACCGCGGGTGCCCCGATCCTCACCGAGCTTGCCGAAGCGGTCCGGGCGAACGCGCCCGAGGCACACCTGATGCTCGTGCTCGCTGACGCACAGCCCGAGGACGTCACCCACCTTGAGCGCACGGTGCGCGGCGAGGTCGTCGCGGCCTCCTTCGACCGTCCGGCCGAGGACCAGGCCACTGTCGCCGAGCTCTCGATTGAGCGTGCGAAGCGGATGCTGGAATTGGGCCACGACGTTGTCGTGCTGATCGATTCGCTCAACCGCTTCGCTCGTGCGTACGCGCAGGCACAGCACGGTCAGGCACGACCGGCTCACGACGAAATCGATGAGTTCGCGCTCGGTCAGATCATGAAGCTGCTCGCCGCGGCTCGGAACGTGGAGAACGGTGGCTCGCTCACCATCCTCGCGACCGCGCAGCACGGCACCGGATTGCCCGCGGATCAGACCCTGCTCCGCGAAGCGCGCCGCGTCGCGAACAGCGAGATCCGCATCGGTAAGACCCGCGCGGGCGTCGCCCCGATCGTCACACTCGCGAAGTCGCGCACGGCGAACACAACCGCCATGCTGAGCGCTGACGAGGCGAACGTGCTGGGCCTGCTGCGCGAGGCGCTGCAGGACGACGACGCCGAGCATAAGCTGACGAAGCGCATCCGTGAGACCGCGTCGAACGCCGCCCTCCTCGCCGAGGTGCAGCGCGCCGGCGGCCTCTCCTAACCGCATCCCCGCGCTCCGCGACTTGTCACGGGTCTGTCCCGTCATCCTGCGCGCGCGGAGCTTTCCGCGGAGTCTGGCCAGTGGGCCGGGCTCCGCGGATTCGGCCACTTCACGGCCGGAGCGCAGGATGCTGAGTTTTTGATCACCCGGAGGAAACATGTTCGAACAGGTCGCGGGACTGCTCGCAGAGCACGCGCAGTTGCAGGAAGACCTCGCCGATCCGGCGCTGCACGCCGATGCGGCGCGCGCCAAGAAGGTGAACCGGCGCTACGCCGAACTCAGCAAGATCAAGGCTGCGCACGAGCACTGGATCCAGCTCGGGAGCGATCTCGAAGCCGCTCGCGAACTCGCGCGTGAAGACGAGGCATTTGCCGAAGAAATCCCGGACCTCGAAGCGGGCCTCGCCGAAGCACAAGAAAAGGTGCGCCGGCTCCTGATCCCGCGCGACCCCGACGACGCCCGAGACGTCATCCTCGAAATCAAAGGCGGCGAGGGCGGGGCCGAATCGGCGCTGTTCGGTGCCGACCTGCTTCGCATGTACATGTACTACGCGGAGTCCAAGGGCTGGAAAACCGAGATCCTCGAGAAGGACGAAAGCGACCTCGGTGGGTACAAAAACGTGCAGGTCGCGATCAAAGCGAACCCGAGCGATCCGTCGCAGGGTGCCTGGGCGCACCTCAAGTACGAGGGCGGTGTGCACCGCGTGCAGCGCGTCCCCGTCACCGAATCACAGGGTCGGATCCACACCTCGACCACCGGTGTGCTCGTCTACCCCGAGGTCGACGAACCCGAAGAGGTCGAGATCCACCAGAACGATCTGAAGATCGACGTCTACCGGTCCTCGGGCCCCGGCGGCCAGTCGGTGAACACCACAGACTCCGCCGTGCGCATCACTCACCTGCCCACCGGTATCGTCGTGGCCATGCAGAACGAGAAGTCGCAGCTGCAGAACCGCGAGGCCGGCATGCGCGTGCTCCGCGCGCGGATCCTCGCGCGGCAGCAGGAGGAGAAGGCCGCTGAAGCGAGCGCCCACCGCTCCAGCCAGATCCGTACGATGGATCGCTCAGAGCGCATCCGCACGTACAACTTCCCGGAAAACCGCATTGCGGATCACCGGACCGGGTTCAAGGCCTACAACCTCGACCACGTGATGAACGGCGCACTCGATCCCGTGATCGAGTCCTGCATCCGTATGGACGAGGAATCGCGACTGGCGGCACTCGGCCAGCAGTAGGTGGTGCGGGGACCCACGACTGCGCAGTACGCTGAGGGAATGACCGAAACTCAGCTGCCCATCGTGGGCCCCCTTGTCACGCTCCGCGCCCCTCGGCAGGACGACCTCGCACCGCTCACCGCGATCCTGGCAGAGCCCGAGGTCGCGCTCTGGTGGGTCGGCTACACCCCGGAACGGATCCAGTCCGAGTTCATCGATGAACCCGGTACGACACGCGTTATTGAGGTCGAGGGGGAGTGCGCGGGCGTGCTCGTGGTGCTGCGTGGCGCAGACCCCGAATACCCGACGACAGTGATGCACATCTTCATCGGCACGCGTTTCCGCGGTCGCCGCATCGGCGAAGAGGCTCTCGCGCTCGGCATCCGGGCCGAGTTCGCGGCGGGGATCAGCCGCATCACGCTCGACCCGAACATCAATAACGAGGGTGTGATTCGGAGCTACGAGCGTCTCGGCTTCAAGCGCGTGGGAGTGTTCCGCGATTACCAGGTGCGCCCCGGCGGCCACCTCGAGGACGCCATGTTCCTGGATCTCACCCGCAGCGACTTCCCTGACGGCCCGCCGCTCCCGCCGCGCGACTAGCACGCAACGCTGATCGGGGTGCCCGGCGCGCGTTTCCCGCGACGCTGGCACCCCGGCCAGGAGTAGCATGGACGATATGCGATCCGCACGTCCTCTCCTGCCCTGGATCGTGTGGGGGGTCGCCGCCCTCCTGTACTCCGTCGCGGTGATCAACCGCTCCTCGCTCGCCGCGCTCGGGCCCGCCGCGCAGGAACACTTTGGGATCGACGCCACCACACTGTCGTTGTTTCCGATGATTCAGCTCATCGTGTACGCGGCGTTGCAGATCCCCGTCGGGGTGTTGCTCGATCGCTTGAGCGCGACCTCGATGCTGCTTGCCGGTTCAGTGCTCATGGTGCTGGGGCAGGTGCTCATGGCCACGGTGCACAACGTTGAGCTTGCGATCTTGGCTCGTGTGCTCGTCGGGGCCGGTGACGCCTGCACCTTTATTAGTGTGATGCGGCTCTTGCCGGAGTGGTTTGCCGTGCGCCAGCTCCCGATCGTGAGTCAACTCACCGGCCTGATCGGCCAGGCAGGCCAGCTTGTTTCAGTGGCTCCGCTCGCGCTGTTTGTCAGTGTTGCCGGGTGGACCAGCGGGTTTTTGGGTCTCGCCGCGCTCGGGCTACTCACGACACTCTTGGGCGCGCTCGTGGTGCGGGATCGGCCCGGAGCGGGGACATTCGCGGAGCGCCTGATCGGGCGGACCGGCAAGACCACCCGAAACGCCCGGGGCCTGGGCGGTGGTCTCGCGACCGGGGCATTCCAGATGCCCCCGCCGAGCACCGAGCTGATCCAGATCGTGGGGGAGCGCTCACCGCGGAGCGAAAAGAGCCTCTGGACCCGCGCACGGCGCCTTCTGAAGATCCCGGGCGTTCGCCTGGCGTACTGGATGCACTTCACGTCTCCGTTCGCGCTGAACGTCTTCCTGCTGCTCTGGGGCACCCCGTTCCTCGTCGGGGGCGTGGGGCTCTCGCAGCCAGCGGCGAGCGGTCTGCTGAGCCTGACCGTGCTCTCGTCGATGTTCGCCGGCCTTGTGCTCGGGCCGATCAGCTCCCGGTTCCTGGAGCGTCGCGTGTGGGTGTACTTCGGAATCGTGATCGGTATCGCGGCGGCATGGATCGCGGTGCTCGTATGGCCGGGAACGCCGCCCACCTGGCTCCTTGTTGTGCTGCTCGTCGTGATGCCGCTCGGTGGCCCCGCGTCGATGATCGCCTTTGAAGTGCTGCGATCGCACACGCCGCGCAGCTTTACGGGCTTCGCGACAGGCCTCGTGAATACGGCGGGCTTTACCGCGTCGCTCATCGTGATCCTGCTTGTCGGGCTCGTGCTTGATATGCAGGGTGCCGGCTCTCCGGAGGACTACTCGCTGACCGCGTTCCGAGTCGCGTTTGCCGTGCAGATTCCGTTCTGGGCGCTCGGAATTATCATGATTCTTGTCGAGCAGCGCCGCACCGGCCGCTGGATGCGCAAGCACGGTCGAAGCCTCCGATAGGCCCCGCGGGCTCCGCGGGCTCCGCGGGCGTCGCGGGCTCCGCGGGCGCCGCGCCCGATGGGCCGCACACAGAACCGACCCGCAGCTTGCAGAACGGTGCGTGCGTGCACCGAATTCGTGCACGTAGCGGGTCGCTTCTGCAATTGCGGGTCGGTTCTGTGGGGGAGCGGCCGGTGTGGCCGCCGATGCGGACGCGGGAACTAGATCACGTAGAAATCGGCCATATCGGGCTGCTCCGCTCGGGGGGCACCGCGGCGCGGCCGCGCCTGCGCCGGGATCCCGGTGAGCGTGGTCCAGGGCGGTGCCGAGCGCACCACCACCGCGTTCGCCCCCACCGCGGAATCATGTTCGAGCTCGATCGCACCGAGGAGCTTCGCGCCCGCTCCGACGATTACGCGGTCGCCGAGCGTGGGGTGGCGCTTGCCGGTACCGTGTCCGGTGCCGCCGAGTGTCACGCCGTGGTAAATCAGCACGTCGTCGCCGATCTCCGCGGTCTCCCCGATCACGACGCCCATACCGTGATCGATGAAGAGGCGGCGGCCGATCCGCGCGCCCGGGTGGATCTCGATACCCGTGAAGAACCTGGTGAACTGCGAGATCGCGCGGGGGAGAAAGCGCATGCCTCGCTGCCACAGTGCGTGCGAGACGCGGTGCCACCAGACCGCGTGCAGGCCCGAGTACACAAAAAACACCTCGGCGCTGCCGCGCGCCGCGGGATCGTGGGCGCGTGCTGCTGCGATGTCCTCGCGGATCCGGGAAAAGATGCTCACGCCGCGCGTCTCCTGTCGGTGCTCATTGTGGGTGGCTGCAGAGGTGCCGTCTCGGGTGCAACAGCGGGTCCGGGCAGAATATGCCCGGACCCGGAGTGTGAGGTGCCGCAGTGCACGCGGCGGCTCGAGACTAGACCGCGAGATCCTCGTAGAGCACTGTCGAGAAGTATCGCTCACCGAAGTCCGGAATAATGACGACGATCTTCTTCCCGGCGTTTTCGGGACGCTTGGCCAGCTCGGTGGCGGCCCACACCGCGGCCCCGCCGGAAATGCCCGCGAGGATGCCCTCGTCGGTGCCGAGCGCACGCGCAGTGGAGATCGAGTCAGCGAGCGCGACATCAATGACCTCGTCGTAGACATCGCGGTCAAGGATGTCAGGGACGAAGTTGGCACCCAGTCCCTGGATCTTGTGGGGGCCGGCGGTGCCCTCGGTCAGCAGCGGGGAATCGATGGGCTCGACCGCGACGACCTGCACGCCCGGGTTCTGCGACTTCAGGTAGCCGCCGGCACCGGTGATTGTGCCGCCCGTGCCGATGCCCGCGACGAAGATGTCGACCTTGCCGTCGGTGTCAGCCCAGATCTCGGGGCCCGTCGTTGCGCGGTGGATCGCCGGGTTCGCGGGGTTCGCGAACTGCTGTGCGAGGACCGCACCCGGGGTGTGCGCCGCGATCTCCTCGGCCTTGGCTACGGCGCCCTTCATGCCGAGGGGGCCCTCGGTGAGCACGATCTCGGCACCGTAGGCGGCGAGGAGCTTGCGGCGCTCCACGCTCATTGTCTCGGGCATCGTCAGGATCACGCGGTAGCCGCGGGCAGCTCCAACAAACGCGAGTGCGATTCCGGTGTTGCCACTGGTCCCCTCGACGATGGTGCCGCCCGGCGCGAGTGCGCCCGACTGCTCAGCCGCGTCGATGATGGCGATGCCGATGCGGTCCTTCACGGAGCCGGCGGGGTTGTAGAACTCGAGCTTTGCGAGCACCTCGGCGCCGGCGTCCCCGGTGACTCGATTGAGTCGGACGAGCGGGGTGTTGCCAAAAGCCTGCGTGATGTTGTCGTACGTCCGTGCCATGAGCCAGGGTCCTCCTCGGGTCGGTTGGTCCACTCAAACTATAGCTCCACCTTATTCCAGAAGTTTGTGGGAGTTATGGGATGTTGCGGCGTGTGACGCAGCGGCGGACGGCAGGCGGCGGCCGCTGTGGGAGAGTGGGGGAGTGCAGGCACAGGAACACACACAGATGAGCGCGGCAATCGCGCAGTTGCAGGCGACACTCGCCGCGGGTGGGATCGAGGATCCGGGTACCGATGTTGAGCTGATCCTCGCCCACGTGTTGGGCGTCAGTCGCGGACGCGTGCAGGCCCTCGCCGTTATGGGTGAGTCGCTCACGACGGAACAGTGGGACGCCGCACTGGAGCTGTCGGAGGAGCGGGCGCGTCGCACCCCGCTCCAGCACCTCACCGGGCGCGCGCCATTCCGCACGATCGAGCTCTCGGTCGGTCCCGGCGTGTTCGTGCCCCGCCCCGAGACAGAGACCGTCGCACAATTCGCGATTGATGCGCTGCAGCTTGTCCCGTCCGCCGAACCAATTGCTGTCGATCTGTGCACGGGGAGTGGCGCGATCGCTCTCGCGCTTGCGCGAGAGGTACCGACGGCGCGTGTGTGGGCCGTTGAAAAGAGTCGTGAAGCGCACGCCTGGGCGGAGCGCAACGTCGCCGAGTGGGGCGACGGGCGGGTCACACTGCTCCGCGGCGATGTAGCCAGGCTCGGTGCGATCTCCGAGATTGCGCAGCTCGCGGGCACCGTTGACGTGCTGATTTCAAATCCACCGTATGTGCCCGCAGATATGGTGCCGCGGGATCCCGAGGTGCGTGATCACGACCCGGAACTCGCGCTCTACGGGGGTGTCGACGGACTTGACGTAGTCCGGATCATTAGCCGGGCTGCGCGTGATCTCGTGCGACCCGGCGGTCTGCTCGTGCTTGAGCATGCGGAGCTGCAGGGCGCGGCGATCCGCGAGTTGCTCGCTGCCGATGGCTGGCGCGCCGCCGCGACCCACCAGGATCTCACGGGCCGGGATCGCGCCACCACCGCCCTGCGGTAGCAGGGGCGCAGGCGGGTTCTCGGGCTGGAGTGCCCCACGTCCAGGCCCGCAGGAGTAGCATTGATCGCTATGGCCGAGGTCTTTGATTGCACCGATAGTTCCGAGCTGCTCAGCGGCACCCGAACCGCACGCCGCGCGATCGGTCGGGGTGAGCTCATTGTGATGCCCACAGACACCGTCTACGGCGTCGCCGCCGACGCCTTTTCGCCGGAGGCCGTGCAGCGGTTGCTCGACGCAAAGGGGCGGGGCCGGCAGTCCCCGCCACCCGTGCTGATCCCGAACACGGGCACGCTCGCGGCTCTCGCGGTTGAGGTCACCGAGCCCTTGGAGGCGCTTGCTGGGGCCTTCTGGCCCGGACCGCTGACAATCATCACCCAGGCCAACCCTGCCCTCAGCTGGGACCTGGGTGATACGGGTGGGACTGTGGCACTTCGGATCCCGGGCCATCCGCTCGCGCTCGAGCTCCTGCAGGAGACTGGCCCGCTCGCGGTGTCCTCGGCAAACAAGACCGGCGAACCCGCGGCGCGCACTGCGGCCGCGGCCCAGGAGATGCTCGGTGACAGCGTCGCCGTGTACTTGGAAGTCGGCGAGGGCGATGGGGACGGGGTGGCGTCGACGATCATCGACGCCACGGGTCTCACCGCCGAGGGCGGAACTATCCGGATCCTCCGCGCAGGCGGTGTCACCCGTGACGCCATCGCTGAACTGCTGCCGCAGGTCACCGTCGAGGCGTAGTCGTGTTTCCGTATCTCGTGGTGGCGCTTGTCGCGGCAGCGGTGACCGCTGCCGCGTCATTTGTTGTGCTGCGGCTGAGTCGACGGTACAAACTCGCACCGGAGGTCCGGGCGCGGGACGTCCATAGCACGCCCACGCCCCGCCTCGGCGGGATAGCCATGTTCATCGGCGTGCTCGCGGCATTCGCGGTCGCGGGATCGCAACGCGAGTTCGCGGAACTCTTCACACAGGGCTCAGAGATGTGGGCGTTGCTGGGGGCCTGCGCCATCATCGCGGCGGTCGGCATTCTTGATGATCTCTTCGATTTGGACTGGATGATCAAGCTCGCCGCGCAACTCGCGGCCGCGGGGCTGCTTGCCTGGAGCGGGGTGCAGATCATCTCGCTGCCCTTCGGGAATACGCTGATTGTCGGTTCGCCCGCACTGAACTTCATCCTCACGGTGTTCCTGATGACGCTCGTGATGAACGCGGTGAACTTCGTTGACGGGCTCGACGGACTTGTCGCCGGGGTGGCGATCATCGCAAACGCGGTCTTCTTCATCTACACCCGCCTCCTGCACGAACAAATCGGGCGCGTGGATTCCGTGACGCTCGCGAGTCTGATCGCGGCGGTGCTGCTCGGGATTTGCATCGGCTTCCTGCCCTTCAACTGGCACCGCGCGAAGATGTTCATGGGGGACACGGGTGCGCTGCTCGTGGGGCTCCTGATGGCAACTTCGACGGTCTCGGTGACGGGTCAGCTGAACCCCGCCGCCCTCGACGTGAACCTCGTGCTCCCGAGCTTTATCCCGATCCTGCTCCCCATCGCGGTACTTGCCCTCCCGCTCGCCGACTTTACGCTTGCCGTGCTGCGGCGGATGCGGGCCGGGAAGAGCCCCTTCACCGCGGACCGGATGCACCTGCACCATCGACTGCTCGATATGGGTCACTCACCGCTGCAAGCAGTCTGCATCTTCTATCTTGGCACCGCGGTCCTCTCGGTCGCCCTGCTGCTCGCATTTACGCAGCAGAGTCTCGTGCTCCCCGCGATTGTGCTTGTTGTCGGCGGGACGCTGTGCGCGCTGTTGCTGTTTTTTCCCGCGAGCCGGGTGCGTGCAGCCCTCGCGCAGCGCGGCGCGGTAGCGTTGACGGGACGGGGCGCTCCCGTCGCAGCCCCCGAATCTCCCGCTGAGGCCGGAGGCCCGTCTACCGAAAGGACCTCCGAGTGAGTTCTCCCGCACAGCCCGAGAGCCCCCGAAGCCCGAACTCCGCGGCACCCGAGGCGTTCCCGATGCCGACCTCGCAGCCGATGCTGCTGCGCGGCGTCAAGTGGGGCATCATCGCCACACTCACGTCGATGATCGTGTTCGCGGGTGTGGGCTTCGCCGTGAGCGCGAACCGCGGACTCGTGGGTGGACTGATCGGTGCGGCAATTGGCGGCGTGCTCCTGCTCATCACTGTCGGGAGCATTGCGTTCGCGAATCGATTTGTGCAGAGCCCGCTGTATCTCCAGATCTTTTTCAGCATCGTGCTGGGGGCCTGGGTTGTGAAGCTTGTGGGCTTTGTTGTCGCGGCATTTCTGCTGCGTGATCAGCCTTGGTTGGACCCGAAGCTGCTCTTCATCGCGCTCGTCGCGACGGTCCTTGTCTCGATCGTGATTGACGCGATTATCGTGGCGAAGGCTCGCGTTCCCTACGTTGCCGACACGCCGTAGCCGGGGGAATCTCGGCCCGATGGCGGAGAAGAAAACCCGATGATCCAGAAAATGGCGGCTCCCACGCCGAGCGCCGGGTTTTGCTCAGAGTGAAATCTTGCTAGGATAAGTTCGTTCCCTGCTGGGCCGCACCACTCCTGTGTGCCTGCCGGTGCCGGGGCACGACCATCGTTCGAAGCCGTGCGGCATGCCGCACCCCGAATCAGGAGAATGGCGCTGTTCGCTAACCCTATGCACTTCGTTGCCCCCGGACTTGTCCGCACCGAAGAGGGCGGCTTCCACGGCCCCACTCTTGACGACTTCTTCCCGGCGGCGGTGCTCTTCGAGGGCACTCCTTTCGAGATGAACCGCATCATGATCATTCGCGTGATCATGGTCTGCGTACTCCTGCTGCTGTTCTGGCTCGGCACGCGCAAGCTGCGCGTGATCCCCGGCCGTGGCCAGGGCGTACTCGAGTTCGCCCTCGGTTTCGTTCAGAAGAACGTGATCGAAGAGCAGCTCGGCGTCAAGGAAGGCCGCCGGTTCCAGCCGCTGCTGATGACAATCTTCTTCCTTGTCTTCGCGTTTAACATCACCGGCGTGATCCCGGGCTTCAACATCGGCGTTTCGTCGGTTGTCGGATTCCCGATCTTCATGGCCGTGGTCGCGTACATCGCGTTCATTTACGCGGGCCTGAAGAAGCACCCGGGCAAGTTCCTCAAGAACTCGCTCTTCCCTGCAGGCGTCCCGAAGGTCATGTACCTGCTGGTGACGCCCGTCGAGTTCCTCTCGACCTTCGTGATGCGTCCGGTGACGCTCGCGCTGCGACTCCTCATGAACATGCTCGTGGGTCACATGATCCTCGTGCTGCTCTGGGCCGCGACGAACTTCTTCATCCTCGAAGCGGGCGGCCTGTTCCCCGCGCTTGGGGCTGGAACGTTTGTCTTCGGCTTCGCGTTCACGCTCTTCGAGATCTTCGTGTCCGCACTGCAGGCCTACGTCTTTACTCTGCTCACCGCGCTCTACATCCAGCTCGCGCTGGCTGAAGAGCACTAAGAAAAAACCCCTGGGCGCGGTTCCCGCCGCGCACCTTTACGGAAGGAAACACATAACGTGTCTGTTCTCGCTGAAATCTCGGGCAACATTGCAACCGTCGGCTACGGCCTCGCAGCTATCGGCCCGGCAATCGGTGTGGCCATCGTGGTCGGCAAGACCATCGAGAGCACCGCTCGCCAGCCGGAGCTCGCTGGCAAGCTCCAGGGCATGATGTGGATCGGCATCGCCTTCACCGAGATGCTCGCCCTCATCGGCGTCGCGACGTACTTCATCTTCGCGTAACCCCCATCCTTTCCTGAGTCTCGAAAGGGAGGCACGATGAATCCCGCAGTGCAGCTCGCTGCCGAGGGCGCGGCCCGAAACCCGCTGCTCCCAGCGACGTACGACATCGTCTGGTCGGCGATTGCGTTCATCATCATCCTCATCGCATTCTGGAAGGTTTTCCTTCCGAAGGTGCAGGCAATGCTTGATGCCCGCGCAGAAGCGATCGAGGGCAATATCGCCAAGGCCGATGAGGCTCAGGCGAAGGCCGAAGCGGCCCTGCAGGAGTACACCGCGCAGCTCGCGAGTGCTCGCCTGGAGGCCGGCGAAATCCGTGACTCGGCTCGCGCCGATGCCACGAAGATCGTCGCCAAGGCCAAGGACGATGCGGTGACTGAGTCCGCTCGCATCGCACAGGCCGCACAGGTGCAGATCGAGGCAGAGCGCCAGAGCGCTGTTGTCTCCCTGCGCAAGGACGTGGGCTCGCTCGCGATCGATCTCGCTTCGAGCGTGGTCGGCGAGAGCCTGACCGACGACCAGAAGGCATCCGCGCTTGTGGATCGCTTCCTCGCTGATCTCGAGGCGTCCGAAAAGGCGGCTCAGTAATGGGCAGCGCGTCACGCGAAGCACTGGCTCAGGCACAGACCGCGATCACTGGGCGACTCGCTCAGGCCGCGGGTGCCGAGTTGCTGCAGGCCGCGAGTCGCATCGCTGAGAGCCCGGCCCTGGCCGCGGCCTTCAGCGACGTCTCAGCTCCGGCTGAGGCGAAGACCCAGCTCATCGAGCGGCTCTTCGGCGGATTCTCCGCTGGCGCGCGTTCCGTGCTGTCCGCAGCTGTGCAGGGCCACTGGTCCAACGTCGACGAGTTCGTCGACGGCGTTGAGGAACTCGGCCTGCGTGCCGAGGCTGCCTCCAACGCGGCACTCTCGGACGAACTGCTTGCTGTGGCTGACGTGATCTCGGGAAACCATGATCTGCAGCTCAGCCTCGCAAGCAAGCTCGCCGACCCGGCAGGGAAGGTCGTCCTGATCTCCCGCCTGGTCGACGGCAAGGTCTCCGCCTCTGCCGCTCGAATCGTGACGCATCTCGTGGCCTCGGCCCGCGGACGCAAGATCGATTCCGCGCTCCGCCAGGCAGCCCGGACCGTTGCTGATCAGAACGGCAGCGAGCTCGCGACGGTCACCGTCGCAGCCCCGCTCTCCGCCGATCAGCAGGCTCGACTCGCCCGCGCACTTGAGATCTCGGCCGGTCGCCCGGTTGCCCTCAAGGTTGTCGTGGATCCGAGCCTCGTCGGGGGCATCCGAGTTCAGATTGCAGACGACATCATCGACGGCAGCGTTCGCGCACGCCTCGACGATCTCCGCGTCAAGCTCGCGGCCTAGCGCACAACTTTTCATCCCGGGGGCGGCGCTTCCGGATCAGACAGAGGAAACGAAATGGCAGAAATCTCCATCAGCCCGGACGAGATCCGGAATGCGCTGAAAGACTTCGCAGCGTCGTACGAGCCCACCCAGTCGGGTAAGACCGAGGTTGGCTCGGTTGTGGACGCCGCTGACGGCATCGCCCACGTCTCGGGTCTCCCCGGCGTGATGGCGAACGAGCTCGTTCGCTTTGCGGACGGCACGCTCGGACTCGCACAGAACCTTGAAGAGGACGAGATCGGTGTCGTCGTGCTCGGCGAGTTCACCGGCATCGAAGAGGGCCAGCAGGTCACCCGCACCGGCGAGGTTCTCTCGGTTGCGGTGGGCGAGGGCTACCTCGGCCGCGTGGTCGACCCGCTCGGCAACCCGATTGACGGCCTTGGCGAGATCGCTGGCGTCGAGGGACGTCGCGCACTCGAGCTCCAGGCTCCGGGCGTTATGCAGCGCAAGTCGGTGCACGAGCCGCTCCAGACCGGCATCAAGGCTATCGACGCCATGATCCCCGTCGGCCGCGGCCAGCGCCAGCTCATCATCGGCGACCGCCAGACCGGTAAGACGGCTCTCGCGATCGATACGATCATTAACCAGAAGGCCAACTGGGCTTCGGGCGACAAGACCAAGCAGGTCCGTTGCATCTACGTCGCAATCGGCCAGAAGGGTTCGACCATCGCTTCGGTGAAGGGCGCGCTCGAAGAGGCCGGCGCGATGGAGTACACCACCATCGTGGCGTCTCCCGCATCGGATCCCGCAGGCTTCAAGTACCTCGCTCCGTACACCGGCTCGGCGATCGGTCAGCACTGGATGTACGACGGCAAGCACGTCCTCATCATCTTTGATGATCTCTCCAAGCAGGCCGAGGCATACCGCGCTGTGTCCCTGCTGCTGCGCCGCCCGCCGGGGCGCGAGGCTTACCCGGGCGACGTCTTCTACCTGCACTCCCGTCTGCTGGAGCGTTGCGCGAAGCTGTCGGACGAGCTCGGCGCGGGTTCGATGACGGGTCTCCCGATCATCGAGACCAAGGCGAACGACGTCTCGGCGTACATCCCCACCAACGTGATCTCGATCACGGACGGCCAGATCTTCCTCCAGTCGGACCTGTTCAACGCGAACCAGCGTCCCGCGGTTGACGTGGGCATCTCGGTGTCCCGCGTGGGTGGCGACGCTCAGGTCAAGTCGATCAAGAAGGTCTCCGGCACGCTCAAGCTTGAGCTTGCCCAGTACCGTGCACTCGAGGCATTCGCGATGTTCGCGTCGGACCTCGACGCGGCGAGCCGCAAGCAGCTTGAGCGCGGCGCGCGCCTCACCGAGCTCCTGAAGCAGCCGCAGTACACGCCGTACCCCGTCGAGGAGCAGACAGTTTCCATCTGGGCCGGCACCAAGGGCTTCATGGACGACGTGCCCGTTGAGGACATCCTCCGCTTCGAGCGCGAGTTCCTTGACTACCTCGGACGCAACTCCGAGGCGCTCACCACGCTCCGCGCGACCAACGTGCTCGACGACGCAACAGTCGCCGACATCACCGCGCAGATCGAGAAGTTCAAGAGCGAGTTCCGCACCTCTTCGGGCAAGAGCCTGAATGAGCAGTTCGGTGAGCTCGACGAGGCCGAGATCAAGCAGGAGCAGCTGGTCGTCAAGAAGTAGTGATGTTCCCCGGCGGGCGCGTGAGCGTCCGCCGGGTTCACTCGACCAGCCAGCACCTACCAACACAGGAGAGACATGGGAGCGCAACTTCGGGTCTACCGGCAGAAGATTCGTTCTGCCCAGACGACCAAGAAGATCACCCGTGCGATGGAGCTGATCGCGGCCTCTCGCATTCAAAAGGCGAAGGCCCGCGTTGAAGCTTCGACGCCCTACGCCACAGCGATTACGCGCGCGGTCTCGGCCGTCGCAACGCACTCGAACACCGATCACCCGCTGCTCACCGAGGCCGACACGGTCACGCGTGCAGCCGTCGTGATCTTTTCCTCGGACCGCGGCCTCGCGGGCGCGTTCAACTCGCAGGTTCTGCGGGAGGCCGAGGAGCTCAGCGAGCTGCTCCGTGCCGAGGGTAAGGAAGTCGTGTACTACCTGGTGGGCCGCAAGGCTCAGGGGTACTTCGCCTTCCGTCAGCGCGCGTCAGAGCGCGTCTGGATTGGCGACACCGAGAACCCCGGGTTCGAGGTCGCTTCGGAGATCGCTGACGCGGTCCTCGAGGTCTTCGGTCGCCCGGCAGACGAGGGTGGCGCGCAGGAGATTCACCTCGTGTACAACCGTCTCATCAGCATGGTGAGCCAGGTTCCCGAGGTGCACCGTCTGCTCCCGCTGGAGGTCGTCGAGGGTGTGGCCGATCCGGAGGAAGGCCCGTCGCCGCTCTACGCGTTCGAGCCCGAGCCTGACTTGGTCCTTGACCAGCTGCTTCCCGCCTACATCGAGTCGCGCATCTTCAACGCAATGCTTGAGTCCGCTGCTGCAAAGCACGCAGCGACGCAGAAGGCGATGAAGTCCGCGAGCGACAACGCAGACACGCTGATCCGCGACTACACCCGCCTCGCGAACAACGCTCGCCAGGCAGAGATTACCCAGCAGATTTCCGAGATTGTTGGCGGCGCGGACGCGCTGTCAGGCTAAGTGGAAGCACGAAGAGAGAGAATCATGACCGAATCCGCCGCTGTGGCGACTGAGGCTACCGCACAGGTTGCCGGGCGCATCGCCCGCGTGACCGGCCCCGTCGTCGACATCGAGTTCCCGCACGACGCGATCCCCGCTGTCTACAACGCGCTCCAGACCACGATCAACTTCGGTGATGGCGAAGAGCCGCTGAAGCTTGTCCTCGAGGTTGCGCAGCACCTCGGTGACAACGTGGTCCGTGCTATCGCCCTGAAGCCCACCGACGGTCTCGTTCGTGGCCAGGAAGTCTTCGACACCGGTGACTCGATCACCGTTCCCGTCGGTGACATCACCAAGGGCAAGGTCTTCAACGTCACCGGTGATGTGCTCAACCTCCCCGAGGGCGAGACCATTGAGGTGAACGAGCGTTGGAGCATCCACCGCACGCCGCCCGCCTTCGATCAGCTCGAGTCCAAGACTCAGCTCTTCGAAACCGGCATCAAGTCGATCGACCTCCTGACGCCGTACGTGCAGGGTGGCAAGATCGGTCTGTTCGGTGGTGCCGGTGTCGGCAAGACCGTCCTGATCCAGGAAATGATCCAGCGTGTTGCGCAGGATCACGGTGGTGTGTCGGTGTTCGCCGGTGTCGGTGAGCGTACCCGTGAGGGCAACGACCTCATCCACGAGATGGACGAGGCGGGTGTGTTCGACAAGACCGCACTTGTCTTCGGCCAGATGGATGAGCCGCCGGGGACCCGTCTCCGCGTCGCACTGTCCGCTCTGACAATGGCGGAATACTTCCGCGATGTGCAGAAGCAGGACGTGCTGCTCTTCATCGACAACATCTTCCGTTTCACGCAGGCCGGTTCCGAGGTCTCGACGCTGCTCGGCCGTATGCCCTCCGCTGTGGGCTACCAGCCGAACCTCGCCGACGAGATGGGCATCCTGCAGGAGCGCATCACCTCGACGCGTGGCCACTCGATTACCTCGCTGCAGGCGATCTACGTCCCCGCAGACGATTACACCGACCCGGCTCCCGCGACAACGTTCGCGCACCTCGACGCCACCACGGAGCTCTCCCGTGAGATCGCATCGAAGGGCCTGTACCCGGCTATCGACCCGCTGACCTCGTCCAGCCGGATCATGGACCCCCGGTACTTAGGTGCGGACCACTACCGCGTCGCCACCACGGTCAAGCAGATCCTGCAGAAGAACAAGGAACTGCAGGAGATCATCGCCATCCTCGGTGTCGATGAGCTTTCCGAAGAGGACAAGATCACGGTAGCGCGCGCACGCCGCATCCAGCAGTTCCTGTCGCAGAACACCTACATGGCGAAGAAGTTCACCGGTGTTGAGGGTTCCACGGTTCCGCTCAAGGAGACCATCGAGTCCTTCGATGCGATCGCTAAGGGCGAGTTCGACCACGTCGCAGAGCAGGCGTTCTTCAACGTCGGCGGTATCGGTGATGTGGAAGAGAAGTGGGCACAGATGCAGAAGGAACTGGGCTAAGCATGAGCCAGCTCAACGTGAGTGTCGTCTCGGCGGACCGCGAGGTCTGGGCCGGCGCAGCAACCCAGGTGGTTGCGCGCACGGTCGAGGGCTCGATCGGCATCCTCGCTGGTCACGAACCGCTGCTCGCTCTCCTCGGAGAGGGTGAAGTGAAGGTGACCACTCCTGACGGTGAGAACGTGACTGTCGACGCTGAGGGCGGGTTCCTCTCTGTCGATCACGACACGGTGACCATCGTCGCTGGTAAGGCAGGTCTCGCTTAGCGAGATTCTCGCGGCTGGGGCCCTGTGTCCTGCCGTAACCGCGCGTGAGGCCGGCTCGCACCCATCTGGGTGTCGAGCCGGCCTCACGCCGTTTTTCCCGCTGTACTGGAAAGGACTCCCGCATGCTTGTTCTGCTTCCCCCGTCCGAAACGAAGCGGCCCGGAGGCACGGGTCGGTTTGACCCCGTCGAGCTTTCGCGAGACACAACCTTGGGTGCTCCGCGCGCGAAGGTTCGGGCGGCTCTTGAAGCTGTGAGTGCCGACGAGGAAGCCGCCGTGCGGGCCCTGAAGCTGGGGACGAAGAACCGGGGGGAGCGGACACACAATCTCGCGCTCAGTTCGAGTGGCACGTTGCCGGCTATGGACCGCTACACGGGTGTGCTCTATGACGCGCTCGACGCGGCCTCGCTCGATCCAGGAGCCCGGGACTGGCTGGCTGCTCACGTCGTTGTGCAATCGGCGCTGTTCGGCATGTTGGGGTTGGGGGAGGAGATCCCTGCGTACCGAGTGTCGGCGGGTTCGCGGCTTCCCGAGCTCGGCCTGCCGCTGAAGCGGCTCTGGTCTGACGCCCACGCGGAGCTGGACTGGGATCACGCCGGGCTGATCCTCGACCTGCGCTCGCTCGACTATGTCGCGCTCGCTCCGCTTCCGGCTGGGCGTGGGTGGTTTGTCAACGTCTCGCAGCGCGGTGATGACGGGGTGGTGCGGGCGCTGAATCACTTCAACAAGGCGGCAAAGGGCGACTTTGCGCGGCGGCTCGCGAGTGCCGGGCTCGTCCACGCGCGGGTCGAAGACCTGATCGAGTGGGCCGACACGGAAGACCTGGAAATCGTTCAGGACAGCGCCCGCCGCGAGCTGACCCTGATCACGCGACTGGGCGCCCCGGTGCGGAAGTCGTGAGGGGTGTCTGCGACTGCTGGGCAGGCACGGTAGGATATCCAGGTGTCTAAGAGGTGGAACCGGTGACCGTGCGCGGCGAGAACGCGTCTCGGCGACGTTTGCGGTACCGCACCGACTGCGACCTTGAGATCGAGCTCTCCTGGTTTGGGCTGACCGATGTCGGCCGGCGTCGCGAGACCAACCAGGACAGCTATGTCACGCTGCCCCCGATTTTTGCGGTCGCTGACGGAATGGGCGGCCATTCCGCCGGAGAAATTGCTTCCGCCGCGGTCGTCCGGCGACTCGCGGAGCTCGGCGGGAGCGCCCGTGTTGCCGAGAGCGACATCGACGAAGTCCTCGCGGATGCCGTCGACGATATTGAACTTGACGCGGGCGAGACCGAACTCGGTGCGGGAACCACGGTGACCGGGGTCTGCCTGAGCACCGATGACCAGCCGACGTGGAAGGTCTTCAATATTGGCGACTCCCGCGTGTACCAGTACTTCAAGGGCGCGCTGAGCCAGATCACCGTGGACCACTCAGTCGTGCAGCACCTGATCGATACCGGCGCGATCACCGAGGAGGAAGCGGAGACGCATCCCCACGCGAACGTCATCACGCGCGCCGTTGGCTTCAACGAGGCCCCGGTTCCCGAGTACACGTCGCTGGCGTTGATCCCGGGGCAGCGACTCTTGATCTGCTCAGACGGGCTGACCAAGGAACTCACTGACATCGGGATCCAGCATTTCCTGGCGACCCAGCCCACCGCCGAAGAGGCAGCGACAATGCTCGTGCAGCAGGCCGTGGAGAACGCCGGGCGTGACAACGTCACCGCGATCGTGATCGACGTCCACGCGGTTGGCGACGTGATCGACACGGGCAGTGTCCAGGCGGCCGGCATCGACCTCTCCGAACTTGACGAAGAGGTCGACACTGAACCCGTGACTGTGTTTGAAGCGCCGTAGCGCAGACGTGTGCCTTAGCCTCGCTTCCGCAGGGTGAATAGCGCGACGGCCACCGATCCCGCGCACCACAGCAGGACAAGCAGGAGGTCTCGCCCGCTCGCGCTGAAGGTCTGCCCGGCGAGCCCCGCGCGCATGAGGTTTGCCATCGGCTCAATGGGGAGCACATCGTGTGCATTCTGGAGCCACTGCGGGAGGTTCGCCGCGGGGAAACTGATGGGCGAGAACAATAGCAGCAGGAAGATGAGGAGCTGCGTGAGTAGCATCGCGATCATTGGTGGCAGCAGCACCGCGAAGGCGTAGCCGATCGATGCCGCGGTGAGCGACACGAGAAGTGCGACTGGAACGATCCACCACTGGAGTTCATAGCTGATGTCGTATCGGATCGCACCCACCACCGCGCCCAGCACGAGTCCGGGCAGCGCGAGGATGGTCCACACGCTGAGATCCGACGCGAGAAACGCAGCCCGAGGAACTGGGAGCGTGCGCAGCCATTCGGCGCTGCCCTCAAGCCGTGACTGGGACATCTGCTGCGGGGTCATCACCAGACCGACGGTGATCAGGGTGATCGTCGGTGCCCCGGTCGCGAGGAACAGCGCGGCCTCGGGGGAGACGTCGCCGATGAGAATTCCATAGCCGAGCACAGTGGACACGGCGAGTGCGGTCTGCACGATGATCATGAGTGGGAGATTCTGCGCCTGGCGGCGCACCTGCCAGACGAGCAGGAACCACGTGGCGCGCAGGCCGAGGGAGGTGCGTCCACCGGTCGTGAGCGCGGTAGGGGTGGGGTCAGTTGCAATTGTGCTCATGCGGCGTTCTCCCGGTGTGAATCGGCAGTTTCTTCGGCAACAAGTTCGAGGTAGGCGTCCTCCAGGGAAGCCGGTGTGAGTGCAAACCGCTCGAGCTCCCCTCGGTCCACCGCTGCGTGCGCCCAGGCCACGACCTCGGCGCCGCGCGCAGACGGCACCGTGACACTTGTCTGCGCCGGGCCGGTCCGCTCCGCGTGCAGCCCGGGTGGCAGTGCAGGCGAGGTAGAGCCATCGAGCGTGAGGAGAAGCTGTGTGCGCAGGTGCGCCGTGAGTTGTGCCGGGGTGCCGGCGGCACGTACTGCGCCCCTGTCGAGGATCACGAGTTCGTCAACAGCGTGCTCCGCCTCGCGTACGTTGTGAGTGACCAAGAGCACTGCGGGTCCCTGGGTCGCCATCGCGCGGATCGCCGACCACAGCAGCCGGCGACGAGCCGGGTCGACATCGTTGGTGGGCTCGTCCAGGATGACCAGCGCGCCCGGGCGGACCGCAGCCATGCAGAACGCGGTGAGCCGCGCCACACCGCCGGAGATCTTCTGGGCCGGGGTATCGGCCCAGGGGCCAAGATCCAGTGCTTCAAGGAGCTCTCCGGTGCGCCTGCGGATTTCTGCGGCGCGGCCGCCACGGATCCGGCCGACGAGCTCAATTGCGGCCCGGGGTGTGAGGCCCGTGATCGGTACATTGGCCTGTGCCTGCACCGACACAAGCTCGCGCGCCCGCGCGGGGTGGGCAACGGCGTCCACGCCCGCGAGCGAGATCGACCCTGAGTCGGGCTTGAGGAGCCCCGTGATCTGGTTCACCAGTGTCGTCTTCCCGGCGCCGTTGTGTCCGAGCACGCCGAGTACCTGTCCGGCGTGAGCGGTGAGGGAGACTTCCGCGTTCGCGGGGACGTGTTTCCCGCGATAGCGCTTGGTGAGCTGCTCGATGCGGAGCACGGGGTCGCGCGGTAATGGAACAGAGTTCCTACTGTGGGGCATGTGTGGTCCTTTCGTCGGCCGGGCTCTCCCGGTCATACCCATCGGGATCAACATACCCACGGGTATGTTTGAAAACAATATGGATACCCGGAAGAATTTGCGGCTACACTGTCCGCATGGCTGGACGAGCACGCAACGACCGCGGTGACAGCGGTGAACAGCAACTGCGGGACGCTGCGCAAGCCCTTGCTGACGCGGCTGGTCAGCTGGGGCAGAGCTTCCTGTCCGCGAGCAGCTCAGCTGAGAGCGGCGTCACGAAGGGACTGCTCGCGGCCGCCGAGGCGCTTGCCCAGGCCTCCGCCTGGGTTGAGCAGCGCGCCAAACCGCTCAGCACCCGCGAGCAGCTGCTCGTGCAGGCGGCGCGGCTGTTCGCGGAGCGCGGCTTCGCCGGAGTCTCCCTCGTGGACATCGCGCAGGCCGCCGGCTTCACGAAGGGCGCGGTCTACACCCACTTCGGGTCGAAAGAGCAGGTGTTCCTCGCGAGCGTGCGGTCCGTGATTGACAGACTTCACGCGTGGGACGGGGCAGCTGAGCCGGGGGAGGGCGCTCCCGTGGGCAGCGCTCCCGCGGGGACCACTCCCGATCTCGGGGGGATCGCAACGCTTGGCGTGGAGGCTCTGCTCTTCGGGCGCCGCGTCCCCGAGCACCGGGCCGAGGTACGAACACTGATCGCCGAGCTCATCCCCGCGCTCGCCCACGCGTCTGAACAGGCCGCTACGGAAGCGCAGGCCGAGTCTGGGGTGCAGGCCGAGCCGAACGAGGAGCGGGTCCTTGCGCACGAGGAGGTCGCGTTCGCTCTCCAGGCAATGCGGGCTCTCCTCGCCGGCATCGCCGAGCCCTAGCGCGCCCGCGGTTTCCCGGGTCCGGGTACTCGCCCCCCGCCTCCCGCCCCATGCTCTCC
>NZ_FUID01000046.1 GCF_900163635.1 Leucobacter sp. 7(1) | reverse complement strand
CGTTCCCCCTTTCTCGCTCTCCCTCCCGAGTCCCGAGCGCACTCAGTACCGGGCAAGAACGCAATCTTGCACCTTCCGGGTCACCCCAAGGTGCATAACTGGCTTCTCGAGGAGGCCAGGAGGCCAGGAGGCCTGGAGGCCAGGACAAGGGACAGGAGCTTGGGGCTTGGGGTTCTCCACCAGGGTTTGTAGCTTCCTGAGTCTTGAGCTTCCTGAGTCTTGAGCTTCCTGAGTCTTGCTCGCGCGCCCGGCCCCGAAATCTCAGCCCAGCCTCCATATCCGCGCGAGAACGCAATCACACACCTTCCTAGGCGCGCCGAGGTACATAACTGGCTTCTCGAGTGCACAAAGCGCAGATACGGGGGCGCAGGGCTGGGGTGTCTGGGCTGGGCGCGAGGTGACTCGCCCCGAGATCGTGCAATGCACCCCAACCCGTGCCCCTACGCCGCCCCTAGCCCACCTGGAACGCAATCATGCACCGCCTGTAGTCCGAAAAGGTGCAAACATGGCACATCGCAAGAATTGGTGGCGGCCGATGTCGAGGCAACCCTCCCACCAGGTCATCAGAAGCTCAGAAGCTCAGAAGCTCCGACCCTCAGACGCTCACCCCGCCCAGGCGCTAGCGATAGAAGCCCTCGCGCAGGTTAATGCGGTGCTCCACCCAGGCCTTCATCGCCGCGAGCATGCCGGTCCAGCCCGCGCAGTTCCCGAATGCCGCCGTGGCGCCCGCGGGCGTCGCCTGCCAGGAGGCTTCGGTGATTGTCACGAGCGTGCGAGTATCGTCCTCGAGCGGCGCAAAGGTGAACGTCACGCGCGTCTCCCCCGCTTCGCCGGTCGTCGCCTCACCAGCCCAGAGCACCACGATGCGCTCCGGCGCAGTTGCTTCCAACACCTGAACGGGAAAGGCGCCCGGGAAGTCTGCAAAGTCCCAGGTGACGGTCTCCCCGGTGACGAGCCGGCCCCGCGCTCCTCCCGTCGTGAAGTAGCGTGAGAGCGTCTGCGGATCCGCCACCGCCTCATACACTTCGGCGCACGGTCGGGCGATGCGCCCGGACACAGAAAACGTAAGTTCGGTGAGGGCGGAGTTCTCAGTCATGCCCCCATTACAGCGCGAAACGGCCGCACGCGAAAGTGTCGCGTGCGGCCGTGTACTGAGCTTTCAGCCCCCGATCAGGGGAGCTACGCCAGCTCGATCAGTTCCAGGTAGTCCTTGGACCAGTGGTCTTCGGTCGCCTCGGGCATGATCAGCACCCGCTCAGGGTTGAGCGCCTCAACGGCACCCTGGTCGTGCGAAACCAGCACCACGGCACCGGAGAAGTGCGCCAGCGCGTCCAGGATCTCCTCGCGGCTCGCGGGGTCCAAGTTGTTCGTGGGCTCATCGAGCAGCAGCACGTTCGCGCTGGAAACCACGAGCATCGCGAGCGCGAGTCGGGTTTTTTCCCCGCCCGAGAGTACTCCGGCGGGCTTCAGCACGTCGTCACCCGTGAACAGGAACGAACCCAGCACGCGTCGGGCTTCCATCTCGGTGAGGTGGCTCGACACCGAGATCATGTTCTGCAGCACGCTCGCCTTGACGTCAAGCGTCTCGTGCTCCTGAGCGTAGTAGCCCACCTTGAGACCGTGGCCCGCGATGATCTGGCCCGTATCCGGTTCGTCAACCTGCGCGAGCAAGCGCAACAGCGTTGTCTTGCCGGCACCGTTGAGTCCGAGGATGACAACCTTGGAGCCGCGGTCGATCGCCAGATCCACGCCCGCGAAGATCTCGAGTGAGCCGTACGACTTCGACAGCCCCTCTGCCATAAGCGGGGTCTTGCCGCAGGGTGCGGGCTCGGGGAACCGGAGCTTTGCCACGCGGTCTGCCTGGCGCACGTCTTCCAGTCCTGAGAGCATCTTCTCTGCGCGGGCCACCATCTGGTGCGCGGCCGCAGCCTTTGACGCCTTGGCCCCGAACTTTGCCGCCTGATCCTTCAGCGCGGACGCCTTCTTCTCAACGTTGGAGCGTTCCTTGCGGCGGCGCTCCTCGTCGGCGGCACGCTGGCGCTGGTACAGCTTCCAGTTCATGTTGTAGGTGTCGATGACCTGACGGTTCGCGTCGAGGTAGAACACGCGGTTCACGGTCTCGCCCACGAGGTCGATATCGTGGCTGATCACGATCACACCGCCCTTGTAGGTCTTCAGGAACTCGCGCAACCATACGATCGAGTCGGCGTCGAGGTGGTTCGTGGGCTCGTCGAGGATCATGGTGTCCGCGTCGGAGAACAGGATTCTGGCGAGTTCGATCCGGCGGCGCTGACCACCGGAAAGCGTCTTCAGTGGCTGGTCAAGAATTCGATCCGGCAGGCTCAGGTTGTGAGAGATCGACGCAGCCTCCGACTCGGCGGCGTAGCCGCCCAGAGCCTGGAAGCGATCCGTCAGATTGCCGAAGCGCTTCATCGCCTTCGCGGCGACGTCGGGGTCCTCGGACGCCATGTCCTCCGATGCCTTGGCCATGTTCTGCTGCAGTGTGCCCAGCCCGCGGGCATCAAGAATCCGGTGCCGGGCGATCTGTTCCGGATCACCGGTACGCGGATCCTGCGGCAAGAAGCCAAGCTCACCCGAGATTGTGATCTTGCCCTCAGCGGGCTGAAGCTCTCCGGACAGTGTGCGCGTCAGGGTCGTCTTGCCGGCGCCGTTGCGTCCAACAAGACCGATCTTGTCGCCCGGGTTCACGCGAAACGTGACGCCGGACATGAGCCGACGCGCGCCAACATCAATCGCGAGATCCTCGACGGTAATCATGGGTCCTTCTTCTGTGGTTGTTCGCGCGGGGCTTCCCCGCACGCGGTTCGGCCCGGGGCAGGAAACCCGCCCCGGGCCGAACATCGGTGTTGCGATCTAGATCGAGAAGCCCAAAGCCCTCATCATATCCCGACCATCGTCGGTGATACGCTCCGGCGTCCAGGGCGGCATCCACACCCAGTTGATCCGGAACGCCGTGACGAGACCATCGAGGGCCTCGGCAATGTCGTTCTCGATGACGTCCGTGAGCGGGCAGCCCGCGCTCGTCAGCGTCATGCTGATGACAAGCGCATCGTGCTCCTGATCGAAGGCCAGATCGTAGATCAGTCCCAGATCGACAATGTTCACGCCGAGTTCCGGGTCCGACACGTTCTTCAGCGCTTCGATCGCCTGCTCCCGGAAATCCGGGTCGATCGACTGCGGAACGGTGACTGTTTCCTCACTCATAGGACTAGCCTACGCCCTACGCGTTCGTGAGGAAACGGTCGTAGCCCTCTTCTTCAAGACGGTTCGCGAGCTCGGGACCGCCCTCTTCGGCAACGCGGCCGTCGACGAACACGTGCACGAAGTCAGGCTTGATGTAGCGGAGGATACGCGTGTAGTGCGTGATCAGGAGGACGCCGAGGCCGGTGTTCTCCTTGGCGCGGTTCACACCCTCCGACACGATCTTCAGCGCGTCAACGTCGAGGCCCGAGTCGGTCTCGTCAAGCACCGCAAACTTCGGCTGCAGCAGCTCGAGCTGCAGGATCTCGTTGCGCTTCTTCTCGCCACCCGAGAAGCCCTCGTTGACGTTACGAGCTGCGAAGGACTCGTCCATGCGCAGGTTCGCCATGGCTTCCTTCACGTCCTTCATCCAGGTGCGGATGGCGGGCGCTTCGCCGTCAATAGCGGTCTTCGCGGTGCGAAGGAAATTGGCGTTCGTCACGCCGGGGATCTCCACCGGGTACTGCATAGCCAGGAACATGCCTGCCTGTGCGCGCTCGTCCGGACCGAGCTCGGTGATGTCTTCGCCGTCGAGCAGGATCTGCCCGCTGGTGATCTCGTAGCGGGGGTGGCCGGCTACGGCGTAGGCGAGCGTCGACTTGCCCGAGCCGTTGGGGCCCATGATCGCGTGCGTCTCACCCTTGCGGATCGTGAGGTCCACACCCTTGAGGATGGGCTTGGGGCCCTGCTCGGTCTCAACGCTGACGTGCAGGTCCTTGATTTCAAGCACAGAAGTCATACGGCAATCTCTTTCGTAACGTGGGGGTCAATGTATACGACGCCGTCTTCGATTTCGACGACGTAAACGGGAACCGGCTCGTAGGCCGGGAGGTTGAGCGGCTTGCCGGTGCACAGTGAGAACGCGGAGCCGTGGGCCCAGCACTCGAGCGTGTCACCGTCAACGAATCCCTCGGAGAGGCTGATCTCACCGTGGGTGCAGGTGTCGCCGATGGCGTGGACGTCGCCCTGACCGTCCAACACCACCGCCATTGGCACACCGTCGAGTACGACGCGCGTTGCCTGATCCTGCACCAGATCGCTCAGATCGAGCGCCTTCATCCGGGACATTACGCCAGCACGCTCTGCTGCAGCTCGGCCTCAATCGCGGTCTGGAGTCGCTCTTCGATCTGCTCGTTGCCGATGCGCTGGATGACCTCGAAGAGGAATCCGCGCACCACAAGCTTGCGGGCCTCATCCTCGGAGATGCCGCGGCTCTGGAGGTAGAAGATGTGCTCCTCGTCGAAGCGGCCGGTTGTCGACGCGTGGCCGGCACCCTCGATGTCGCCGGTTTCGATCTCAAGGTTCGGGATCGAGTCCGCGCGCGTGCCCTCGGTGAGGGTGAGGTTGCGGTTTTCCTCGTAGCTGTCTGTACCGGTTGCCACGCGCCGAATCAGCACGTCGCCGATCCACACTGCGTGCGCAGCCTCACCCTGCAGTGCGCCCTTGTAGGCGACGCGGCTGCGGGTGTGCGGAGCGTTGTGATCGATGTAGACCTGGTGCTCGAGGTGCTGACCCGCATCTGCGAAGTACGCGCCGTAAGCCTCACCGTTGGCACCCTGGCCGTCAAGGTGGATCGAGGGGTTGACCCGCACGATCTTTCCACCCAGCGAGACGACGATGTGCTGCAGGTTGCCGTCGCGGCCGACGACCGCGTTGTGGCTCGCGAGGTGAATCGCGTCCTCGTCCCATTCCTGGAGCGACACGACGGTGAGGTTTGCGCCCTCGCCGACAACGATCTCCACGGTTTCGGTGAGGTTCGCCGTGCCTGTGTTTTCCAGGATTACGAGGGCGTTCGCCTGAGCGGCTGCCTCGATGATCGTGTGCGATGCGGTCGGCGCGTTTGTGAGCGCGGTGCGCTTGACGGTGACGGTCTGGCGCTCCTCGCTCGTAACGAGGATATGCTGCGCGGTCCCTGCCTGGCCCCACGCGTTCGCCGCGGCACGATCTTCGGGAAGGCCGCCGCGGCCCACGATCTCGGAGTCCATCGGGATCGAGGTAACCTCGACGCCGGCGGCCTCGGAGACCTCCAGTGCGGAGGCGCCCGGGGTAAGTTCGCCGGAGATGAGCGATGCGATCTCGGCGACCGGAGTGTACTTCCAGTTCACCTCGCGCCCGGTGACGTCCGCGAAGTCGGCAACGTTGGCCGACTTCAGACGGTCCGAGCGGGTCTGCACCGGTACGCGGTTGTCCCAGTCGCCGTCGCTGTGCGCCTTCGCGCCGTGCTGTTCAGTCTGAAGCGTTGTCATCGTTAACCGACAGATCCTTCCATGCTCATCTCGATGAGCTTGTTCAGTTCGAGCGCGTACTCCATAGGGAGTTCGCGAGCAATCGGCTCGATGAAGCCGCGGACGATCATCGCCATCGACTCCTCCTCCGAGAGGCCGCGGCTCATCAGGTAGAAGAGCTGCTCTTCGCTGACGCGCGTGACGGTTGCCTCGTGTGCGAGGGTCGCGTCATCCGTGCGGATGTCGATCGCCGGGTAGGTGTCCGAGCGCGAAATCGTGTCAACGAGAAGCGCGTCACAGACAACCGAGTTGGCTGCGTGGTGCGCGTTTGCTTCCACGCGGACCTCCCCGCGGTAGCCGCTGCGGCCGCCGCCACGGGCGATTGACTTCGCGAGAATCGACGACTTGGTGTGCGGTGCGAGGTGGATCATCTTCGCACCGGTGTCCTGGTGCTGACCCGGGCCGGCAAAAGCAACCGAGAGCGTCTCACCCTTGGCGTGCTCACCCGTGAGGTAGATCGACGGGTACTTCATCGTGACCTTGGAGCCGATGTTGCCATCGACCCACTCCATCGTCGCACCCTCTTCAGCGATTGCACGCTTGGTAACGAGGTTGTACACGTTGTTCGACCAGTTCTGAATCGTCGTGTACCGCACGCGGGCGTTCTTCTTCACGATGATCTCGACAACGGCGGAGTGCAGCGAGTCCGACTTGTAGATCGGGGCTGTGCAGCCCTCGATGTAGTGGACGTAGCTGCCTTCGTCGGCGATGATCAGGGTGCGCTCGAACTGGCCCATGTTCTCGGTGTTGATCCGGAAGTATGCCTGAAGCGGGATCTCGACGTGCACGCCCTTCGGGACGTAGACGAACGAGCCGCCGGACCAGACAGCCGTGTTCAGTGCCGCGAACTTGTTGTCACCCGAGGGGATGACCGTGCCGAAGTACTCTTCGAAGATCTCCGGATGCTCCTTGAGCGCGGTGTCCGTGTCCAGGAAGAGCACGCCCTGTTCCTCAAGATCCTCACGGATCTGGTGGTACACAACCTCGGACTCGTACTGGGCAGCGACGCCTGCGACGAGGCGCTGGCGTTCGGCCTCGGGGATCCCGAGACGCTCGTACGTTTCCTTGATCTCCTCGGGCAGCTCTTCCCAGGAGGTCGCCTGCTTCTCCGTCGAGCGGACGAAGTACTTGATGTTGTCGAAGTCGATCCCGGAGAGATCCGCGCCCCACGAGGGCATCGGTTTCCGACCGAAGATCTGCAGTGCCTTCAGGCGGCGCTGCAGCATCCACTCGGGCTCGTTCTTGAGCGCCGAAATCTCACGCACAACCTGTTCGCTGAGGCCGCGTTTTGCAAGCGCACCGGCCTCGTCGCTGTCGTGCCAGCCGAATTCATACTGGCCCAAGCCTTCAAGCTCGGGCCGGTCGATCAATACCTCCGGCATGATCCCTCCCTCATTCTTCGTCTCGCCGGGCAACCCGTCACGAGGCCGGAGGGTCCGGCTCGAGAGGCGCTTGCGCACGCATCGGGTTCCCTGCAGCGGTGCAGTAGTCTGGGCTTCGGACGGAACCGTTCAGGTGCTGTGCACCCGGACTGGTTCGCCGTACGCAACCACAGCTTCCCATTCTACAGGTTCCCGCGCGTTTGCGGGAGGGGCGCGCGCAGCGCACTTGGAACACCTGGGAGGCCCCTGAGAGGAGTCCCGTTGTCGAGCGCGACCACGACCGAATCACCCCGCGCAAGTCGCCTGTCGAAGTGGATGCCTGACCGGGTGACATCCCGGGTGAAGGCCCTCGCCTGGTGGGTGTTCGCGACGCAGGTACTGATCGTCGCCACCGGCGGCGCCGTTCGCCTGACAGGCTCGGGGCTCGGATGCGACACCTGGCCCAAGTGCACGGACGAATCGTTTGTGAACAATCCAGCCATGGGCATCCACTCCTACATCGAGTTTGGCAATCGGACGCTCTTCTTCTTGCTCGAGGTCATTGCGATTCTCGCGCTGCTCGCGGTGTGGCGATTCCGCAAGCAGCGCCGGGATCTCTTCTGGCTCACCGTGGTTCCCGCACTCAGCGTCTTTATTCAGGCGATCATCGGTGGCATCACGGTGCACTCGGGTCTCAACCCCTACGTTGTGGGCATCCACTTCTTGTCGAGCGTGGTCCTCGTGATGCTTGCCGCGCTGCTCGTGCTGCGGGTATACACGGGCCCCGGACCGCGGAAGCTCGCGGTGTCCGCGCCGCTGCTCCAGACTGTGTGGCTCGCGGTGATCTTCGGGTTCGTGACAATCTCGCTGGGAATCCTGACCACGGGATCCGGCCCGCACGCGGGTGACGGCGGGGCTGCACGCAACGGGCTCGAGTCCGAAGCACTGCAGACCGTGCACGCCGTGGCTTCCTATGGCACGCTCCTGTTCACGGCGGTGGCGCTGTTCCTTGCTCGCAGTGAGCGGGCCTACCGGATCGTGCGCTGGACTGGGTGGTCTATCGGCGTGATGCTCGTGCAGATTGGCGTGGGAATCGCACAGGCGCGTTTGGCTCTCCCCCCGCTCCTTGTTGGGGTGCACATGGTGCTGGCCTGCCTCCTCGCCGCTGGCCTATTTCTCGCCCTCGTGGAAACTCGCCAGCGCGTTGTGCCCGCGGCTTCTGAGCCTCCAGTGCCTCCGGTACCTCCGGTACCTCCGGCACCGCCCGCACCGGCGCCCGCTGAGTAGGCTCCCA
>NZ_FUID01000098.1 GCF_900163635.1 Leucobacter sp. 7(1) | reverse complement strand
ACGGGTGGTGTCTGGTCTTTGAGAACTCAATAGTGTGCACTTTAATTGTCAAATGCCAATTATTTAATCCCGTCGCTGGAATCTTTGTGGTTCTGGTTGATGGCGATTCCTTTTGGATAACAAAGAAATTTCGTCAGTATTGATGAGTTTCTGTTGTCAGGTTGAACTCGCATGCTTGGTGGCTTATTCCGCTGCTTTGTGTGCATGTAATTTTTTACGGAGAGTTTGATCCTGGCTCAGGACGAACGCTGGCGGCGTGCTTAACACATGCAAGTCGAACGATGAAGCCCAGCTTGCTGGGTGGAAGAGTGGCGAACGGGTGAGTAACACGTGAGCAACCTGCCCTTCACTCTGGGATAAGCACTGGAAACGGTGTCTAATACTGGATATGCACGATGGCCGCATGGTCTGTTGTGGGAAAGATTTATCGGTGAAGGATGGGCTCGCGGCCTATCAGCTTGTTGGTGAGGTAGTGGCTCACCAAGGCGACGACGGGTAGCCGGCCTGAGAGGGTGACCGGCCACACTGGGACTGAGACACGGCCCAGACTCCTACGGGAGGCAGCAGTGGGGAATATTGCACAATGGGCGAAAGCCTGATGCAGCAACGCCGCGTGAGGGATGACGGCCTTCGGGTTGTAAACCTCTTTTAGTAGGGAAGAAGCGCAAGTGACGGTACCTGCAGAAAAAGCACCGGCTAACTACGTGCCAGCAGCCGCGGTAATACGTAGGGTGCAAGCGTTGTCCGGAATTATTGGGCGTAAAGAGCTCGTAGGCGGCTTGTCGCGTCTGCTGTGAAAACCCGAGGCTCAACCTCGGGCCTGCAGTGGGTACGGGCAAGCTAGAGTGCGGTAGGGGAGATTGGAATTCCTGGTGTAGCGGTGGAATGCGCAGATATCAGGAGGAACACCGATGGCGAAGGCAGATCTCTGGGCCGTAACTGACGCTGAGGAGCGAAAGCATGGGGAGCGAACAGGATTAGATACCCTGGTAGTCCATGCCGTAAACGTTGGGAACTAGATGTAGGGCCTGTTCCACGGGTTCTGTGTCGTAGCTAACGCATTAAGTTCCCCGCCTGGGGAGTACGGCCGCAAGGCTAAAACTCAAAGGAATTGACGGGGGCCCGCACAAGCGGCGGAGCATGCGGATTAATTCGATGCAACGCGAAGAACCTTACCAAGGCTTGACATATACGAGAACGGGCGAGAGATCGTCAACTCTTTGGACACTCGTAAACAGGTGGTGCATGGTTGTCGTCAGCTCGTGTCGTGAGATGTTCGGTTAAGTCCGGCAACGAGCGCAACCCTCGTCCTATGTTGCCAGCACGTTATGGTGGGAACTCATGGGATACTGCCGTGGTCAACACGGAGGAAGGTGGGGATGACGTCAAATCATCATGCCCCTTATGTCTTGGGCTTCACGCATGCTACAATGGCCGATACAATGGGCTGCGATACCGCGAGGTGGAGCGAATCCCAAAAAGTCGGTCTCAGTTCGGATTGGGGTCTGCAACTCGACCCCATGAAGTCGGAGTCGCTAGTAATCGCAGATCAGCAACGCTGCGGTGAATACGTTCCCGGGCCTTGTACACACCGCCCGTCAAGTCATGAAAGTCGGTAACACCCGAAGCCGGTGGCCTAACCCTTGTGGAGGGAGCCGTCGAAGGTGGGACTGGTGATTAGGACTAAGTCGTAACAAGGTAGCCGTACCGGAAGGTGCGGCTGGATCACCTCCTTTCTAAGGAGCACTCAACAACGTTTGTTGTTGCAGATTGCCCAGATCATCACCGAATGTGTGGTGCTGGGTGCTCATGGGTGGAACATTTGACAACGTGGATGCTTGTTTTGCGCAGCTTTGTGAGTACGCCGGTTTCGGTTGGAAAGCGTGGTTGTGTGGGGTGGGTGTCTCTTATTGTGCATACTATTGGGTCCTGAAGGACCAGCCGGCTGAGCCTTTATTGGTTTGGTGGACTGCCTTCTGACTCTTTGCCATGGAACGTGTTGTTCATGGTGGGGGGATCGACCGTACGTTGAGAACTACACAGTGGACGCGAGCATCTTGGAACACTCTTTATGGGTGTTCCTGATACTAATAATTTCATTGGTCACATGTGATCGTGATGAGCCCTTTTGGGGGTGTAGTCATGGTTGTGTGTGTTTCTGAATACTTATGTGATTTCAAGTTTCTAAGAGCAAACGGTGAATGCCTTGGCATCTGGAGCCGAAGAAGGACGTAGTAATCTGCGATAAGCCTCGGGGAGCCGATAAACGGGCTGTGATCCGAGGATTTCCGAATGGGGAAACCCCGCCAGGCGGCTTGCTGACCTGGTGACTCCCGCCTGAATATATAGGGCGGGTAGAGGGAACGTGGGGAAGTGAAACATCTCAGTACCCACAGGAAGAGAAAACAACAGTGATTCCGGTAGTAGTGGCGAGCGAACCCGGAAGAGGCTAAACCGGTTATGTGTGATACCTAGCAGGGGTTGCATAGTCGGGGTTGTGGGACATACCGTGAGGCGCTGCTAAGCCTTGAGCGTGAGAGTGAAGCTATAGGAGAACCGCTTGGAACGGCGGGCCGTAGTGGGTGAGAGTCCCGTATCCGAAATGGTTTTACCGCGTGGTGTGTATCCCAAGTAGCACGGGGCCCGAGAAATCCCGTGTGAATCTGTCAGGACCACCTGATAAGCCTAAATACTCCCAGATGACCGATAGCGGACTAGTACCGTGAGGGAAAGGTGAAAAGTACCCCGGGAGGGGAGTGAAATAGTACCTGAAACCGTTTGCTTACAATCCGTCGGAGCACCCTTGTTGGTGTGACGGCGTGCCTTTTGAAGAATGAGCCTGCGAGTTAGCGATATGTGGCGAGGTTAACCCGTGTGGGGTAGCCGTAGCGAAAGCGAGTCTGAATAGGGCGATTCAGTCGCATGTCCTAGACCCGAAGCGAAGTGATCTATCCATGGCCAGGTTGAAGCGCGTGTAAGAGCGCGTGGAGGACCGAACCCACTTAGGTTGAAAACTGAGGGGATGAGCTGTGGATAGGGGTGAAAGGCCAATCAAACTTCGTGATAGCTGGTTCTCTCCGAAATGCATTTAGGTGCAGCGTTGCGTGTTTCTTGCCGGAGGTAGAGCTACTGGATGGCCGATGGGCCCTACAAGGTTACTGACGTCAGCTAAACTCCGAATGCCGGTAAGTGAGAGCGCAGCAGTGAGACTGTGGGGGATAAGCTTCATAGTCGAGAGGGAAACAACCCAGATCACCATCTAAGGTCCCAAAGCGCGTGCTAAGTGGAAAAGGATGTGGAGTTGCTGTGACAACCAGGAGGTTGGCTTAGAAGCAGCCACCCTTCAAAGAGTGCGTAATAGCTCACTGGTCAAGTGATTCCGCGCCGACAATGTAACGGGGCTCAAGCACGCCACCGAAGTTGTGGCATTCATATAACAGGTAGGCCTTCGTGGTCCAGCCGTATGGATGGGTAGGAGAGCGTCGTGTGGCGAGTGAAGCGGCGGTGTGAACCAGCCGTGGATGCTACACGAGTGAGAATGCAGGCATGAGTAGCGAAAGACGGGTGAGAAACCCGTCCTCCGGAAGACCAAGGGTTCCAGGGTCAAGCTAATCTTCCCTGGGTAAGTCGGGACCTAAGGCGAGGCCGACAGGCGTAGTCGATGGACAACGGGTTGATATTCCCGTACCGGCGGTAAACCGTCAAAGACCTAACTAGTAGTGCTAAGCAATCCAAAGCTGACTGGATCCTTCGGGTGATGGTTTGTGGCGGCTGCGAACCCGAACTGGGGTGGTGAGCGTGAGGTGTGACGCAGGAAGGTAGCCTGTGCCGGGCGATGGTTGTCCCGGTGTAAGTATGTAGCCCGTCGATTATTAATAGTTTTCGGCTTTGGGTGAGATACGATGCGGACCCGTTTGGGGAAGCAGGTGATCCTATGCTGCCAAGAAAAGCATCGACGTGAGGTTTGCTGTTGCCCGTACCCCAAACCGACTCAGGTGGTCAGGTAGAGAATACTCAGGAGATCGAGATAATCATGGTGAAGGAACTCGGCAAAATGCCCCCGTAACTTCGGGAGAAGGGGGGCCATCCACTTATACGGATTTACTCCGGAAAGGGTGTGGTGGCCGCAGAGACCAGTGGGAAGCGACTGTTTACTAAAAACACAGGTCCGTGCTAACACGCAAGTGGACGTATACGGACTGACGCCTGCCCGGTGCTGGAAGGTTAAGAGGAGAGGTTAGACCTTTGGGTCGAAGCTTTGAATTTAAGCCCCAGTAAACGGCGGTGGTAACTATAACCATCCTAAGGTAGCGAAATTCCTTGTCGGGTAAGTTCCGACCTGCACGAATGGCGTAACGACTTCCCAGCTGTCTCCACCGTGAACTCGGCGAAATTGCAGTACGAGTAAAGATGCTCGTTACGCGCAGAAGGACGGAAAGACCCCGTGACCTTTACTACAGCTTGGTATTGGTGTTCGGTGTGGCTTGTGTAGGATAGGTGGGAGACTGTGAAGCGGGCACGCTAGTGTTCGTGGAGTCGTTGTTGAAATACCACTCTGGTCATATTGGATATCTAACTACGAACCCTGATCGGGTTTTAGGACAGTGCCTGGTGGGTAGTTTAACTGGGGCGGTTGCCTCCTAAAGAGTAACGGAGGCGCCCAAAGGTTCCCTCAACCTGGTTGGCAATCAGGTGGCGAGTGTAAGTGCACAAGGGAGCTTGACTGTGAGACTGACAGGTCGAGCAGGGACGAAAGTCGGGACTAGTGATCCGGCAGTGGCTTGTGGAAGCGCTGTCGCTCAACGGATAAAAGGTACCTCGGGGATAACAGGCTGATCTTGCCCAAGAGTCCATATCGACGGCATGGTTTGGCACCTCGATGTCGGCTCGTCGCATCCTGGGGCTGGAGTTGGTCCCAAGGGTTGGGCTGTTCGCCCATTAAAGCGGTACGCGAGCTGGGTTTAGAACGTCGTGAGACAGTTCGGTCCCTATCCTCTGCGCGCGTTGGAGATTTGAGAGGATCTGACCCTAGTACGAGAGGACCGGGTTGGACGAACCTCTGGTGTGCCAGTTGTTCTGCCAAGGGCATGGCTGGTTGGCTACGTTCGGGATGGATAACCGCTGAAAGCATCTAAGCGGGAAGCCGGCCTCAAGATGAGATCTCCGTAGGGGTTTACCCCTGTGAGGCTCCCAGTAGATGACTGGGTTGATAGGCCAGATGTGGAAGCATGGTAACGTGTGGAGCTGACTGGTACTAATAAGCCGATAACTTGATTTTTTCTCACCCTTTGTGGTGGGGCATAACGTCTTCAGTAACGATAATCGCGTCCACTTTGTGGTTCCCAACGGGCGGCCACACACCACACCCTTTGGGGTGTGTTGTGGTCATAAGTTGATAGAGTTACGGCGGTTATAGCGTCAGGGAAACGCCCGGTCACATTCCGAACCCGGAAGCTAAGACTGACTGCGCCGATGGTACTGCACTCGGGAGGGTGTGGGAGAGTAGGACACCGCCGGACACCTTTTA
>NZ_FUID01000024.1 GCF_900163635.1 Leucobacter sp. 7(1) | reverse complement strand
CACGCATCACGAGGGCGAGCATCGCGTCGCCGATCCCGACCTCCGCGCGCGCCCGATTCGTTATCCATGGGTGAGTTTCCGGGGCTTCCCGGACACGAAGCCCCGGAAACTCACCCATGGATGCGGGGACCTCGGGTGCCCCGGGTTGCGAGAGCTCTCCTCCACAGGCTGCCTGTGTCGCGCAATTGACCCTTTCCTCCACAGATACGCGAACACGCCCCGCGGCCGGCGACCGGTGAGACAGCATCAACCCATGCCCTGGCCACTCTCCGAAGTTCCTGTCCCACTCTCGCGACGCCCATTTAGTGTTGCTGAGGCTCGTTGCCTCGGGCTCAGCGAGGATGCACTCCGGCACCCGCGGCTTCGTACCCCGTTTCGTGGGGTCCGGTCCCTGGTCACAGTCGATCCACCGGCACGTTTCTCGGCCGAGCGTGCACGTGCTGCCGCGCTCCAGTACGTCCCGCGGCTCAGGCCCACTGAAGTCTTCAGCCATGCCACCGCTCTCGTGCTGCACGGCTGCCCGATCGCCCTGAGCCCCGAGCCGCACGTTTCGATCCTCCGACCGGGAAGTCGCGCAACTGCGCGCGGCGCAATCGGGCACACGCACGCGGCCCCGTTGATGCCCTGGCGACATGGCGAGAGCGGCGCACCGCTGGTTTCTCCCATGCTCGCGTTGACCCAGGCCGCAGCTGTGCTCCCGTTCCGCGAGCTTGTGGTCGCCGCCGATCACCTGATTCGGCCCCGCCGTGAACGTGCCGGCGGCCCTATCGTGACGCTCGAGGGCCTTCGCGACGCGGCGCGGGGCGCGTGCACGCGGGGAAGTCGCCGGGCGCGGGCGGCCATCGAGTTGGCCCGGCCGGGTGCGGAGTCGCGGATGGAAACGCTTTTGCGGCTCCTTATGGTCGCCTTTGGGATTCCGGAGCTTCCGCTGCAGGTCGACGTGCACGATGCACTGGGGCGGTGGATCGGGCGCTGTGACATGGCCGAGCTGGAGCGAAGGATCATCGTCGAGTACGACGGCGAACAGCACCGTACGAGCGACGAGCAGTACACGCGAGACGCGAACCGGATCGCCGCAGCGCAGGATGCGGGGTTCCGGGTACTGCGATTTCGGTGGTCCGATGTGACCCGGACGCCCCGGGCAACCGCGCAGCGCATTGCCGCAGCGCTTGGTGTGCCGCTTGTGCCTCCCGGCGACCCCCTGCGAGGTTTCCTCGCCGAGCGATAGCGGAGAACAGCAATGTCAGTGGCGCATGAGACGATGCGGGTATCCCGGGACGAGCATTTTTGCTCCGGGTATTGTCCGAATCCCTTGAATGATCGGAGTCCCCATGTCACGCATCAACCTCAGCAAGCAGCACCCTGACGTGTACCAGCAGCTGGCAACGCTCAGCGCCGCTGCGGAGGAGGCTGCCGCCACCGCCGGCCTGAGCCCGACGCTCGTGGAACTCATTAAGCTCCGGGTCTCGCAGCTCAACGGTTGCGCATTCTGCTGCCGACTGCATACCCGGGACGCACTCGCGGCGGGCGAAACGACGGATCGACTGGCCGTGCTTCCTGCATGGTGGGAGTCCCAGTACTTCTCGGCCTTGGAACAGGCGGCGCTCGGGCTCGCCGAAGAGGTCACCCGGCTCTCGGTGCCGGAGCGGACCGAATGGGACACCGAAGAATTGACGCCGGATCAGGTCTCCGCGGTGAGCTGGCTGGCCGTGGTGATGAACGCCTGGAACCGAGTCGCGATTCGAAGCGGCTACCGCGTCGCGCCATAGCTCATCGGACAGCACTGTCCTTCGACTGACGGAACCGTCGGCCGGCGATGCCTGTCGAAATCGCCTGTCGAAATCGGCTGTCGAAATCGGCTGTTGGCACCGTCTGTCGGCACCGTCTGTCGGCACCGTCTGTCGGAACCGTCCGTCGGAACCGTCCGTCGGAACCGCGAGTCGGAACCGTCCGTCGGAACCGCGAGTCGGAACCGCGAGTCGGAACCGCGAGTCGGCACCGCGAGTCGCAGACACGGTGCGCGAGCTACGTTCCCGGCCCCCTGGCCGAGGTGCCTCGCTCAGTGAGACGTACGGACCCCGTGCATTGTCGAACCCTGGAATCGCGCGCCCGGCGAGGACGCGCACGATCCGTCGCTCAGAGATGGAAGAATGGGGAACTATGGCCAATCCCGTGAACCCTCCGCGCGGTATGCGCGATTTCCTGCCCGCCGACAAAGCGCGCCGCGAGCACGCCCTCGGCATCATCAAGGGCGTCTACCGTTCCCATGGGTTTGACGAAATCGAGACACCGATGGTTGAGGATTACGCGCGCCTCCACTCGGGTCTCGGCGGCGACAACGAGAAGCTTTCCTTCTCAATCTTGAAGCGCGGGATCACAGAAGAGGCGCTCGCCGCCGCGGCTGCGGCCGGTGACGTGGAGCAGCTCGCCGATCTTGGTCTGCGCTTCGACCTCACCGTCCCGCTGACCCGCTTCTACGCCTCGCACCGCGCTGAGCTTCCGCCGGTCTTCCGGTCGATCCAGATCGCACCGGTGTGGCGCGCCGAGCGCCCGCAAAAGGGTCGCTACCGCCAGTTTGTGCAGGCCGATATTGACGTGATCGGCGAGCCCGGAATCCTGGCGGAGATCGAGCTCGTGACGGCGACCTCGCAGGCTCTCGCGGAGCTCGGGCTTGCCGGCTGCGTGATCCGCGTGAACGACCGCCGGATCCTGTTCGGCCTTCTGGGCCACTGCGGCTTCGAGCCTGAGACCCACGACCGCGCCTTGATCACGGTCGACAAGCTCGACAAAATTGGCACGGAGGGTGTCGTCTCGGAGCTGCGTGAGATCGATCCGGCCGCCGCCGAGCGCATGGGCGAAATCCTCGCGGGAGTGGAGCCCGCGCTCACGGGGAACGGGATCCCGCTCACCGGCAAAGCGATCGCGGCGGTGCTCCCGGCCGGGGCTGCCGAGGACGGCATTGCGAACCTCGCTGAGCTCGGTGCCGCGCTCGATGGCGTGCTCCCCGCGGGGGTGAGCGTGTGCTTCGATCCGACGCTCGTCCGCGGTATGGGCTACTACACCGGCACAATTTTCGAGGTTGCGCACCCCGGATCCGGCAGCTCTGTCGGTGGCGGCGGACGCTACGACGGCATGGTGGGACGGTTCCTGGGACAGGACGTACCGGCGGTGGGCTTCTCCATCGGATTCGAACGCGTGGTGGATCTTCTCACGCTTCCCGAGGCGACCGGGCCCGAATCGGTGGCGCTTGTGTACGACACCGATGTTGCCTACTCGCAGCTCGTCGCACTGAAGCGCGAGCTCGTAGCGCGCGGCCACCGAGTGCGACTCGAAAAGCGACAGAAAAACATGAAGACGCTGCTGGCGCGCGTCTCCGCGGACGGCTTCACAAGCATTGCAAACGTACGTGCCGGAATGGATTCGGTGGCGGATCTTGAGCTCCGCCCACTGTCCGCTTAACATCCCCAGGAAACTCACCCGAACGCTCTCTTGACCGGGGGTGCGCGGGGTGCGACGCTATTCGCGGAAGCCGCACCCCGCGGCGGATGGGAAGTACAGCCATGAGTACGCAAGTCTTCGTGAATCTCGCGACCGCCGACCTCGATCAGGCGAAAGCGTTCTACACCGCACTTGGATGCGAGATTAACCCGCTCTTCACCGACGAGAACGCCGCCTGCGTGGTGTGGAGCGACCAGGTGTATTTCATGGTGCTTGCGCGCGAGTATTTCGCGACCTTCACCGAGAAGCCGGTGGCGGATCCGGCGCAGAGCGCGCAGGTCATCGTTGCGATTTCCCGCGAATCGCGCACTGAGGTCGATGCGATCCTGGACGCAGGACTGGCCGCGGGCGGCACCGAGCCGCGGGACGCGCAGGACTACGGCTTCATGTACTCGCGCACGCTTGAGGACCGCGATGGCAATATCCTCGAGTTCATGTACATGGATCCGGCCGCGGCCGAGCAGGGACCGGACGCCTTCATGGCGGAGAACGGCTGAGTCCCGTTGAGAACGGGACGCCAGCGCCAGCGGCCACTAGACTAGGCACGGTGGCGGATCCGCGCCACACGTTTGCCCAAACACCCAGCACTGGCTGACACCTGAGGAGCGCATAGTGGCATTTATCGACGCAGTGATCGCACGCGAGATCTTGGATTCTCGCGGAAACCCGACCGTCGAGGTCGAGGTCGGCCTGACGGACGACTCGGTGGGCCGCGCCGCGGTTCCCTCCGGAGCCTCCACGGGTGCGTTCGAGGCGTACGAGCTCCGCGATGGCGATGCCGATCGCTACCTTGGCAAGGGCGTACTGAAGGCCGTTGACGCGGTGTTTGACGATCTCGCACCCGCGATCGAGGGCTTCGCGGCTGACGATCAGCGTGTCATCGACGAGGTGCTGCGCGAGGTGGACGGTACCGACAACAAGCAGCGCGTCGGCGCGAACTCGATCCTCGGCGTCAGCCTCGCAGTGGCACACGCTGCCGCGGCCTCCGCTGAGCTCCCGCTGTACCGCTACCTCGGCGGCCCCACGGCCTGCACCCTTCCGGTGCCGCTCATGAACATCATCAACGGTGGGGCACACGCCGACACCGGCGTGGACATCCAGGAGTTCATGGCGGTGCCGCTCGGTGCCGAGAGCTTCTCGGAGGGCCTCCGCTGGGGCGTCGAGGTGTACCACGCGCTGAAGGCGCTGCTCAAGGAGCAGGGCCTCACCACCGCCCTGGGCGACGAGGGTGGTTTCGCTCCCGACCTGCCCACCAACGCAGCGGCCCTCGACCTGATCGTCGAAGCCATCAAGCGCGCAGGGTTTGAGCCCGGCAAGGACATCGCGCTGGCTCTCGACGTAGCGTCGACCGAGTTCTTCGCGGACGGTGTCTACACCTTCGAGGGCAAGCAGCGCACGGCGGCAGAGATGAGCGCCTACTACGCAGACCTGATGGCGAACTACCCGCTCGTCTCGATCGAGGATCCCCTCGCCGAGGACGACTGGGAGGGCTGGAAGATCCTGACCGACGAGATCGGCGATCGCGTGCAGCTCGTGGGTGACGACCTGTTCGTCACGAACCCGGAGCGCCTCGCGGACGGCATTGCGCGCGGCGCGGGTAACTCGATTCTCGTTAAGGTGAACCAGATCGGCACGCTGACCGAGACGTTCGACGCGGTGCAGATGGCGCAGCGCGCCGGCTACACCGCGGTCATGTCGCACCGCTCGGGTGAGACCGAGGACGTCACCATCGCCGACCTGGCGGTCGCTACCGACTGCGGTCAGATCAAGACCGGCGCGCCGGCCCGCTCGGACCGTGTCGCAAAGTACAACCAGCTGCTCCGCATCGAGGAGGAGCTGGCTGGTGCCGCGAAGTACGCCGGCCGCGCAGCATTCCCGCGGTTCACTGCATAACTGAAGCACCCCAGTAGAAGAAACGACGAGCACGGTGAAACGCTTGACGAGCGACCTCGGAGCCTGGGCTTCGAGTCTGCGCTTCAGCGGCTTCACCGTGCTCGTTGTCATCTTGGTGCTGGCGGGCGCAGTGATCGTCAGCCCGAGTCTGTCGACCTACGTGCAGCAGCAGCGCGAAATCGCTGAACTTCGAGAGAGTGTTCGGATCCACCAGGAAGCCGTCACTGAGATCGATGCGGAGCGCGCGAAATGGAAAGACCCGGTCTACGTGCGCGCGCAGGCACGCGACCGACTTTTCTACGTGTTGCCGGGGGAGACTCAGCTCAACGTGATCGACGACGTGGTGCTGCCCATCGAGTCGACCGAGGAGACAAGCGCCAAGCTCTCCCGGATCCAGGACAACTGGGCGCACGGCCTAGCAGCCTCCTTCCTCAGCGCCGGCACGATGCCCGCCGGGGACGCGAGCGCCGATCCAGCGCCCACCGACACCGCTCCTACCGACACCGCTCCCACAGACACCGCCCCTACCGACACCGCGCCTACCGACACCGCGCCTACCGACACTGAGTCGGCGGGCGCTGACACACCCGACATCGCCCCCGAGGGCACCGAGGAGATTACCGAATGAGCCGCCCGCCGTACACCGCCCCCACCGAGGCCGACATTGTCGCCGTGAGCGAGCAGCTGGGGCGCGAAGCGCGTGGCGTGGTTGGGATTGCCGGCCGCACCTCGGACGGAAGTCCCACGGTCGTCGCTACCGCGCCGCGCCTGCCGGACGGTTCGCCGTTCCCGACCTTCTACTACCTGTGCCATCCGGAGGCAGTGGCCGCGGCCTCGCGTCTCGAGGCCGTCGGCATGATGGTCGAGTTCAATGAGATGCTCGCCGAGGATGAGGAGATGCGCGCGCAGTATCAGCGTGCGCACGAGCAGTACATCGCGGATCGCGACCTCGTTGGTGAGGTGCCGGAGCTTGCGGGCGTGAGCGCCGGGGGGATGCCGACCCGGGTGAAGTGCCTGCACGCGCTGATCGGGCACGCGCTCGCCGCGGGTCCCGGGGTGAATCCGATTGGTGACATTGCGCTTGAGCGGAGCGGCTGGCGGCCGTAGCGGCTGCGTCCACGACACCCCTGCCTGAGTGGCGGATCAACCAACTCGGGAAAGTGCGGGATCCGTCGAAGAATCCACTGTTTTTCGGGGATTTCCCGTCGAAGTGGCTGAGTACTGCCTGAATGCGCGGTAGACTGAGCGGTAGGGGCACCCGTGTGCCCATCCCGTCGTGTCCGAACATCGGACAGTACCCGCACAGAGCATCAAGGAGACCGCCCAGTGGCGAAGAAGATTCTGATCGTTGGCGGTGGCTACGCCGGCTTCTACACCGCATGGAAGCTCGAGAAGCTCCTCCGCGCCGGTGAGGCCGAAGTCACGATCGTCGATCCGCTGCCGTACCTCGCGTACCTGCCGTTCCTCCCCGAGGTCGCCGCAGGCTCGATCGAGCCCCGCCACGCAGTTGTTGCGCGTCGCCGCCACCTGAAGCGCACCGCGAACGTTGCGGGCAAGGTCACGGGCATTTCGCACGCGACCAAGACGGCAACGATCACGCCGAACGAGGGCGAAGCGTACGAGTTCGCGTACGACCAGATCGTCGTCACCACAGGCTCGGTGTCCCGAACTTTCCCGATTGCCGGCATCGCTGACAACGCGATCGGCATGAAGACGATCGAAGAGGCTGTCGCCGTGCGTGATCGCATTGTCGGCAACTTCGAGCGCGCAGCGTCGCTGCCCGCTGGCTCGGCCGAGCGCGCACGCCTCCTGACGATCACGGTCGTCGGCGGTGGCTTCGCTGGCATCGAGACGATCTCCGAGCTCCGCTCCTTCGCGACCAGCCTGCTGCGCCGCTACCCGGAGATCACCTTCGACGAGACGCAGTTCCACCTTGTTGAGGCGATGGGCCGCATCATGCCCGAGGTCTCGCAGGAGACTGCCGACTGGGTGGTCAAGGACCAGACCCGTCGCGGCGTAAACATCCACCTCGACACGCAGCTCTCCTCCGCTGTTGACGGCAAGATCGAGCTGTCCACGGGTGAGAACTACGAGTCTGACCTGATCGTCTGGACCGCCGGCGTCATGCCCCGCCCGTTCCTGCGCGGCACGGATCTCCCGATCGGCCCCCGCGGCCACGTGATCGGTAGCCCGACCCTGCAGATCACCACGGAGGACGGCGACGTCGTTGAAGGCGCCTGGACCGCCGGCGATACCTCGCAGACCCCGGACATCTCCTCGACCCCCGGCCCCGGTGGTTTCTGCGTTCCGAACGCGCAGCACGCTGTGCGCCAGGGTCGTCTGCTCGCGAAGAACATCGCGGCATCGCTGCGCGGCGAGGGTGTCGCAGAGTACAACCATAAGAACCAGGGTGCCGTCGCGGGCCTCGGCATGAACACTGGCGTGTTCCAGTCGGGCAAGTTCGCGATGCGCGGCTACATCGCGTGGCTCGCACACCGCTTCTACCACGGCCTCGCGATCCCCACGTGGGAGCGCAAGTGGCGTGTGTTCGGCGGCTGGGTTGGTCACTTCTTCCTGGGTCGCGACGTCGTCAACATCGAGGCGACGCAGCAGCCCCGCGCGATCTTCGAGGAGTTCGCGTCGCGGCCGAAGCCCGCAGCCGAGTAACCACTCGGGTGAACCTCAGAACGCCCCGGCAGCCTTGGCTGCCGGGGCGTTTTCTGGTTATGCCTCGGGCGCGTGCTTGCTGAGGAACTGGTACATCTCGGTATCGTCGACCCCGGGGAAGGTGCCGGAAGGCAGTGGTGCGAGCACGTGGGCGTGCATGCGTGCGCTGGGCCAGGCTTTGCCCTCCCACCGGGAGAGCAGCCCCGGGGCGGGGGTGCGGCAGCACGCGGGATCGGGGCACGTGGACGCCATCCGCTCGGTTGTGTCGCGACCTCGGAACCACTTTGCGTCGTCGAAGGCCACCCCACAGGCGATCGCGAACGGTCCCTGCTCGGCGTCACCGGTTTGGACGCTTGACCAGAAGGTGCCGTTGGGGGTGTCGGTGTACTGGTAAAACTCGCTGGTGCGGTTGGTGCGGTCGAACGCCGTGCGCCCACCCCACTTGTGACAGAGCACCTCGCCCTCGATCGAGCCGGAGTCATCACTGGGGAACGGGAGGTTGTCGTTTTCGTATCCGCGCACGAGGGATCCTGCGCCGTCAGCGCGGTAGTGGTGTACGCGGAGGTCGAGGTGGCGGGTGGCGATGTTCGTGAAGCGGTGGGCTGCGGCCTCGTGCGTCACGCCGAAGGCATCGCGGAGGTCCTCGATTGCGAGGTTGCGGTTGCGCTTAGCTTGCTGGAGGAAATCGACGGCTTTTGCCTCTGGGATCAGGCAGGCCGCTGCGAAGTAGTTGATCTGCAGTCGCTGCTCGAGAAATTCTGCATAACTTGCCGGCTCTGCGTGTCCGAGGACGCGGTGCGCCATCGCCTGGAGTGCGAGGGATCGGAGCCCGTGGCCCCCGGGGATCGATGCCGGCGGCAGATAGATGCGGCCGTTTTCGAGATCGGTGATGCTTCGCGTGTTGGAGGGGAGGTCATCGACGAAGATGAGCGTGAAGCCCAGGAGTTCGGCGAGCATGGCGACCTGGCGGTGTGTGACGGCCCCCGCGCCGTGACCGATCCGGCGCATCAGATCCGACGCCACCAATTCGATGTCGGGCAACCAGTTGTCCTGCTCGCGCATCTTCATGCGGATCGCGGTATTGACGCGGCGGGCCTCTTCGGAGGTTGTTGCCGCGGCGCGGGATCGGCGCGCCAGTTCGCGGTGGAGGCCGACGAGCGATTCCAGGGCCTCGTCGCCGAGTGTGCGGGGTGTGCGCACGTGGGGGAGCCCGAGCCGCTGGTAGCCGGGGGCGTTCTGGGCACGTTCGAGTTCGATCTCTAGGGAACTTCTGTGGTCGGGCGCCTCACCCGTGAGAAATTCCGCCGGGTCGACACTGAACTCGCGTCCGAGTGCCTGGAGCAGGGTGAGCTTGGGTTCGCGCCGGCCGTTCTCGATGAGGGAGAGTTGGCTGGCAACTACGCCGACGCGCTCGCCGAGTTGCTCAAGTGTGAGTCCGGCGCGGGTGCGAAAGTGTCGGATGCGCTTGCCGAGGACCAGGCGGTCGAGGTCGGCCTCGGCGGCTGGGGAATTGCTGTTCGGAGCCATAACTTGACCATACGGCAAATTTCCCGAAAGTTTACAGTAGATTTGGTAAACCCGAGGTGAATTTGTTCTCCAGAATGGAGATGTCACCGATTCTTCACCAGAGTGATCCTGAGGAGCACGCATGGGCATCAGCCAGACCGTCGAGGCCGAGCAGTCGATTTCTGACCTCGTAGCCGCGGAAGCCACCACGACCAACCCGGAAGTTCTGCAGTGGGTGACCGAGGTCGCTGAGCTCACCAAGCCTGACGCGGTTGTGTGGTGCACCGGTTCTCAGGACGAGTGGAACCGCATCACCTCTGAAATGGTTGAGGCGGGCACTCTGATCCCGCTCAACAAGGATCTCCGCCCCGGCAGCTTCCTTGCCCGTTCGCACCCGGCAGACGTGGCGCGTGTGGAGGACCGCACCTTCATCTGCTCCGAGGATGAGGCGGACGCCGGCCCCACGAACAACTGGGTCGCGCCCGAGGCTATGAAGGCCGAGCTCATGCCGCTGTTCGACGGTGTCATGCGCGGCCGCACCATGTACGTCGTGCCGTTCTCGATGGGTCCGGTCGGCGGGGCCATCACGCAGCTCGGCATCGAGATCACCGATTCCCCTTACGCGGTGCTCAACATGCGAATCATGACCCGCATGGGGCAGACCGCACTCGACGGCATCACGCCCGGCAGCGAGTGGGTGCGCACGGTGCACTCGGTCGGTGCTCCGCTCGAGCCCGGTCAGGACGATGACGCCTGGCCCTGCAACGACACGAAGTACATCACGCACTTCCCGGACACCCTCGAGGTCTGGTCCTACGGCTCCGGCTACGGCGGGAACGCGCTGCTCTCGAAGAAGTGCTTCGCGCTGCGTATTGCGAGCGTCATGGGCAAGAATGAGGGTTGGCTCGCCGAGCACATGCTGCTCCTGAAGCTGACTGACACGAACACGAACACGGCCTACCACCTTTCGGCCGCATTCCCCTCGGCCTGCGGCAAGACCAACCTTGCGATGCTCCAGCCCACGATTCCGGGCTGGAAGGTCGAGACAATCGGCGACGATATCGCCTGGCTTCGCCCCGGCACCGACGGCCGCCTGTACGCGATCAATCCGGAAGCTGGCTTCTTTGGCGTCGCACCCGGCACCGGCGAATCGACTAACCCGGTCGCTATGGAGACCCTCTGGGGCAACACAATCTACACAAACGTCGCCCTGACCGACGACGGTGACGTGTGGTGGGAAGGCAAGACCGATGAGGTTCCCGAGCACCTGATCGACTGGCAGGGCAACGAGTGGACCCCGGAATCGGGTCGCGTCGCCGCGCACCCCAACTCGCGCTTCACCGTGCCGATCCAGCAGACCCCGACGCTCGCGCAGGATTGGTACGAGCAGGACGGCGTGCCGCTGGACGCGATCCTGTTCGGTGGTCGCCGCGCCACCAATGTGCCGCTTGTTGCACAGTCGCTCTCCTGGGATCACGGTGTGTTTGTTGGTGCCACGATTTCCTCGGAGAAGACGGCTGCTCAGGAGGGCACCGTCGGCGAGCTGCGCCGTGATCCGTTCGCGATGCTCCCGTTCTGTGGGTACAACATGGCCGACTACTGGGGTCACTGGCTCGAAATGGGCGAGAAGCTCGGAGAGAACGCCCCGAAGATCTTCCAGGTGAACTGGTTCCGTAAGGGTGACGACGGCCGTTTCCTGTGGCCTGGATTCGGCGAGAACTCCCGCGTCATCGACTGGGTCATTCGCAGCGTTCAGGGCGAGGTGACCGGCCGCGAGACCGCGATCGGCACCGTACCCGCAGAGGGTGAGCTCAACCTCGACGGGATCGATGTCCCCGAGGCCGACCTGGCCGAGCTCTTCGCGATCGATCCGAACTCCTGGCTCGCTGAGGCCGATCTGACCGAGGAATTCTTCGCGCAGTTCGGTGACCGACTTCCCGCCGCGCTGCAGGAACAGCTCAGCAGCCTGCGCGCCCGCCTCAGCGCCTAATCGCGCTGCCGCATCCGTCGCTTCGTAGCGTGGGTGCGCCCCCAATCCGTAAACCCCGCCGTTCTGCCCAACGGCGGGGTTTACTCTTTCTCTCGGGACGACGCTTGACAGTGGGCGTCATAGCTGGTGGCCTGGGAGGTATGCACGTCATCGGCTGGATCCTGGCAGGTACCGGAAGCCTGCTATCGGCCGCCTCGGCAGTGGTCCTGATCCGCGCCAACCCGGGATCCAAGGTGCCGATCTGGCGCCGGGCTGAGCATGTTCCGGCCGCTTCGACGCGGACACTGATTCTTGGCAGCGGCTGCGCAATCTTTAGCGCTATGTTCATGGCAGATGGCCAGAAGTACTGGCCGATCGTGCTGTACACCCTTGCCGTCGGTGCGATGGTCGGGGTGATTGCCGCCCACAACTGGTGGGTGCGGCGTTCGCGAGGATGAGCACCTGTGCCCGTGCTACAGGCGCAGCTGCTTTTTCTGGAGCTCGCGGGCGGTTTCAGTCGTGGCCCAGGTTTCTGTTCCTTCTCGAGTGATGAGAGATACCGCAACACCGGGGACGCCCCAGTTCACGATCAAGGTTGAGGCTTCGTTGTTTTTGCCGGGTCGCCGAAAGAAGTTGACGCGACACCTCCGACCTCACCGATGGCGCGGGCCCGTCCGTCGGGGGTAGCCACAGACGAACCTTCCAAGTCGCAACCTGGTTCACCCAGCATCGAGAGTTCTGCCGCGGGGATTACCCGGTGCTTGCAAGGCTGCAGGTTTTCATACCCCTCGGGAATGCTCACGCCACCCGTTGTGTACTCGGAATTCATGGGCCCTGCGAGTACTCCTACCCCGCAGAAACACCATCGCCCCTTCTTTACCCATTCATCGCCCCTTCTTTACCCCTTCATCGCCACTTCATCGACTCAGAATGGCCGTTCGCGGGAGGTTCCATGTCTGAGTGGTCTCTTGTCTGATCGGTTTCTTGTGACGGTGGCACGGCAGCAGGTCGCCGGTAGTGGGGAACCTGCGTCCCGTCTGATGGCTTGTGGCCTCACCTAGTGCCGATGAGTAGCGTGGTCTTTTGAGCGCTCGACGGCGCTCAGCTCAGAAGGGGTGGTGCTCGTCTGGGATGTCGGGAGTGCCGGCTGGTTCGATGACGGGTACGAACCTTACCCGGCTTGGTGGCCGGTCCAGATACTTCCGTCCGGTCGGGTCGGTCCAGGTCA
>NZ_FUID01000059.1 GCF_900163635.1 Leucobacter sp. 7(1) | reverse complement strand
GCGCAGGTGCGAGACAGGCTCACGCGCAGGGGGCTACTTGCGGGTGAGCGTGCCGATTTCCTTGCCGCTGGTGTCAAGAACCGTCAGCGTGTCTCCAGAAACCGTGGCACTGCCGGCGGCCGACAGCCAGGTGTCAACGCCCTCGCACAGCTTTCGGGTGCTTGCGAACTGGCCGAAATCGAGCGTGCCCTCGGCAATCTCCCCCGTTCCCATGAGCCGATTGCACCCGTCGGTCCCTGTGAACTCGCCGTCCTCGGCGATCTCAAGCTGGGGCGCTTCCGCACCAGACCCCGTCCAGGTCCCGGCAAAGCTCGCGCCCGCCGAGCAGCCGGTGAAGGCGAGCAGCGCGGCTGCGGCGAGTGTGGCGGTGATCAACTTCGTGCGACGCATGGGAGCCCCATCTCTCTCGGTGCAGGATCCTGCCAAACAGGTTCTGGTTGCAGTGTATCCAGCAAGTCGAGCCTATGTGCCAGCGACGCGCACCCAGTGGAGACTGGCTGCGCGGCGAATGCCGGGGACAGGGCACATCGCGTCACAAGATCATTCGAGGTGGGTGCAGGAGTCGAACCTGCATACACGGCCTTGCGGGCCGCAACCTGCCATTCGGTCACCCCACCGTGGCTGCGGAGCAGCCGGAGACACACGCGTCTCCTCGCCAGGCTAGGCCAGCGGCCCGCAGGAGGTCAAACCGCACGCCGAGGCACACCCACCCGTCCTGGCGGACCCCGCACCGCCCTGCTACAGTTTGACCTATGACAAACGAACTGGACGCGGATCTGCCGGTGCACAACTTCCCGACCGCAACGTCGGTCACCGAGTTCGTGCAGAACATCGCTGAGGTGCGCAGCCGCATTGCCGACGCCGCCGAACGCGTGGGCCGCAACCCGAACGAGGTTCGCCTCCTCCCCGTGAGCAAGACTGTCCCTGAGGACCGCGTCCGCCTCGCGGTGCAGGCAGGCTGCCGCGAACTCGGTGAGAACAAAGCGCAAGAGGCGAAGCGAAAGTCCGAAAACCTCGCGGATCTGGGTGTGGCATGGTCCGTGATCGGGCATCTTCAGACAAACAAGGCCCGCGACGTCGCGGCCTTCGCTACAGAGTTCCAGGCCCTCGACAATCTGCGCGCCGCGGCCGCACTCGACCGACGACTCCAGGCGGCCGGCCGATCCCTCGATGTGTTCGTGCAGGTCAACACCTCGGCGGAGCCCCAGAAGTACGGCCTCGCCCCCGAGGACACTGCGGCGTTCCTCCGCGAGCTCCCGAAGTTCTCCTCGCTTCGCGTGCGCGGCCTCATGACGCTCGCGATCTTCAGCAGCGACGTGCCCCGCGTGCGCGAGTGCTTTGTGCGACTGCGAACCCTCCGGGATCAGCTCCGCGACACGAATCCAGATCTGCTCGGCGACGCGGGGCTGTCGATGGGAATGTCGGGCGACTATGAAGTCGCGATTGAGGAAGGTGCCACCTGCGTGCGGGTCGGGCAGGCAATCTTCGGGAAACGCCAGACCCCTGACTCCGAGTACTGGCCCGAGATGGCGACCGAGGATCCGGCCTAGCCTGGTTCCCGGCACCACAGGCGCTCAGCGATTCCGCAATTCTTGATCAGGTTGCGGGACGATATCGAATTAGCGCCACACGACGCAAGCCCTAGCCATGTGTACTGATCAGGACTAACCTCGTCAACACACCGGGCGAATGCCGCTCGGACGGAAGAAAGGGGCTGAACCATGGGTTTCTTCGCATTTCTGATTCTCGGACTGATCGCGGGTGCAATCGCCAAAGCGATTCTGCCCGGCGAACACGGCGGTGGCTGGTTCGTCACGATGTTGCTTGGCGTCGTCGGGGCAATGCTCGGCGGCTGGCTTGGCGGCATGCTCTTCAATGCTGATCTTGGATCGTTCTGGTCGCTCTCGTCGTGGCTGCTGGCCATTGGCGGATCGATCATCGTCCTGCTGCTCTACGGCCTGATCACAGGCGGTAAGAAGAGAGCAAACTAGCGCCCCAGCGCACGCATCACCGAGGGGGGTCAATCCACGGATTGGCCCCCCTCGGTGATGTCACAGGCGGTTTCGCTGCTCAGTACTTCTTCGCGAGTGCCCAGTCGAGAAATTCTTCTGCCGCGAGTACTGGCTTCTCCCAGAGCGCCGCCTTCTTGGCTTTCCCGGACTGGGTGCCGCGCTGCGCGACAACGAGCACATCGGTCTTGGTCTTGGTCATGTTCTCGGAGATCCCCAGGCCCCGATCCCGCGCCAACTGCCACATGTCTTCCCGGCCGAACACGCCGTGGCGCGCCGAGTCCACCTCGCCCGTGAAGCACACGCGCGCACCGGGCCGCAGCACGCTGTCGAGCGACGCCGCGGCCGCAAGTTCAAAGCCCTGGGGCAGCACACGCACCCCAAAGTGCTGCTCCACATCGCGCAATCGTGCCACAACCTTGTGGTCACGATCAACAACGCGATCCCACGCAGCGGCCAGGTGATCCGCAAGGACCTGGGCGGTGTCGTCCGTGGCGGTCAACATGCCACCGACGGTGAACGCCTCGGGCCCAGACTCCCCCTGCGCCCCGGTGGTGCGCCGCATCAGATAGCCCGCGTCGCTCCCCTGGTGCGCAAACGCCTGCCCGTTGGACTCCAGCAGGGCGCGCGGGGACTCCCGCTCGATCCGCTCGGCGATATCCCGGAGCGCACGCGCGCGGTCCAGCGCTGTCTGAGCGCGCAGCGCAGCCCGTTCCCCACCCGTCAAGAGCCGTTCCGGTAGTTCCGCTCCGAGCGGGATTCGCGCGACGATGTCGTTGCGTTTGAGCTCAAAGTCGATAAGCCCGAGCGCCGTATCGATCCCGACGCCTGTCGGGATGCGACTCACGAGCAGCGGCGCAAGCGCAGACCAGGCCTGTGCGAGCACCGGTGCGAGAGCCACGTCGCGGGTCGTCAACCCAAAGTCGCGATGCGCGGAGTACAGATCGCTCGTCGGGTTAACGACCGTGGTGGCCTCGTCGCCTTCGTCGGTGACAACCGCAATTTCCACGGGCCGGGGCCGGTACCGATCCCCCTCCCGCCCCACGGTCAAGATCGCGAGGAACACCCGCCCGAGCATCTCACTGTTCGTCTGCCCGGACTCGAGGAATCGGCGCACCAAAATGTCGGTCTTCAGGTCCCGCGGCAGCACGTCACGCTTAAGGACGAGACCCGCAAGACTGGTGCAGCGGCTCAACGCCACATAGAGCTGACCATTGGCGAAGGTGCCGCCGGTGAGATCGACAACCACGCGGTCAAGCGTCTGGCCCTGGCTCTTGTGAATCGTGATCGCCCACGCAAGCTGCATCGGCAGTTGCGTGAACGATCCTACGACGCGGTGCTCGAGGGATCCGCCACTCACTGTCGGCCGCGTCACGTCCCAGATGTGCGGGCGCACCGACACCGTCTGGCCTTCGCGCAGCGCGACCCGGATCACGGGCCCGTCAGCGTCCGTGCCTATGCGCTCGACCCGGCCCAGGCTGCCATTGACCCAGCGATCCGCCGGATCGTTGTTCAGCAGCATGACCTGCGCGCCCACCGCGAGCTGCAGGCGCTCGTCCGCTGGATACTCAAAGCCGTCCATCTCCCCCGCGACCTCCGCGGTGAATGTGACCGGATCTGCGCCCAACCGTTCCAGCATCTGCCTGTTGCGGGCCCCCACGATCCGATTCGTTGTGGCGAGTGTGAGCCAAAACTCGTCAAGCGGTGGCTCGAATTCGGAGTCGGTGCGTGTGTTGAGCTCGGCCCGGGCACCGTCGAGCAGGGTCCCCTCACGCACCGCGTTCAGCAGGTCCACCAACCGCGAATCGCCGAGTTGTCGAAACACCGTGCTCAGTTCAACAGTGGGGAACCGCTCGCGATCGAACGCGTCGGCGGAGAAGAAATACGGGGTGCCGTAGCGATTCGCGATGAACTCTGCCTCGCCCGGCGGCACCACGGGCGGCAGCTGGTATAGGTCACCGACGAGCACGAGCTGCACACCACCAAGCGGCTCGCCAGGCCGGGGGCCGAATCGTTCGAGCGCCGCCACCATCGCGTCGAACAGGTCGGCGCGCACCATCGACACCTCGTCGACGATGAGGGTATCCAGTTCCTTCAGTGCGTCCGCGAAGCGTCCCGGGTAATAGCGACCCGCGCGCACAGTCTCCGCGCTCAGGCCCGTGAAAAAAGAAAACAGACGGTGGATCGTGTAGCCATCGACGTTCAACGCCGCGATCCCCGTTGGCGCGACGGTGATCGCATTGCGATCCGTCTCTGCAAGAAAGCGCCGGATCAGCGTCGATTTGCCGGTGCCAGCTCTGCCTGTGAGGAATACGTTTCGGCCGCCGTGCAGCAGTTCGAGGGCGTGCGCGAACTCCGGCGTGATGGTGAGCGTGTGAGTCACAGGAGGCAGTCTATTCGGGGTGGGGCTCCCCCGCCCGCGGCTTCCACTCCGAATGACCCCGGATACAGAACAGCAGGATCAACCCGGCCCCGATCACGAAGAAGTTGCCGAGGCCCGCGAACGCTGCGAGCCCGCCGCCCCCCGGAAATTCGGCCAGCAGCGCGGTGGACGGGTCCGTCGCGGCGTGCAGCAGGATCGGCCAGATCAGGTTTCCGGTGACGCGCAGCGTGAGGTACATCAGGATCCCGAACGCGAAGGTGTACACGAGTTGAATCAGCGTGGTGAGCAGATCCTGCCCACCCAGAAGATTGCCGGCGTGCAGCGCCGAGAAGAGCGCCGCGGAAATCGTGGCTACCGCGATCTCCCGATATCCGGCGCGGCGGAGCAACTGCACGACAAAGCCACGAGCCAGCACCTCTTCGGCAAAGCCGATGAACAGTCCAGACACCAGCCACCCCAGAACGAGGTTGGTGCCTGCCGCACCGTAGTCAATTGCGGCGAAGTGCAGCACGGCAAAGATGAGCGGAATCGCGACGCCGATCCACATCCACCACCGGCCGTGCACCGGCTGCGGCCCGAACAATTCACGCAGCCACCGCACTGAGAGACCGAACACCACCAGGATCACGCCGCCCAGCGCGATCGGAAGCGCGTAGGACAGCCAGATGTTTGCGTCAGGGTTGTCCCGGTTCGCCGCGGCAAGGGGCGAAACAACAAGGACTGCAAGCCCCTGGTAGAGGCCGTAGTACACGGCGACAAGCAGGAGCGCACGCCACCACCCGCCACGCTCCCAGAAACGCTGCCACGCAGAGTGTGATTCAGTGTGGTGCATCATGAGCGCCTCTTCCCCGAGTCGTGCCGCGCCGGTTGGGCCGCGGGTACCCATGGAATGAGTGTAGAGCTGTGGCGGAACGCATGGCGATGCCGGGCGCCAAAAAAAGCCAGTGACATCAGGACTCCGGCGACAATCACCGTCGTCGATTCTGTGTTGGGGTCTGCGACTCTTCCGCGTCAGAGTCCGTAACTCGCAAGCGCCCGACGCGCGCGCATGTGCGGCCCGGGGGCATTGATCGTTTCGACAGCAACCACTTCCCCTGCGCGCAGCCGTTCGACAACCAGTTTCCCGCCGGGCTCGTCGAGCAGGACCCGCGCGTCGTCCCCGGGCATCGCGATGCCCGCGATCTGCAGTCGCCGGTCTCCCTGCGTACTCCAGAACCAGGGCACCTCCCGGTACGGGGCTGGCACGTCGCTCGCACCCGTCAGGGGAGCCCGCTGCTGAGCCTCGGACCGCGGCTCAGTGAAGGGGCCGGTCTCGCTGAACCGCGCGGCAATCACCCCAGCGACATAGCGGGCCTGGTCAGTGGCGTTCTGCACGGACTCCACACGCATCTCAGTCCCCGCGTAGGTGCTGGGAAACCGCGCGCAGTCACCTATCGCGTACACGCGCTCGTCGGCAGTTCGCAGGTCACCGCGGACAACTACACCGCCGCCCGTTTCGAGCCCCGACGCTCGTGCCAGCTCGTCCCGCGGCTCGGCACCGATCGCGAGCACAACGCGCGCGGCCGGGACGATGCTGCCGTCGGCGAGTGTGACGCCTCCCACACACGGCACGTGCGGGCTGTCAGGTCCCGCAGCACACTGGCTCGCAGCCGTGAGCGCGACGACGCGCGCTTCGCAGCGGATGTCCACTCCCTTCTCGGCGTGATACCCCGCGAGTGCCGCCGCCGCCGCGGGGCTCAGCACGCGGCCGAGAATCTGAGACCCTCTCTCCAGGACTGTCACCGGGCCGAATTTTGCGGCTTCAACGGCAACTTCCAAATTCAGAAAGCCCCCGCCAATGAAGACTGTGGGTCCGCCGTGGGCCAGGTCCGCCCGGAGCGCATCGACGTCTACAATTGTGCGCACTGAGTGAATCCCGCCAAGCTCACTGCCCGGAACTGTCAGCCTGCGCGGAGCTGAGCCCGTCGCGAGAATCACCGCGGTGTAGGTCACTGAGCGCCCTGACGAAAGTCGCACTACGGACTCACTCCGGTCGAGTTCTTCGGCGCGGACCCCACGGTGCTGGGTGATCCCGTCCCGTTCGAGCGCTTCCGGGGCTCGGAGCAGGAGGTCGAGGGCGGATTCAGTCCCGGAAAGGTACCCTTTCGAGAGGGGCGGGCGCTGGTAGGGGTCGTGAGCCTCATCTCCAATCAGATGAATTCCCCCGGTCCAACCACGCTCGCGGAGGCTCACGGCAGCGGTTAGACCGGCCTGCCCTGCCCCGATGATCACCACGTCTCGTGTCATGTCACACCTGCGTTTCGGGGAGGCGAACGGTGATGTCTTCGAACGCCTCGCCCGCACGAAGCTGACAGCCGAGCCGGCTCTCCGCGTGCCGCGGCACAGCGGTGCAGTCGAGCATCTCGTCCTCGTCGTCAGAAATCTCTGGCAGTTGAGCCGCACTGACAGGTGCGCCGTCCACGCGCTCCACGAACACGTGACAGGTGGCACACATGGCTTGGCCTCCGCACTCGCCGACAATTCCGTCGACCCCGCCCAGAATTGCGGCTCGCATCACGCTCTGGCCCGGTTCGACGGTGAGCTCAGCGGGGGTGCCATCGCTCGCAACATAGGTGATTCTCGGCATCGGTGCCTCCTTGCACGGAATGGGTGACGGTTGAAGCGCCGCCGTGCTTCGATCATGGCCCAGCCTATTCCGCGAGGGAAGCGGGAATCACCGCTGTACTTTCCCGGATTAACCGGGATACTGGAGCGCATGAGTGACACTGATGTCCCCACGCTGAGCCCCGCAACCCAAACCCCACCCCTGCCATACACGCTCCGACAGCTCGAGTGTTTCCTTGCCGTTGCAGAATCGGGATCGATCGCGCGTGCAGCGCTCACCCTCAACGCTTCGGACTCGGCCGTCTCCGACTCGATCACCGCGCTCGAACGGTCGCTTGGCGCAGAACTGTTCCGGAGGCGTCGGTCCCGTGGCGCGACGCTCACCTCGGACGGAATCACGATCGTGCCGATCGCGCGTCGGATCCTCACCGAGGGTGCCGAACTCTCCGCGTCCGTAGGACGCGAGCTCAGCGCTATTATCGGCCCGGTCCGGATCGGCGTGCTCAATACCCTGGCCAGCGTGATCCTCCCCCGCCTCATCGTTGCGGTGCAGCGCGAGTACCCCGGGATCCACATCGAGTACCGCACCGGCGACCTGGAAAGTCTGTTGGCAGCGGCCGATCGGGGTGAGCTCGACCTCGTGGCAAGTTTCGACACGGGGATGCCACCGGAGTACCCGCGGATCGCCATCACCGTTACCCAAGCGATGCTCGTGGTCGCCGCAGACCACCCGCTCGCCGAGCGACGCTTCGTCTCGCTCACCGAGGTGGCCGACGAACCGATGATCATGCTCGACATCGTCGCGAGCCGATCCCACACCCTCGAGCTCATGTCGAGCCAGGGCATCACTCCCCGGATCGCGCATCGCACCCCGGACTACGAACTGTGCCGCGCACTCGTGGGCCGCGGCCTCGGGTACACCCTGCTCATGCGCCGCAACCTCGCTCCAGATACCTGGGACGGAACGAAGCTCGCCTACCTCAAGCTGGATCCGCCGCCGCGCACCACCGAGGTCCTCATGGTGTGGCCACAGAACCCGATCCCGCCCCGCGTGGCCGCGGTGCTCACCTGCGTAAAGCAGCTCCGTGCCGAGTATGAGGCGAGCATGGGGTAGCTCGCGCGACCCCAACGGTTCCCCGCTTTGCGCGGGATTGGATCCCGGAAATGACCGTTTGAGACGGGGAAGACTTCTGGGCAGCATGGAGCCAATCCCGGAAGCGCCCGGGCACGTCAGGGCAAAGGAGCAGACGATGACACACGCGCCCACCCCCGTTGCGACCCCAGTGGCCACGGGCTCGACCGGCACAATCCCGGTCGCGGACTGGTTCGACCCACACGAGGCCATGCACAATCCGTACCCGCAGTTTGCCCGGCTGCGCGAGCTCGGCCCGGTGGTCTACGCCCCCGCTGTGGGTCGCACATTCATCACGACACACGCAGCAGTCAGCGAGGCCGAGCAGCGCCCCGAGGTGTTCAGCTCCCAATCCGAAACAAACCTCACAATGGTGCGGGCGCTCGGGGGACGTCCCATGCTCCGCAAGGATGATCCAGCGCACGCCGCAGAGCGCTCCGCGATTAACCCCACACTGCGTCCGCGGGCGGTCACCCAGGTCTGGTCCCCACGATTCGCTGAAAACGTGGAGCGCTGGATCGATCATCTCCTCGAGCTCGGCCCCGAGCACGCGGACCTGAACCGGGACTTCGCAGCCCCCGTCGCCAGCCAGAATCTGATCGACATGCTCGGGTTTCCTGATTCGGTGAGTGTGGAAGACATGCGCCGGTGGTCAACCTCGTATATTGCTGGCATCGGGAATCTGCTCGACGATCCCGCGATCTGGGCGCGCTCCGACGCCAGTCAGGTTGAGGTGAATGTGGTGCTCGACGAACTCATCCCGCGCCTCGAACGCGAGCCCAATAGCTCGATCACCTCCCACCTGCTCCAGGTTGGGCTCCCCGAGGACGCGGTGCGCGCGAACGCCCACCTCACGATCTCCGGTGGAATGAACGAACCGCAGCACATGATCACCAACCTCGTGTGGGCGCTCTCCACGCACCCCGAGCAACGCGCCACCGTGCTGGCCGGGGAGGCCCCCTGGGGCGACGTGTTCGAGGAGGCTGCGCGCTGGCAGTCCCCCATCGGGATGGTGCCGCGGGAGGTCAACGTGGACACCGAGTTCCACGGCGCATTGCTCCCCGCGGGCACCAACGTCGGCCTCCTGCTCGCCAGCGCAAACCGGGACGCGACCGCTTTTCCTGATGCGGACCGTTTCGATGTGCGCCGGACCGCACGCGGCCACCTCGCATTCGGCAGCGGAGTGCACATGTGCGCCGGACGGTGGGCCGCAAAAAACGCCATAGCCGACCACGCGCTCCCCCGCCTGTACGAGCGCATCCCGACCCTGGAGCTTGCTCCAGACCGGACCCCCACCTGGGACGGTTGGGTATTCCGCGGCCTAACCGCCCTCCCCGTGACCTGGTAGGCGGACACACTCTCTTCCGGGGCAGCGCACCGACGTGCCGATCCGGCACTGATCCGGTGCGCTCCTCGCACTGCGCCGCGCCCCAACGACCCTCCTCCGCGCTCCACCTATCCACGACATGCAGATTCGACAAGGACGTCACTCATGACTCTCACTCCCACACGCCCCCAACCAACCTCGGTCCGAGAACGCCGAAAGGTTGTCGCGGCCTCCATTATCGGCACCACTATCGAGTGGTACGACTTCTTCATCTACGCGTTTGCCGCCAATCTTGTTCTGGCCCAGCTCTTCTTCCAGCCAGCAGGACCCGGCATGATGCAAATCCTCTCGCTGGTGACCATCGGGCTCTCGTTCCTATTCCGTCCGCTCGGAGCATTCCTCGCCGGACACTTCGGAGATAAGCTCGGCCGCCGACCCATGCTCGTGGTCACACTGCTCCTGATGGGTGTCGCGACCACCGGGATCGGACTCCTGCCAAGCTACGATTCAATCGGGATGGCGGCACCGATCATCCTGATCTTCCTCCGGATTCTGCAGGGCTTGTCCGCGGGCGGCGAGTGGGGTGGTGCCGTGCTCATGTCCGTGGAACACGCTCCCGTTCGGAAGCGCGGACTGTACGGGATTTTCCCACAGCTTGGGGTGCCGTTCGGGATGCTACTTGCATCCGCAATGCTCGCGCTCATGCAGCTGATCGCTCCTGGAGATGCCTTCCTAGCGTGGGGCTGGCGCGTACCGTTCCTGTTCTCGTTGGTGTTGATCGTGGTGGGCTTCATGATCCGCAGCTCCGTCGAGGAGTCGCCGGTGTTCGCCGAGATCGCACACACCAAACAGCAAGAATCTGCTCCAATCGCACGGGTGTTTAGGCACCACACGCCGCTCATCATCATCTGTGCACTGTTCTTCGCGGGGAACAACGCGGTGGGGTACATGCTCACCGGCGGCTATGTGCAGGGACTCGCTTCGCGGCCCGAGGACCAGGGCGGGCTCGGCTACAACCCGGTACACGTGCAGCTCGCAGTACTTACGGCCGCGGTGGTCTGGGCCGCATCCACACTCGTGGCCGGCATCCTCACCGATCGATTCGGCCGCAAGTCCGTGGTGACCGTCGGGTGGTTCGTGCAGGCCGCTGGCATCGTCCCGCTATTCCAGTTCGTGATCGGCGGCGGCGTACTCGGCGTTCTGCTGGGCACCTGTCTGCTCGCGGTTGGCCTTGGCCTCACCTACGGGCCGCAGGCTGTGTGGTACGCGGAGTCGTTCCCCGCCTCGGTACGGTACTCGGGCATCTCCATCAGCTACGCGATTGGTGGAATCCTGGGCGGCGCGTTCGCTCCAACAATCGCGCAGCTTCTGCTGCAGTCGTTCGGCACCACCTGGGCGATTGTCGTGTACTTGCTGTTCATGACGGCGCTCGGACTGCTTGCAACTTCGTTCTTGAAGGACCGCAGCGGGGTACCGCTCGACCTCGAGTTCGAGCGTTCCGGAGCGTGGGCCACGTGGACGCCCGGAACCGGTGAACCCCGTGCGGTGAACGCCGGATAGGCGGTACTCATTCGCCACGAAGCGAAACGAAAGCGGGGTTCGGGCTGCGGCCCGGGTCCCGCTTTCGTGAGGTTTCTTGCGAGTAACCCCACTCCCAAACTCCTCACCCGCCCAAGATCCCCGAGCATGCCCCGGCGCACCGGAGCGCTGCGGTCACGAGCGTGCCTTGTTCAGCACGAGACACCGGACGCGCAGGACCCCAAAGCGTGAGGCCGTAGGCCAGGCCGCCGTCGAAACCGTAGACCGGGACGGCGATCGATCGCAGTTCACCCGCAGCGAATTCGGGTGGGAGCCCAGCACTCCCCTTGCCGTTGTAGACGGCGTCGAAGTTCCGGAGCTCGGCGAGATACTCGGCTCGGCGAGCGGGGTCGCGTTTCGCGAGCTGCTGCGCCGCAGACACGATTCGTGCGTGGGCGTCGTGTCCGTAGGAAATCATGTAGCCGCGGGCACGCACCGCGTCGAGAACCGCAGCGTTTTGCTCACGGGTGTTCCCGGTGGTGACATCCGCATCGAGCCAGCGCTGGCGCAATGCGTCGGGTCCAAACGCAGCCTCGAGGGAGCCGAACGGCGCGGCGAACGGGAGCCGCTGGCCGACCCTCACGCGCAACGCCCGGGGGCCAGCCTGAGTTGCCGCGGCCACAACCACGGTTTCGTCCCCATCGAGGGCGTTGATCGTGACCGCGCAGCCTGTCGCTGCGGCGAGCGCGTCCATCTCGGGGCGGAGCAGGTCGACCTCGGCGAGCTGTGCGCGGAAGTCGTGGTCATTGCCCGTGCGCGAGGTGGAGGCGAAACGGCCAAAGCCGCCGCGGAAGAACACAAGCGGGTGGGCGGCGCTGACATGGTGTGCGTGGGTGACCCGCCCGACAACGAAGTCGTGATCGCCGAACGGCAGGATCTGCTCAACCGTACAGTCAATGTGCGCGATCGCGCCGTGAAGTGCCGGGTTCCCGTCATGACTCGCTGAGTGCGGGATCCCGGTGAGTCCAGGGGCACTGCCTGAGGCGAGACTTTGGCACAGGGCTTCCTGGTGGTCACTCACGATGTTGACGCAAAACTGTGTCAAGGTGGGCTTCGTGGCCAGCCAGGTGCGGGAAGCGTGCATCGCGAAGAAGCCCACAAGTTCGGGCTCATCGGACACGCGCAGGAAGGTGCCCACGACCTGCCCGCGCGGTACCCCGTCGGGGTCTCGGCTCGTGATGACGGTGACGCCCGTGGGATACTGGGCCATCACCTGGCGCAGGGTGGCAGGGCGCGGCGCGGCCACGGGCTGCGCGTCCTTGTCCGATACGCCATCTAAGACGACAGGGAGCCCTGCGCCGGCTACCCCGCCGGGGGCACCGGCAGTCACCGCGCCTGCGCTTCTGCTCGGATCAAGAACTCTTGCGCCAACGCGCCCACCTTGAGTGGTGCTTCGTCGAGCACATAGTGTCCGGCCCCGGAGATAGCGGCCACCCGCCAATCGGTGAGGAGCTCACTGAACTCCTGGGCCACTGCCCGTTCGGTGATCGAGGGATCGTGTTCCCCAACGACAGCGAGCGTTGGAACGCCACAGCCGGCCACGACGTCGCCACAGTCATCGCCCACCCAGGAGTGCAGATACGCACGGATCACCTCGGGTTCGGCCCGTTCCCCGGCCAGCACTGCCAAGCGATCGACCCAGTGACTTGGCCCTCGCTCCCCCAGCGACGCGGAGATCACCGCGCGCCGGCTCGCGGGTTCATCTGCAGCCGACACAAAAGTGCGCCATACCTCCGGCGGGAATACCTCGGAACCCAAGGGCACCGGTGCGAGTGCAAGCACCCGTTCCACCGTGGCCGGCGCGGTGGCCGCCGCGAGCAGCGCGGCCTTCCCGCCCATCGAGTGCCCAATCACGCTGAAACTGTCCCAGCCCAGGTTCCACCCCGCATCGAGTGCGTCGGAGGCAATTTCCGCGACGGAATACTCCCCCGCCACGTCTCGCGAGGGGCCGATCCCGCGGAGCGCCGGCCAGACACACTCCACTTCGGCGGGATCCAACGCCTCCTCCAAACGGTCAAATGAGTGCTCGTCCCCAAACCACCCGTGGATGCCGACAATTTTCCGCGGCCCGTGACCGTAGTGCCGCACATGAATACTCTGCATATCTCTCTCTCCGTGTACTCCGCACGCGTCATTGCGCGCAGGATCGCGGGATCCGGGCGCTGGAGGCACGGACCCCGGTGTCGGCGTGGGTGAGACGACTCTCCGCCGGCCAACATCAAATGAACGGTGTCAGTCCCGTGTGGTCGCGGTCGAGCAGGAGCAGCGCCTGCACGTCGGCCGGGACCTCGGGAGTGACAAGGCCGTGCCTAAGTCCGACCGAGAAGTCCCGCCAGACCCGCTGGAACGGATTGCTCTCCATGAACCCACTCGCCCCCTGCACAAACATGAGCTGGTTCACGGCTTCGTTGAGCAACCCGAGGGCGGTACCGAGATCAACTCGCAGTTGTGCGCGCTCGGCCACGGAGAGCTCTTCGCGCGCCTCGGCTGCGGCGACAATCCGGTCAGTCCAGCCGATCACCGACATGCGTCCCGTCGAGATCAGGCTCGAGGCGTGGGAGATCCGCATCTGCATCGCCGGCGAATCTCGCAGGTCCGTGTAGCTGCTGTACGAGATACGCTTACTCGATTTGGTGACCCGTTCCAGGGTCAGCTCGAGCGCGGCTTGCGCCAGCCCGAGCAGCGGGGCCGCGACCACGATCAGCGCCTGTGCGGCGAATGCCTGCCGGAAACTTGGATTGGCGTTCTGGTTCCCGAGCCCGTTGAACCGCAGCAGCCGGGAGAGCGGCATCGCCATGTGATCCGGCACGAACACGTCCTCCGCGATCACCGTGTTGCTGCCAGTACCGCGCATCCCAGCCGCGAACCACGTGTCCTCGACTCGCAGCTTGGACATTGGAATCAGTACGAGCCCGGACTCGGTGCCCCCGGCTCCGTCGTCGAGCGGGGCCGCATTGAGCGCCCAATCGGCGTACAGGCTGCCAGATGCGAAACCCCAGGTTGCAGATACCCGGAATCCACCGTCCACTTTGGTAGTGGTAGCCGTGGGCGCAAGCACCGCGATGGAACGGGCGTCTGGGTTGTTTCTAAACACCTCATCTCGCGCGGCTGGCGGGAACTGGGCAATGATTGATGCATTGTTGTTCGCGAGGAACGCGATCCAGGCCATCGACCCGTCTCCGCGACCCAATTCCGCTACCACGTCCATGTACGTACGAAGGTTGCCTTCGTACCCGCCGAACTCGGCGGGGGCACAGACCCGGAACAAGCCGGCGTCGGTGACTTCTGCGACGAGCTCTTCCGAGACAGTACGGCGCGCGTCGGATTCCCCGCCGGCCGCGCGCAGACGCTCAACGAGTCCGGCAGCGCGTGCCACGAGATCTGCGCGCAACGCACTCTGATCGACAGTTTCACGGGCGGGGGCTTCCCCGGAAGGCGCGGTCGGTGATCCCGGAGTGTGGGTGGCGTTCATGCGTGTTCTCCTTCGAACTGAGTGGACGGTGATGCAGAGGTGGGGTGGGTCTCTTGCCCATGCTGGGCACGAACTTCGCCAGCGATCCGGAACGCCTCGACCCCCGCGGGGATCCCGGCATACACGGCGAGGTGGATCAGAGTGTCCTGCAGTTCCTCGTCAGTCACGCCGTTGCGGAGCGCACCGGCGACGTGCAGCCGGAACTCATCGCTGCGACCCAGGGTGCCGATGATGGCGAGGTTGAGCAGGCTCTTGTCGCGTCGGCTGAGCGCGGTGCGCCCCCAGGAAGAGCCCCAGCAGTACTCGCTGACGAGATCCTGGAAGTCGCGTCCAAACTCTCCGGCCCGGTCATACGCCCGCGCCACATATTCCTCGCCCACAACGGCTTTCCGAATTCGGAGGCCGCGCTCTGCGGCACTCTCGGGCGGCCCCTCGGCGGTACTGCGCGTGGAGTTATCCTGGCTCGACTCAGTCATGACGCACCTCCGCCTCGACCGGATTACTCAGCACCCCGAGGCCATCGATCGCGACCTCAACACGGTCTCCTGGCCTGAGGAACTCCGCGGGGGTGCGCTTGAAGCCGACTCCGGCGGGGGTGCCCGTGGGGATGATGTCTCCGGGTTCGAGTTCCACAAACTCCGAGATATGGGAAATCAGCGTCGGGATGTCAAAGATCATCTCGCTTGTGTTGCCCCGCTGCTTCACGACCCCGTTGACTGTGGTCGTAATCTCAAGCGCGTGGGGATCAAGGCCCTCATCGGTCAGGGCAACCGCGGGACCGATCGGCCCGCTTGCCTGAAAATTCTTCCCCGCGGTGTACTGTGTCACGCGAAACTGGTAGTCGCGCACCGAAACATCATTGAAGATCGTGAAGCCGGCAACGTGGGACATGGCATCACGCTGTGCGATGTGCCGCCCGCCGGTACCGATCACAAGCGCGAGCTCGCCTTCCCAGTCCACCTGCTCCGAGACGGTGGGTACGATGATCGGCTCCTCATCAGCGAGCTGGGTGTTTGCAAACCGGGGGAACAGGATCGGGATCTCCGGGATTGGGAGGCCAGCCTCCTTCGCATGTTCGCGATAGTTCCGGGCGACGCAGATGATCTTTGGCGGGCGCGGGATCGGAACGAGCGTTGTGGTCTCCGCGATGGGGAAGATCAGTTCGCCAGCCCGAGCCGACTCGGGCGGTAGCCCCTCAGCGTGGGCCACGGCCGCCGCAATTGCATCGAGTGACGCAACACCTCCGGCGAGGATTCCGATCAGGTCATTCGGCACCTGCGCGGCCGCGAGCTCCTGCGCATTCCAGACTCCCCGGTCCCGCAACAGCTCGGCCATCGCACGCGTGGGGTCGACGTAGTGATCGCCGCGCAGGATTCCGATCCTGTCGATGCCGCGGGCACGGAACCGCGCCACGCGGGTCACGCGGTCCCTCCCGAGCGTGACGCCCGCAGCGTCGTCGCATCGAGTTCCCGCCAGCGTTCATCATCGAGCGAGGTCCGCAACCGCTCATACTCTGCGAAATCGAAGTCGTCGAGTTCGACCTCCTGGATCGGCGGGTAGGCGTGCGGCACGCCGTCCCACCCCACCTGGTCGATTTTCCAGTAGAACTCAAGCACGTTGCCGTCGGGGTCGAGCCCGTAGAAGCGAGCGTGATTGCCGGGGCCACCGATGCGCGCGTTCACAATGGGGATCGCGTCGGCGCGAAAGCGCCGATACAGCAAGACGAGATCTTCCTGCGTATCGAGCTCGAAGGCGATGTGGTGCAGGCCGAGCGTCCGGGCTCCGGGGACAGGTGCCCAGGGATCCCGCAGCGTAAAGATCGAAAGTCGGTGGTGGATCGTGTCTTCCGCCCCGCGTACGAAGGCACCTGCGAGAACGGCTACGCCGTGTCCCGCCCGGCCTTCGCCGTAGTCGAACATCTCGGTGAGTCGCATCCCGAGCACTTCGGTGTAAAAACGCACCGAACGATCGAGATCCGCCACCGCGATACCCACGTGCCCCAGGCGGGCGACGGTACCAGTGACTGCCATGTTGCTGTCCTCTCCATTGAAGCAGCCCCATCCCGTTTATCGAACAATAATGTCCGTTAAAACTACGCTTGTGGACGGCGTGGGTCAAGTGCTTGTGCGAAAATTCAAGTACAGTTCGAGTCACAACTGAGCCACACGCAATCGGAGGGAGCCGAGTGGAAACATCACTGATGGCCGATTCCGCGCTCGTCACGCTGCTCCTCCTCGAACGGACCGGCGCGCGTTCCACTGCCGAGGTCGCCGCAGAGCTCGCGCTCAGCCGAAACTCCGCGCGGCGCATCCTTGACACCCTGCACGGCCGCGGTTTTGTGGTCCGAGATGCGGCCCAGCGGTTCCGGCTGGGACCAACGCTTATCAGCATCGCTGCGGAACTCCCCAGCGAGCTCGCCATCGCGGCCGACCCTCACGTCACAGATCTCGCGGAACGACTCGGCGAAACCGTGGTGCTCGCTATGCTCGAAGGCGAGCATTCGGTGATCGTGACACAGAGCCTCGGTGTCACCAGCCCACTCCGCGTTGAACACGAGATCGGTTTCCGACAACCGCTCTCTCGCGGAGCGAGCAGTCTGGCGATCCTCGCGCACCTTCCGGGGGACGACGACCGCGTCGCGCGATCCGGCGTCGCAGCAACTGAGTTGGCTGCGATCCGAGCCCGCGGATACGCACTCTCCGTGGGTCATATCCGCACGGGCATGATCGGGATCGCAGCCCCGCTCTACCGGGAGACCGCGCGGGTCGCCGGGTCACTTGCGGTCATTGCCCCCGAAACCCGCGCGCAGGATCTGACCAGGCACGCTGAACTTCTGCGGTCGACCGCAGACCTCATCCGCAATGCCTACCGTTCGCTCCGCGAAACGAGCCGCATCGCCGAAGAATCCCCGCGATGACGGAGATCTCAAAAACCGCTGACAAAGCGCTGCTCGTGCTCGCTGATTTGGCGCGCAACGGTCCCGCAACACTGCAGCGCCTCGCGGAGCGCACACGACTGAATCGCACAGTCGCACACCGTATCGTCGGAGCCCTCACCGCACGCGGCTTCGTCACTCGAACCGAGCAGATCTATGCCGTAGCCGCTCGGGTCAGGCGACTGTCTGACGCGGTGTTCCCAGAACTCCGCCGGGCCGCCCACGGGCCGCTTGACCGGCTCGCCGCCGAAACTGGGTCCACCGTCCTCCTTCAAGTACTTGATGGGGACTCAGTGATTGTGGTCGAGGAACGCCCTCCCGGAACCGGGCTAGACCTCCGCGCACGCCTCGAGGTCGGGACAAAGCGCGAGCTCACGGAGTGTCCGTCCGGAGCGGCGGTGCTTGCCGCTCTCAATGAGAATGCCCGCAACCGGGCGCTTTCAGCGCGGGATCTGGAGGCCACTGGCGCGGAGGTCCTGCGAGAACAGCTCGCACAGATGCTCCTGACAGGCACCGCCGGGGTCGTATTCGACCCCCAGGGCGGAGTCTGCGAGGCCGCCACACCCGTTCAGGCGGGCAACCACATCGCCGCCTGCGTGGCGCTCCTCGCTCCCGCCGCACACGCCGCAGAACTTGGCGCACATCTCCGGCTGCTTGTCGACACGGCCCGGAGTGTGGAGCGAGCGCTCGGAAACACACCGAGCGCTGCGTAATTCGGGCAGCGTCTCACCGCTCTCCGCGACCCACACTGTAAAAACGCACTTCCTGATATTCCTCGAGTCCCTCGCCGCTGCCTTCTCGACCGAGTCCGGACTGTTTCACACCTCCGAACGGGGCGGCAACGCTCGACGGGACTCCGGTGTTGATCCCAACGAGGCCCGTCTCGAGCTGATCGGCCACATCGAGGGCCCGGTCGAGAGTTTCCGTAAACACGTATCCTGCAAGTCCGAAGCGGGTGTCATTCGCCTTGCGAATGGCCTCCTCAGGCGTGGCGAAGCGGCTGATCGCGGCAACAGGCCCAAATATCTCGGTTCCCGCAATACGTGCGGATCCGGGCACTTGGTCGAGCACTGTCGCCGGGAAAAAGTTTCCGGGTCCGGTGAGCGCGGCACCGCCGAGCCGCAACTCCGCACCGCGGACAACCGCGTCGTCGACGAGTTCGCCGAGCCGGTCCACGGCCTCGCGGCTGATCATCGGACCCAGCTCCACCCCGTCAGCGAGCGGGTGCCCCATGATCACTTGCCCCATCCGTTCCGTGAAGGCCTCGACGAAGGCATCAGCGATGCCGTCCTGCACGTAAATGCGGTTCGCGGCTACGCAGGATTGACCCCCATTGCGGAGCTTGGCACGCACGGTGCCCTCCACGGCCCGTTCAAGGTTTGCGTCGTCTAACACGATGAGGGGCGCGTTCCCGCCGAGTTCCATCGAGCTCTTGACGATGTGCTGCGCGGCCAGCCCGAGCAGCCGCCTCCCCACCCCAGTGGACCCGGTAAACGAAAGCTTCCGCACCCGCGGATCCGCGAGCACCGTCTCGCTGAAGGCGGCGGCATCCGTTGTCGTGACGACACGCATGAGCTCACGCGGCACTCCGGCTTTTGCCATGAGGTCCACAGTCAGGAGTGTGGTCAGCGGTGTGAGGGCGGCTGGCTTGATGACGGCCGCACATCCCGCAGCCAGCGCGGGAGCGATCTTGCGCGTGATCATCGCCATCGGGAAGTTCCACGGTGCGATCAACACCGAAAGCCCCACGGGGGCGCGAGTGGTCAGAATCGTGGCACCCCCGCGGGGATCCGGGCGCACTCCGCCGCCGGGGCGCAGCAGCTCTTCCGCGTACCATCTCACGTAGTCCGCCGCGTACTGCACCTCTCCCTTCGCTTCAGCGAGCGGTTTCCCTATTTCTCGCGTCATCACGTTCGCGAGGCGATCGCGGTGTTCCAGCAGCACTGTGTACACGGCGTGCAGCGTGTCGGATCGGTGTCGTGGCGTCGTGGCTGCCCAGGCCCGTCCGGCCTCATCTGCAATTGTCAGCTGGTCGAGCGCGGCGTCGGAGGTGCAGTTTGGCACCCTCGCGAGGCGACGTCCGGTCGCTGGATCGTGCACGAGGAATGTATCCGGGCCGAGGTCGTAGGGGGCGAGGCCCGGCAGGCTATCGAGCGCAGCATCGCTCGCGGCCAGCTGCGCCGGATCAGGCTTCAACATTGTCAAGGGCTCCACGAATGGCGGCGATCAGGTCACGGAGTTCCTGCTCGGTCGCAACGAAGGGCGGGCTGATCTGGAGGGTGTTGCCGCGCAGCGCACGGGTAATGAAGCCGTGCTCGATCAACGCGTCGGCCAGGGCGTCAGCGTCGACCGCGGTGTTCAGCTGTACCCCACCGAGGAAGCCGCTCACGCGGACATCCTCGACCAGTTCATGCATGGCGAGGTCTGCGAGGAGGTCCGAGAGCACTCCTTCGAGGTGCGCGGCGCGCGCGATGAGCCCCTCCGCGGCCAGGATGTCGAGGTTGTGGAGCGCGAGAGCCGCGGCGGTCGCATGCCCCGAATAGGTGACCCCGTGCCGGAAGATCGGGGCATCACTACCACCAGTGAAAAAGGGGGCCCACACGCGCGGCCCCACCAGGACACCACCGAGCGGCGCATAACCGGATGTGACCCCCTTCGCGAAGGTGAGGAGGTCCGGCCGGAGTCCAAAACGGCTCGTCGCGAACATCTCACCGGTGCGGCCGAATCCGGTGATCACCTCGTCCGCAATGAACAAGATGTCGTGCGCGTCGCAGAGCCGCCGCACCCCGGCGAAGTACTCGTCTCGGGGCGGGATCACACCGCCGGTGCCCATGACAGGTTCAGCTATATACGCCGCGATCTGGCCCGGACCGATCCGATGGATCGCAGCTTCGAGGCCGGCAAGCGTGTGCGTGTCGACTCGCGCAGTCTCCGGAACAAGCGACTCGGTGCCGTAGCCCTCCCTGTTGAAATCGAGCCCCGCGACGCTTGTGCCGTACGCGTGGAGGCCGTGATAGGCGTGCTCTCGGCTCAGGATCGTGCGCTTCTGAGGCCGCCCGCGCAGCACCCAGAAGCGCCGCGCAAGCTTGCAGGCGACGTCGATCGCGTCGGATCCGCCGCTATTGAGAATCACTTTTGCTTCCCCGAGCGGAGAGAGCCCGGCGAGTGTTTCGGCGAGTTCGAGCGCTCGATCGTTGCGGAAGCGGCCGAACACGTGGTGAGTTTCTAAACGCTGGATCTGCTCGGCGGCAACGCGGGCCATGTCCGCGCGGCCGTGTCCGATATTGGCAAACCACAATCCAGCGGTGCCATCAAAGAGTCGTTGGCCTGTTGAGGTGGTGACGTATGCACCGTCCCCCTCGGTGATGACAATTTGGCGTTCAGGTGCGGTGGTCATGCGGGCCTGGGGGCTCCACAGGGCAGAGGGAACGGGCACGTTCGGCTCCTTTGGCGTGAGGAGGCGCGCGCCGCTCGGGCGGCAACCTCGGCGTGCGGATCGGGGCGACTGCGGGAGTTCCGGTCACTCGGGGCGTTCCGCCAAAGGGAGTAGACGAGACGTGGGTGGCCACGACGTGCCACCCACAATTGCACTACTGTCCGACAATTACAAGCACGAGTTCCGCATCAGACCGACTTCATCGGCTTCGCATGTCGTGCAGGCGGCAGGATCATCCCACCCGCGTACCGTGCCCCGAATCACCCCAGACGTCCGCGAGGAGCTCGTCAAGTCCCACGCCCAGTGCGCGTGAAATCTTGAGCCAGGTGTTCAAATCACCGTAGTGCTTGCCCGAGCTGATATTAAAAATCGTTTGACGACTGACACCGGCCGAGTCAGCGAGGTCATCGGCCGACAACCCCAACCGGGTTCTCGCCTGGACAAGGATCGCCTTGAGCTGCGTGAGATCTGGTTCATGTGATTTGGGCATCCCTCCAGTTCATCGGACTTGCCAGAAAAGATCAGTACAAGATACTGTACTTCGTGTACAAGATCTTGTGCCGTCAGCGAAACCCCGAGCACTCCCCCAGCACGGCCCTGCAGCACGATCCAACGAGCAGCAGACTCACGCGACTCCCTTTCTCAAATTTGCGGTTCTGGATCCCGGTCAGTGTCGACCACAGCTACCCTGCACGATCCCACCCCGAACACAGGAGTTCAGGCATGTCCCCCACCATGTTCCCGCCCACAGGTTCATCCCACAGCCACACCCCGCGCGGAATTCGGCGCCGGTCCCTGCGACTCATCGCGCTCGGGGCGATCAGCCTCCTCGGCCTCGCGGCATGCTCGAGCAGCGGTGCCGCCGACGCTGGCAGCGGTGACTCGGAAGACGCCGCGGGTGCCACCATGACGATCCGCTTCGGCAACGTTATCTCCGTCGGCGACACACAAAATCAGGCGTACGACTTCTTCGCAGAGCGAGTCGGCGAACTCTCCGACGGTCGCCTCACCATCGAGGTGTACCCGGATAGCCAACTCGGCGGCGAGCGCGAGATGGTCGAGTCCACTCAAGTGGGCGATCTCGAAATGACCGCCCCCTCAGCCGGGGTGCTCGCGAACTTCGATCCCGCGCTGCAGGTGTTCGATTTTCCCTTCATCTTCGAGGACGCCGAAACCGCCTACACGGTACTCGACAGCGAGCTTGGCACCGAACTCCTGCGCGACGTTGAACAGAGCGGCCTGGTGGCGCTCGGGTGGGGCGAAAACGGGTTCCGCAACCTCGCGATGACCGACGGCATCGTGACCGATCCCGCTGAGATGCAAGGAAAAAAGCTGCGCACCATGCAGGTACCTATGCACATCGCATACTGGCAGAGCATCGGGGCAGCGCCCACGCCCATGGCCTTCCCGGAGGTCTTCACCGCACTCCAACAGGGGGTGGTTGAGGGAGTTGAGAATCCGTTTGAGCTGCTGCACTCTGCAAAGTTCACCGAACCAGCCAACTACCTCACGGAAACGCGGCACATCTACGACCCGGAGATCATCCTGATCAACAAAGATCTCTTTGAAAGCCTGTCGAGTGGAGACCAAGAGATCCTCCAAACCGCAACTGATGAAATGATCGCTGAACTGCGTACCCTGAAGGCGACCGTCAGCGACGAGGTCCGGGCTGACATCGAGTCCGCCGGCGGCACAGTCGCGGATCTGACCACGGCGGAGCGCCAGGCGTGGATCGACTCCGCAATCCCCTTCTACAAGGAGAACGCGCCCACCGTAGACATCGACAAGCTGCGTCAAGTGCTCGAAGCAGCCGGCAACACAACCTTCCTGGACGCGATCAAGTAGCCCGGGCCCGCGGCTTTCATTGATCATGTCCCCGCGATCGAACCAGCCCCGTCCCGCACTCATCCGCATCGCCCAACACCTCGACGAGCACATTGAGACCTACCTTGCCTCGGCCGCGCTCGCCATCTTCACGTCTCTGGTCATCGTGCAAGTGGTGATGCGCTACGTGTTCGGGAGCCCTTTGACCTGGTCCGAGGAGCTCGCACGCTACGCCCTCGTGTGGTTCGTCTGGATCGCCGGCAGCTATGCCGTGCGCTATGAACGACACGTCAAGTTCAGCGTGCTCGTCGAGGCGATCGGGCGACACAGTCCAATCGCCCGCCGCGTGATCCGAGTCGCTGTCCTTCTGCTGTGGTTCATGTTCTTGGGCACGATGCTCTGGCTGTCGATCCAAATGATCCGGCAACAACTCGCAAGCGGCCAGATCGCGTCCGCGTCACGCCTCCCCATGTACCTCGTGTATCTCGGGCTCCCCATCGGCATGTTCCTCATGTCGTTTCGGGTGATCCAGCACACCGTGCGTGCGGTCCGCGAATTCGTGACACGCTCGGCCCCGCCCCAGCCAGCCAGCGGGGCGGGGGTGGCGTAACGCATGGGTGCCGCGATCCTATTTGTCAGCTTCCTCCTACTGCTCGTGCTCGGCCTGCCCATCGCCTTTGCGCTTGGGCTCTCTTCGCTGCTCACCGCGCTGATCACCGGGGTGATCCCGGCAAGCTACCTCACCCAAACAATGTTCGGGGCCGTAGACTCCTACCCCCTGCTCGCGGTGCCGCTGTTTGTGCTCTCCGGAGTAATCATGGAGCGGGGCGGCCTGAGTCGCCGGCTTATAGAAGTGGCCCGCGCCTTTGTTGGGCACATCCGAGGCGGCCTCGCTGCCGTGTCGCTCCTCGCGACCGCGGTGTTCGCGATGCTCAGCGGGTCCGGCCCCGCCACCGTGGCGGCGATCGGCGGGATCATGATCCCCGCAATGATTCGGGAAGGCTACGGCAAACCGTATAGCGCCGCCGTACTCGCGACGGCCGGCGGTGCCGGTATCGTGATCCCGCCCAGCATCCCACTTGTCGTGTACGGCATCACCACGAGCACCTCCATCGGAGACCTGTTCCTCGCCGGGTTTATCCCGGGCTTCATCATTGTGGTGCTGCTCTACCTGGTGAGCCGACACCTCGCCAAAAAGCACGGCTATGGCGCGAATGTGCCCCGCGCGAGCTGGGGCGAGCGCTGGCGTGCACTGTGGTCAGCGAAGTGGACGCTGCTGATGCCGGTTGTCGTGTTGGGCGGGATCTACGGTGGTATCTTCACCCCGACCGAGGCTGCGGGAATTGCGGTCGCTTATAGCTTGATTCTCACGTTTGTGTACCGAGAAGCGCGAGTGGCGCATATCCCGGAGATGTTGAAGTCCACACTCCTCATTTCGGGCATGATTCTCGTGATCATCGCGACCGCATCAACCTACGCGCGGATCCTCACCGTCGAGCGGATCCCCTCAGTGATCGCTGGGTTTCTCGACTCACTCGCCGTTCCCTTCGGGATCGTGCTGCTCGTGATCGTGGTGCTCCTCCTATTCGTCGGTACCTTCATGGAGACGCTCGCCGGCATCATCCTGCTCGCGCCCATCCTCACGCCCGTCGTCACCGAGATGGGCATGAATCCGGTGCACTTCGGGATCGTCATGATTCTCGCGTCAATGATCGGCTTCGCGACCCCACCTGTCGGCGACAACTTGAACGTGGCGAGCGCGATCAGCGGACTCTCCATCGAACGAGTGAGCATCGCTGCGCTCCCCTTCGTTGGGGTGCTGATCGCGTTCCTGCTGCTCGTGGCGTTTGTCCCGGCTATCTCAATGTTCCTGCCCGAACTTCTCGGACGATAAGGCTTCGCTGATGCGCTGTCGCTGGGGACGGCCGCGGTCACCCTGCTAGCATCGGGCACACCATGCGCGACGAAGCGGACATTTCCCTAGTGCGGCACAGCACCGCCGAAGTCGTCGCGGACACCCTCATGCGGTTGATCGTTTCTGGCGAGCTTGCGAGCGGGGTGCCGCTGCGGGAGCAGCGCCTCGCCGCACGGCTCGGCATTTCTCGCAACACACTCCGCGAGGGCTTCCGCCTCCTCGAACAGAGCCGCCTTGTGCGCTACGAAATGCATCGCGGGGCCGTCGTCAGCACCCCGAGTACCGCAGAATTTGCAGACCTCACGCGGACGCGTCGGCATCTTGAGCTGCTGGCGGTGCAGCAGATTCCCACCGCGACTGAGCTCGACCGCATCGAGCTGGCACTCGCCGAACTCGCCGCTGCCGCAGTCAGCCGCGACCCCGGAACCATCGTCGCTAAGGATCTCGCTCTCCACCAGACCATCGTGGATCTACTCCGCAGCGAACGACTCAGCACTTTTTTCACTCAGATCCGCAAGGAACTTGTCTTTGCATTCACGGTAATCTCGCTCACTGACCGGGAGTACGCCCGCCCTGAGGAGACAGTCCTCACGCAGCATCGCGACATCGTCGACGCGATTCGGGACGGGCGCACACACGACGCAGCCGCTCTGCTCGCGGCGCACATCGACGAGAGCCTGGCGCGTGTGCAGGAGATCCTGGAATCGGACGAGACCTGAAAGGATGCCGGATCCCACCCCGGTTACTCCCCTGGCACGCTCCTGCGGGAGCCTTCATGAATCGGCGCGGCTCGGGGCCGCAGCTTGACCGCACGACCGCGATCCGGCAGCAGCCGCAGATTCTGCCGTTCACCGCCTTCCCCCGCGAAAGAACAGATATCAAGGCGGGTGGAGCACTATAGCCGTTGGCTTGCGGCAAGCTAGGCGGCCTGTTGCTTGCGATCACGCTCGCGCTCTTCGTGCAGCCCACCGTTGAGTTCACCGCCGGAGTCGTTCCAGCTGGCATCGCGTACTTGATCGGCTGCTTCGGCGCACTGGGACTCTTCCTCAGCGTCGAACACCGTGACCGCCATCCGCTGATCCCGCTCCGACGCTTCACCCACCGCAGCGTACTGGCCACGTCCGGGGTCATGCTTGCAAGCGGTGGTGCGATGGCCTCGGCCTTCTATTTCATGACACTCCAGTGGCAACGCGTCGAGGGGTTCAGCCCCCTCCAAACCGGGGCGCTGTTTCTTCCGCTCTCCGTGGCGACATTGCTGGCAGGGGCCCTGAGCGCTCGCGTGCAACAACGACTGGGTGAGATTGGCGCGTTGCGCGTCGGCACGGTCCTCACTTCGCTCGGACTCGGTGTCAGCGCGCTACTGTTCCACCTCCGGTTGCCCTGTGTGGTCTCGGGCACCGCGGTGCTCTTCGGTGCGGGCATCGCCCTCACTCTCGCTGGGTCCGCGCAGCTCGCCACTGCGCGGCTCTCGGGAGACGACGCAGGATTCGCCTCCGGCATGATCGCGACGAGTCAACACGTTGGCGCTGTCATCGTGTTGGCCGCGGGTGCCTGGTTCTCGGCCGCAGTGCTGCCCGAGACAGCGGGAGCTGCCCGCTATCCGCTGGGACTCGTCGGGGCAGCAGTCGCGTGCGTAGGCGCGTTCGGGTGCACTTTTCTCGCCCCGCGCCAAGACAACCCCACGTGGCCCGCTCCTGCCCCGTGATCGGCGGTGTCGGGCCTACTGGCGCTCATCTGCCCGTGTTACTGTGCAAGTGGATCGGGGCGAACGGACGTACACAACGCCGAGGAGGCGTTCCATACCTCGGGACACTGTCACTCAGCCACCCGCATCGCAGGCCGCACGATCCGCCACAGTCGATGCACAATTACAGGCCGCACCCCAACCACGGCATAGCCGATGACCCAGTTCACCGCGGTCAGACAGCTCCTCGGGTTCACCGCGGTTGCGACCATGTGCACTTTGACAGCGTGCGGGCTCCTGACCCCTGACGCTTTCCCGGCCGACGTACCAGAGCGCACAGCCTCAACCAATCCGGGCAACGCGAGCAGAGCAGAGTTCGGAAGCGCCTGGCCACTTGAGGCCGAAAGCGGGGAAGTCGGTTGCGAGTTGAACCGCGATGGCGACCCAGTACTCACGTTCACGACGCCTGACGGTGCGCGATACGCTGTGAACCAGCTCGCAGAGCGCACACTCCCTCCGCTCTCAGACATCGCGACAGGGAGCATTGGCCCCCTCCGCAGTTTTGCATTTACCACTTGCGAGCCGGAGTAGCCGAGAGGTCCCTGGTATCACCCCCTGAGCGGAGGAACTCGCTGGAACAGCGCATCGGCCACGAGCACCCGCGCGGCCTGACTGAGCGGCCTGCGCACGAGCGGCGTGAATCGCGACGAGTCGGTATGAGCCTCTTCGGTACCTACGTTTCCGAGCGCAATCCAGTGCCCATTCAAAACTCTGGCCACGTCACGATGGGAAATCGAATCCCCATCTTCATGTTCCCAGCCGATCACGGAAAGCGTGCGCGCGATGGCCGCGACATCGATCTCACCTTCGCTTGTCGCCATGTGGATGAGCGCCACGACCGAGACCTCGGTGTGATACGTAGAATCGCCAAGAATCAGCGTCTGGGCAATGTGTTTCCAGAGGATCGCCGGATCAGCGAGTGACTGCCGCCCTTGGGGTGTCAGCATCAACATGCCTCGGTAACTCCGCAGGAGCCCCACGGCGACCATATACTCCCGGAAGTGGTACACCGGGTCGGTGTTGAGCTCGATTCCGGACCCAAAGGGCCACTCGGCCATCGATGGAAGCACTGCCGCCAGTTCTTTTACCGCAGCCGGCCTCAGAAACCCCGCCGACGTCAATGGGATCCCGTCGCCTGCCGCGTGAGACAGCAACCAGCGGTGTGGCGCAAGGGCGCTCGGAAGATCAACTGGGTCGCTGGATATCTTTGTCTCCACAACCTGATCCGCCCGCCTACGCAGTTGAGTCCCAGGACGTGAACCGTACACCCCGTTGAGCAGGTGAGTGAGGGCGGGGTGCAGATGCCAGGTGATTCGGCGGATACGCCTCGGCCGGCCGAGCTGGAGCGGACCCGGTCGATCGTCCGGAGATTGGCTCCGTCGTGTGCGGCGAGGCACCCGCTCTGGGGCTGGAGATGCGGAGGTCATAGCGAATTCCCTCTGGGTCAGCTGCTCGGTCACTAGCCCTTGCGCAACACAGCTCAGTGGGGTGACACGCAACAGGCTCGGGCGCCCCTCACCATACGGGGTTTCTGCTGGATCGGCAGCAGGCGAGCCACTCAAGTACTGCCGGATCGCGCCATTGCCAGCTGGGCCCCAGACTTCTGACACGACAACGCGTGAGGGCGTGAGGGCGTGAGGTCGCTACAGGACCTTGCGAATCTATCGAACATACATTCGAACCGTTATCGAATTGTGGCCTCCTCAAAACGTAGTATGTCCATCAGGGGTTCTTTCCGCGGCCCTACTTTCTGGCCCAACTTCCGCGTGTTGTCAACGGTTTTCGAGGCCTGATTGTCAGTGGCATGTGCTGGAATAGACGCATGACGCTCACCGGAGACGCACCCTTCCCCGAGACCCCCGATGCGGGTGGTCCCGGGAAAGGTGTGCGCGGTTCCGGTGGGGTGTGAGCCGTTTTGGTGCGGGTGGTTCTGGTGCTGCGAACGGTGCCGGATCTCGTTCTGGCGGGACTGGTGGTTCTGGGTCCGGGGCCAGTTCTGGTTCTCGTTCCGGGTCCGGGTCCGGGTCCGGGTCTGAGCCTGGTGCCGGGTCGAGTTTCGGATCCACGATCCCGCCCCGCCTGGTGCGCGTGGACGCGCTCCTCACTGCCCTTGAAGAGTGGGAAGCGCAGCAGCGTCGCCGAGACGCGGAGCGGCTGAGTCTCCTCGCTGATCTTCACGAGACAGCGCTCGGACCAGAACCCGCAGCGGCCAGTGCGCCCGACAGGTCTCCTGGCACTGCCCCCAGCAGTATTCCGGCGGCCGATGGTGTCACTGCCTTCGATGGCAGCACTGCCTTCGATGGCAGCGCTGCCGGCATCGAGGTGCCCACCACCAACACCACGGACCATGTAAACGGGAACTCTAGTGCAGAGCCCGCCGCCGAGAACACCGCATCCGAGACCCCACCCCTCGCCGAAACTGACACGCCAGCAGACTGTGCCAAACCCGCAGCACCCAACCCTGCGGGACCCGCATCACCCACACCCTGCCCTGGCAACACCCCCACCCCACGGCCTGTGTTCCGGGGTGGGGAGAGTGAGCTCTCGTTCCGATCCCTCCGCGCTCAAGTCGCG
>NZ_FUID01000025.1 GCF_900163635.1 Leucobacter sp. 7(1) | reverse complement strand
GCTAGGGGCCGGGGGCTGGGGTGCGGGGTCAGCCGCGGCGCATCGGGGTGTGCGGGATCGCGTCCTCGAGAAACTCGGGGCCACTCGTGACAAAGCCGAAGCCCGCGTACCACTTCGTGAGGTACGACTGCGCGTGAATCAGGACGGGGTGCCCTGCGCACTCCGCGAGGGCCGCTTCGAGCAGGGTCGCGGCGACCCCGTGCCCGCGCCAGGCGGGTGCCGTGGCGACACGGCCGATGGAGCGTAGCCCGAGCTCTTGACGGTCCTCGGGGAGCAGCCGCAGCGTGGCGGCGACCTCCCCGTTGGCATCCTGTGCCCAGAACTGCACGGCTCCGGCGTCAAGGTCGCGCCCGTCAAGATCTAAGTAGGCGCACTCCTGCTCCACGACGAAGACCTCCTGGCGCAGCCGGCCGATCCGGTAGGCGATGCGCGCGGGGACGCCCTCCCACGTCGCGGCGGAGTGCAGGGTCAGCTCGGGGGGAAGTGCGCGCATACACCGATCCTGCCACGGCGGCTCGATTGCCGCGAGAATCCGCGAGGCTGGCCCGGGTGGCGAAGTCGATTTCCGTTCACGCCGCGGAGCCGGTAAAGTTTACTCCTGGTCGTGTTCACACGATCTTTGGCGGATTACCCGAGCGGCCAAAGGGGGCTGACTGTAAATCAGCTGGCACAGCCTACGGGGGTTCGAATCCCTCATCCGCCACAGAAAAGAAGACCCGGACACTGTTGAGAGATCAGCGGAGTCCGGGTCTTTTCTGTTGCGCGACGCAAGCCCCTAGCCAACGACTTCGCGCGGGACTATCGTGGGCAGCCCCGAGCGATAGGAGGCAGCATCATGACGAACGAGCATCACCCCAACGTTCCGCACCACGCCACCCGGACCGAGGCACCCAATGGCGAGGGCACGGCTCACCCGCCCCGCGACGGCGCAACTCAGGATCGACCCATTCTTGATGGGGCCTCGGAGTACTACGGCGACGAGGCGGAAGAAGTGAACCCGCGGCTGGGGCAAGAGGACCCCGCGTTGATCCGGCACCCCGAGACCGGCGAGCACACGCCTACGCCAGAGGACACTGAGACGGGACAGTAGCTCCCGCTCGACGAGCCCGGCGCAGCTCGTGTGAGAGGCCGAGATGAAGAAACCTTCATCTCGGCCTCATCTGCGCCTCACACAGACCGGGCACGATGGAGTCATGACACTCGCACGCCGACTCCTCCTCCCCGGGGTACTGATCGCGGTCCCCGCCGCGATTGCCCTGGGAAGCCTGGTGCTCATCCCGGTCCCGGGCGCCCCGGAGCTCCCCGCCGGGCCGATCGTGGCACCTGCACCGATCGTGGAGACGCCGAAGCGGGAACCTCAGCCCGAGCCGAAGCCAACTCCCCAGCCCGTGCCCGTTCCGGTCCCTGCTCCCGCGCCAGTGCCGGCCCCTACCCCGGTCCCTGCACCCGCACCGGTGCCCGCTCCCGCACCCGTCCCGTTGGACGACGACGGCGACGACTTCGGCGGCGACGACTGGGGCGACGATGACTGACATCCCGACGCGCGCGTTCCCCACGGAGATCCTCCCGACGGAGATCCTCCCGACGGAGCACCTCCCGGCAGCACCCACCACTCCGGCAACCACCGCGCCAGCACCCACCGCGCCAGCACCCACCGCGCCAGCACCCACCACGCCGGCCCCGCTCCGCACCCTGCGCGCCCGCACCCTGCCCGCGCGCTGGCGGATCACGGCTTGGATCGTGCTGAGTACGCTGTTCACGCTCTGCGCGATTGGCCTGGTGAGCCGGAGTCTGTCGCTCGCCACAGTTGAGGTGGAAGCGAACGCGCAGATCTCGCAGGAGGCCGAAGAATTCGCCCGATTCGTGGCGGAGGGTGTCGACCCGAAGACGACGCAGCCGTTCGCCTCGCCGGAGCGTCTGTTGGAGGTGTACCTGGCCCGCCAGTCCGTCAGCGAGGGCGAGCTGATCGTGGGGCTCGCGGGCGGCGCGATCGTCGGGCAACTCTCCGGTGTGCTCGGGCGGGATCCCGACGCGGTGCCGGATCTGGACACGCTCACGGCGCAGAGCGGCACCGCGCAACGTTCGGGCGCGGGCGAGACCCCCGATGGGGACCCCGTGCGTTGGGGTCGCATGGACTTCGAGGTGGGGGAAGACACGGGTGCCCTGTTCGTAGCGCAGTTCACGGCGGCTGATCGTGCCGCGGTGGATCGCTCGATGGGCACGCTCGCCTGGGTCGCGGCTATCGGCCTGCTGCTGTGCTCCGGCGTTGCCTGGCTCGTCGCCGGGCAGATCCTCGCGCCGGTCCGGGACGTCTACCGGGTCGCCCGCGACATTGGGGAACACGATCTCACGGCCCGCGTCCCGGTGGAGGGCAGCGACGACATCGCCCAGGTCGCGGCAACGTTCAACCAAATGCTCGACCGCTTGGAAGAGGCGCACCGCACGCAGCAGCGTTTTGTCGACGACGCGGGTCACGAGCTGCGCACGCCGATCACGATTGTGCGCGGCCACCTGGAATTGCTCAGCGAGGACCCTGTGGAACGACAGGCCACGCTGCGGCTTGTCACCGATGAACTTGCGCGGATGAGCCGAATCGTCTCGGACCTGCTCGTGCTGGCCCGCGCCCAGCAACCCGACTTTGTGCGGCTCTCGCCCCATGATGTTGCCGCGTTGACCCTGGATATCGAGGCGAAGGCGCAGGCGCTGGGGGACCGGCGGTGGCAGCTCATGGAGGTTGCTGAGGGCACCGCCGAGGTCGATGCTCAGCGCGTCACCCAGGCCGTCCTGCAGCTCGCCGCGAACGCGGTACAGGTGACGGACGCGGGCGACCGGATTCGGATCGGCTCCCGCTTCGACGGGCACGGCGCAGACCGTCGCCTCAGCGTGTGGGTCGCCGACGAAGGCCCGGGTGTCGCCGAGGAGGCGGCCGCGCGGATCTTCGAGCGCTTCGTGCACGGCGGCCACGTCGCCGCCCGCAGCGACACGGCCGGCCCCGCGGCCCGGCATGGCTCCGGTCTGGGGCTCGCGATCGTACGCGCCATCACCGACGGGCATGGCGGATCCGCCTGGGTGGAGAGCACCCTCGGTGCGGGGGCGACCTTCGGGCTCGACCTGCCCGCTCCGGAGCCAACGAACTCGGAGATCCCGGCCGCCCCGATCAGCCACGAAGATACCGCCGTCACGACACCCCTGACCACCTCGAAGGAGCACTGACATGCGCCACATCCTGATCGCGGAAGACGATCCGCACATCACCTCCTTCGTATCGCGGGGGCTGCGCGCCGCGGGGTATGACACGACCGAGGCTCCCGACGGTGAGACCGCGCTGATTCTCGCACGATCCGGCTCTTTTGATCTTGTATTGCTCGATATTGGACTCCCCGGAATCGATGGCTTCACCGTGCTGAGTCACCTGCGGGGCGAGGGAGTCACCGTCCCCGTGATCGTGCTCACCGCGCGCGACTCCGTGATCGACACGGTGCGCGGGCTCGAAGGCGGTGCCAACGACTATGTGACGAAGCCGTTCCAGTTCGCAGAGCTCCTGGCTCGTGTGCGCCTGCGCATTGGTGACGGCGAGCAGCGCCCGGTGGGCCCCGTGCTCAGCCACGGCGACGTCACGCTCGATGTGCGAGCCCGGCGGGTCACGGTGGGGGATCTGGCGGCGGATCTGACGGCCCGGGAGTTCGATCTGCTCGAGGTGCTGCTGCAGCACCCGGGGCAGGTGCTGACGCGGGATCAGCTCATCGGTCAGGTGTGGGGTTTCGACTTCGATCCAGCCTCCAATGTTGTCGACGTGTATGTGCGTGCGCTACGCGGCAAGATCGGTGCCGAACGCATCGAGACTGTGCGCGGCGCGGGATACCGGCTGCGATGAGTGCCGTGAGATACGCCACCGAGCCGCCCCGCAGGCGGTCAGCCCCATCGGCCCGGTCGGCCCAGTTGGCCCCGCCGGCCTCGCCGCGGCCGACCCGATCCGCCGCGGCGACTCGCCGCGGAATCGCTGCCGCGGTGCTCGGGGTACTCGCTGTCTGGCTGCTCGCACCCGCTGCGGTGCGGGCGGCGGAGGGCGTGACGGATCCGGCGGCGCTCTCGCTCCCTGCCGCCACCACGATCGCGGTCTTTCTCACTGCAGTGTGGGCCTGGGTGTTCACCGCGCTCGACGACACCCTTGTCGCCTTTCTCGCCGCGGTCGCGCTCATCCTGCTCGGTGTGCTCCCCGCCGCCGACTTCTTTTCGGCGCTCGGAGACGAGACGATCTGGCTGCTAATCTGCGCCTGCATGATTGCCGCCGGCGTTGCCGCGTCGGGTCTCGCGCTGCGGGGGGCCGCTCAGCTCGTGTCCCGGGCACAGACGCCCCGCGGCCTGGCGCACGCGAGCACCGCCGCGTTGATCGTGTCCGCGTTCGCGATCCCCGCAACGAGCGGCCGGGCCGCCCTCGCGCTCCCGGTCTACCGGGCGCTCGCCACCGCACTTCCGGGCCGCGCGGGCCTGCTGCGCGCGCTCGGCCTGATCTTCCCGACCGTGATCCTGCTCTCCGCGGTGGCCTCCCTGCTCGGAGCCGGGGCACACCTGATCACGAGTCAGATCCTTGCCGATGCGACAGGCGAGGGGATCGGCTTCTTGCGCTGGTTGGTGCTGGGTCTGCCCCTTGCGGTGGTGTCCTCGCACCTGGCGTGCGAGCTGATCCTGTTTCTCTTCACGGACCGTGCCGAGCGGCGCGCACCGGTGCGGATCACACTCGCAGAACTTGCCTCCGACGCCCCCACGCCGGTGGCGGGGCCGCTCACGGGAGCCGAGCGCCGCGCGCTGATCCTGCTCGCCGCCGTGATTGCGCTGTGGTGCACGGAGCCGCTGCACGGGCTCGCTCCCGCGGTGGTCGCCCTGCTCGGCGCGCTCGCCGCAACGCTACCCGGGATCGGCTGCATCACCCTGAAGGACGCGGTGAAGCGGGTGCCGTGGCACCTGCTGCTGTTCCTGGCGGCAACGCTTGCGCTCGGCGCAGCACTCACCGCCACGGGCGCAGCAACCTGGCTCGGAAACACGCTCCTCGCCCCAGTGAGCGAGCTCGGCGCGGGGGCCGGAATCGCGTTCCTGCTGATCGTGGTTGCGGCCTCGCTGGCCGCACACCTGGTGATCCAGTCGCGCTCGGCCCGATCTGCCGCGCTGATCCCGATCATCGTCGCAATCGCGCCCGGAATCGGCATCGACCCGGTCGCCGCCGCTTTTGCCTCGACAGCTGCGGCCGGGTTCTGCCACACGCTTCCCAGCTCCGCCAAGCCCGTGGCCATGTTTACGGATCCCGATGCCGGGGCCGGGATCGCGCCGGAGGATCTCCTGAGGCTATCCCGCTGGCTTGCGCCGCTCCTGTTTTTCCTCATCGTGGCGTGCGCGTTCTGGCCGTGGCCGGCACTCGGACTGCCGCTGCTGCTCTAGCGGGCTCGCCCCGCACACCGTAGGGCCTGGCCCCACTCACCGGGCTTTCGGCCCGTATCGAACACACAGCCGGGGACACCCCCGGTATTCGTCGACCCCACACGGAGGTACTTCATGTCTATCCACATCCCGCAGCGCATCCTCGTCGCCCCCAGCGGATTCAAGGAGAGCCTGGGCGCTGACGCCGTGGCCGCCGCCATCGCTGCCGGGATCCGGCGCGTGATCCCGGGCGTTCAGGTCGATGAGTACCCGGTGCCCGATGGTGGCGAGGGGACGGCCGAAGTGGTCGCCGCAACAACGGGTGGTGAGCTTGTTCCTGCCGTGGTCACCGGCCCGGTCGGTGCCCCCGTGACAGCGCACTGGGCGCGACTCGGCGGCGCGTCCCGGGGCACCGCGGTCGTGGAGATGGCCGCCGCCGCGGGGCTGCGCCTCGTGCCACGCGATCAGCGTGACCCCGGGGCCACGACGACGGCGGGGGTGGGCGAGCTGATCGCTGCGGCGCTCGACGACGGGGCATCCCGCATCATCGTGGGGTGCGGCGACTCGGGAACAAGCGACGGCGGGGCCGGGGCGCTGCGAGCGCTCGGCGTGCGGATCCTCGACGCGGCCGGGACTGAGCTCCCCGACGGGGGTGCTCATCTCGCCCGGGCTGCCCGGATCGATCTGTCGGGACTGCACCCGCGCGCCCGCGAAGTCGAGATCGTGCTCGCGTGTAACACGCACAACGTGCTGTGCGGCCCGCGGGGCGTCGCTCGCGTGTTTGGCCCGCAAAAGGGTGCCACCCCAGCCCAGGTCGAGCAACTCTCAGCCGCCCTCGAACACTGGGCGGCGTTGCTTGCAGAGACCCTGCCCGCGCTCCCCCTCGCCCCCGGAAGGTCACCCGTCCCGGCCTTGGATCTGCGCACCGGACCGGGCACGGGGGCCTCAGGGGGCCTCGGAGCCGGTCTCGCCGCGGTGCTCGGGGCACGCCTCGCCCCGCGATTCGAGGTGCTGCTCGATCCGAGCGTCGCACCGGTGTGCCTCGACGCCCTGATCGCGGAGGCGGATCTTGTCATTACCGCGGAGGGTGCAATCGATTTTCAGACGCCGCGCGGCAAGGTGCCCGCCGAGATCGCGCTCCGGGCGCGCACGGCTGGGGTTCCCGTGCTCGGAATCGCGGGATCGCTCGGGGCTGGTGCCCCCGACGTGCATGACATCGGGATCGGCGCGATCGCCTCGATCCTGACCGTGCCGATGGCGCTTGAGCAGGCGGTGGATCAGGGCGAGGAATTGCTGCGGGACGCCGCTGAGCGCAGCATGCGCATGATCCTACTCGGCTCGGCACTCTCGGCGCGTGGGGTGCAGCGCCTCGCCGCGTAACGGCGGACCGCGAGGGTGAGGCGCGGGGTGATGTCGCATCGGAGTCGTTCCGATCCGGCGCTGAACGATTGTCGGGGTGAGGGTCGAATTTGAGACGCAACGGCTCCCCGCAGACGACACAACGCAAGCAAACGCGCCCAAAACACGTTTTGGTTCCGCCAGAGTGCCGGAATTCGCTAGGGTCGTTCTGGGGTGCAATCGCACCAGGGAGATATGGTTCGACCGGGGATTTTTCGCGTCAACGCCCGCGCAGATCACGCGTTCAACAGAGCATCGGAGCTCAGCGTTGAGCGCCGAGACTCGCGGGGTGGCCGGGCGCAACGACGTCGGGGTGCGAGGAGTGCCCGTGCGAATCATGGTTGTCAGAGAGGACACCAGCTACAGATGCACGAACATCACGCCGCCCCGACGGGGCCACGGATGCGGAAACGAGTGCTCGGCGCACTGGGCGCCGCAGCCATCGCCGTGCCGCTGATTGCGGCACCGAGCGCCGCCTTCGCGGCACCGTACGCGCCGCCCACAGGGATCGACGCAATCAAGTCGGGCACCTATCTGCCCGACTACCTGCAGGAGTTCACCGGGCAGGTGAACGACGAGGCCGTCTTCGGCCACGTGAAGCACCTCGCTGTCGACATCGGGCCGCGGGTCGCCGGAACAAGCGCCGAGGTCGAAGCAAACGCGTACGTCAAGCGGCAGCTTGAGTCGTACGGCTTCACGACCGAGACCGAAACCTTCCCGGTCTCTGTCTCGACCTACGCGAACGCCACGCCGGATCGCGACCTGCCGACGCAGGTGAGCTGGCAGTACCGCCCGGCTGCGAATGCGCTGTTCACGAACACACCCGTCACGGCCCAGGTCTTCGACCTCGGCACGAACACGACCGTGGTTCCCGAAGAGGTCACCGGGAAGTTTGTTGTGGCGACCTGGAATGCCACTGCCGCAACCCGGTCCCAGCTGTTGACCGATCTCGCGACCGCGGGCGCAGCGGGCGTGATCTTCACGAACACGGCCGCGAGTCAGGCGCTCTCGAACCCCGGGAATGTGCCCGAGGCGGCCACCGGGATCCAGGTCGTTGGTGCCTCGCTGTACCAGGGTGAGCGGATCCGCGAACTGCTCACGACAGGCCCGCTGACGCTGAGCATGACCACAGAACGCAGCAGCACGGAGAGCTCCAACACGATCGGCGTGCGTCCCGCGGTGGGCGACACTGACGGGACCGCCCCGATCCTCTACATCGGCGCGCACATCGACTCCGTGGTCGGCAGCCCGGGGGCGAGCGACAATGCTTCCGGCGTGGGCATCATGCTGGAGTCCGCGCGGATCCTGAGCCAGTACGCGCTTGACACGGAGATCCGCGTCGGCACCTGGGGTGCCGAGGAGAAGGGTATCGTCGGGTCGCAGGTGCACGCGAAGAGCCTGACGCCCGAGGAAATCGACCGTACGATCGGTGCCTGGAACATGGACATGGCCGGGACCGCGCACCTCGGAACCCCGGAGAAGCCGTTCGGGTTTTGGGGCCTGAGCCTCAAGAAGGACGGCATGAGTAACGACGTCCTGAACCACGCGGACGCACTCTCGGGACACACGGATCGTGGCCCGCTGAACCGCGGGTTCGTGGGGCGGAGTGACCACCAGTCCTTCCAGGACGTGGGAATCGACGCCGCAGTGTTCAGCTGGATGTTCTGGTCCGAGACCGATTCGATCGTGCTTGAGCCGACCTACCACATGTCGAACGACACGATCGATTACGTGTCGCAGGAACGCATGGGCATCTCTGCCGAGATCATTGGTGGCTCCGCGTTCCGCGCGGCACTGAACACGCTGACTGTCACCGTCGAGGACGAGGCGGGCAAGCCCGCTGCGGGCGTGCCCGTGGCAATGTCTTGCGGTGCCGACGAGGGGTGGCGCGAGGTCGGGGCGACCGCGGATGACGGTACGGTATCCGCGCTCGCCCCCACGACCGAGTGCGACTTCGCAGCGCTCGGCGCGAACGGCGCAATCGGCGGCGCACTGGGCCAGCAGATCGCCACCGACGCGGAGGTCGAGATCGCGCTGATCAAGGACACCACGACGCCGACGGTCACGTTCGAAGCGCCGCAGGGTGCGAACGAGGCTGGCTGGTACCGCACCGCACCGATCACCGTGGGCATCGCGGCGGACGACGAGACCGACGAGGCTCCCCTCGTGGAGTTCTCGCGCAACGGCACCGACTGGGCCGCGTACACCGGCCCGATCGAACTCGCCGATGAGGGCGTGAACACGCTGTTCGCACGCGCTACGGATGGCGCCGGCAACACGACGCTGCTCCCGGCGGACGGGCCGCAAGAATTCCGACTCGACTCGGTCGCACCGACGCTCGCGGCAACCGCTAATCCGGCTGCGCGCGGTGACGTCACGGTCGAGGCTGCTGACGCGACTTCGGGCGTGGCAGACGTTGAGTACCGGGTGCTGCCGGATGGCGCGTGGGCGTCGCTCCAGAGCGAACCTGCCGGTGCGGGTGCGGCACGATCCGCCGCCGCTGCAGCCCCGGTGACCGGTGAAGCGTTTACGGCTACGATCCCGCTGGGGGCCGAGGCCGCGACGGTCGAGGTTCGTGCGACGGACACGGCGGGCAACGCGAGCGCGGCGGCGACGCTGAGCTTCGCGGCTGACGCGACGGTGAAGCCGGAGCCCAAGCCCGAGCCTCAGCCGGACGGGAAAACCCCGCCGGTGGGCGGCAAGCCCGCCCCGGGCAAGGAGCTTGCGCACACGGGCGGCCCCTCGCTGCTTGCGTACGGGGCATTCGCCGGTGCCCTGCTCCTTCTGAGCGGTGGTGCCCTGGTGATCGCGCGACGTCGTTCGCTGCACTCCGAGGTGAGCGACAGCTAGGCGCTCACAGCTTCACGAGGCCCCCCTCCCGCAGACAGGATGTCTGCGGGAGGGGGGCCTTTTGCACTCATTGCACTGAGGGAGGCGCACTCAGGTCACGTCCGTATGGGCTCAAGTTGTGGTGCTTCAGGGATCACATGCTCGGTTCTCGGGCAGCATGGCGGGTGGCGATGAATCAACAGGCGCCGCGGGCACAGCCGCGGCCTACGGCAAGCGGGCGGTCCGGGCGATCCGGGCTCGATCCTCCGCAGATTGGCGAGCATGCGACACACACTTCCAGGCCGGACGCTACGGCGATCCCTCGTCCTTGGAATGGTGACCCTTCTGGCAGCGGTGGGGCTGACCGCGCAACCGAGTAGCGCCGCGCTTGCGGCGACCGGCGTCACCCAGGGGCGAATCACGATCGATGAGCCGAACCCGATCAAAGAGATCACACTGTCTCCGGGTTCTCAGATGCAGCTGAACTCGCGCACCATGGATGGCAACGCGTTCTATGTGCGAGGGGGTCTCCCGGATGCGTACCCAATTCTCTTCGACCTCGGAAAGAACGTTCTCATGAAGCGGGGTGTCGACGGGACACAAACGCACGGGGGAACGGGGACGGTGGCCGATCCGTTTGTGCTCGAAACCCGGGGCCCACTCGCAGATGAGTACGCAATGTTCACACTGACCCAGCGCCTCACCTATGTCCTGGGAGCCGAGTACGTCCAGAGTGACCTGACGCTGGAGAATACGGGCGCGAATGAAACTCACGTGCAGCTCGGCCAATACGCGGATTGCACGTTCAAGGGCTCAGACAAGGGACTTTCTGCGCTGCACCCCGACAGCATGGTGCAGTGCCTGAACGGCGCGAATGCGATCAGTCTCGTGGGGGTGTCCCCGGGAGCCAAGTTTGCCGGCGGACACTTTGGTGGCGTGAAGACAGCGCTTGAGAAGTCCTTCATGGAGAGCCCCAGTGCGGACAAGTGCTGGGTGAGTTCGACCGTTACCGGAGCGTGCGACACCGACATCGATAATGGCTTCGGTATGGCCTGGGATCTGACGCTCGCAGGGGGCGCACAAGCCACCCGGAGCGCCTACATCAGTTATGCAAGCGCGCTCGCAATGGTCGACCTCGACGTGGACGCACAGGTATCGAGCACAGAGATTGAACTGGGAGAAGCCGTCACCTACGCTCTTCAAGTGAGCAACGGAGGGCCCGACACCGCCGAAAATGTTGCGGTTGCCTTTGCGCTACCCGAGGGCATGGCCTGGGTCTCGGATACCGGTGACTACGATCCGGAAAGCGGTGTATGGGCGATTTCGAGCCTGCCAGAGGGGCAGTCGGAACATCTGGAGGTCACCGTTCGCCCAGTGATCGCGGGACAGTTCAGCACACGTATCACCGCGGTGAGTTCCCAGGGCATTGACCAGGATCCCTGCCAGGCGACCGGGAGTTGCGGACCGGAACTGACGGTGTTCGTCGATGACAGCGGTTTCGCGGCGACGAGCGCGATCACGGCCGCTCCTGCGGAGGTGCTCGCCGACGGTGAGGAATCTGCGACGATCACGATCACCGCGAAGAACAGAGCCGGAGAACCAGCCACGACCGGGGGCGGGAACGTCACGCTGTCAACGACGTTCGGTGACTTGGGTGCGGTGACCGATCACGGTAACGGCACGTATACGGCGGATCTGGTGTCCAGTCGAGCGGGATCAGCCGTTATTAGTTTTACGATGCACGGCATCGAGGCCCCGGCGACAACTTCCGTGAGCTTCTTCGCCGGGCCCACTGACCCGAGCAATGCCGAGACGCGGTTCACCGTGTCGACGGGAGCACTGCCCGTTGGTGACGCGCCCCACACAGTGCGTGTCCAGTTAGTTGATCGCACCGGAAACCCGGTCACCGGGGCGGCCGAGCGCCTCCGCGCCAGTACCGATGATCCGTTGGGTGCCGGGGAGATCGGGAGCTTTTCCGAGCTGGCAGAACCCGGAAGCTACGAAGCGCGAGTGACCTCCACCAGCGCGGGATCCAAAGAGTTGGCCGTGCACCATGACGGGACAGCGATCTCGGCTGACGGGAACCGGGTAGCGGCGTTCGCGCCCGGAGACGTCGATCTCAGTGGGCCTGGTACCGGCTTCACAGTGTCGGACGCGGTGCTCGTTGCGGGGAGCGGGAACCACACGGTCTCCGTCGCCCTGAGCGACGAGTACGGCAACGCGATCTCGGGGCTGGCCGCTGAGCTCACTGCTGCGACAACCGCGTCATTGGGGGCCGGAGAAGTCGGACCGTTCCTTGAGACCGACCGAGCGGGATACTACGAAGCGTCTGTCTCGTCGACACGTGCGGGTGAGAAACCTCTCACCGTCGGGCTGGGAACCCACACGATCCCGACGGTTGGGAATGACACGGCGCGCTTCATCCCGGGTGACGTCGACCTCAGTCGATCAGAGACTGGCTATCGCGTCTCTGAAGGGGACGCTTCGGTCAGCGGCGGATCACACGCCGTGACCGTTACGCTTGTCGACGCGTTTGGCAACCCCATTCCCGGGCAGGCCGCCGAGTTGAGCGCTGCGACGGACGGTCCGCTGGGCGGCGGGGCCATCACGGAGTTCGCCGAGACAACGGAGCCCGGAGAGTACCGCGCCGCACTCACCTCAACGGTGGCGGGAGAAAAAGCGGTGACCGCGACGGTGGCCGGCGCCGCACTTTCCGCCCCGGGGAACGCGACGGCTTGGTTCGTCGCAGGCGGCGTGGACACCGAGAACCCGGGCACCGGCTACATCGTCACCGAGGGATCCCGTGAAGTGGGCGGCGAGACCCACACGGTCACAGTCACGCTCGTCGATGAGTTCGGGAATCCCGTGTCGGGGCAGGCCGCAGGGCTGAGCGGAACAGTCGAAGCTGGTCTCGGAGACGGGGCAGTGGGCGCGTTTGTCGAGAGCGCCGAGACCCCGGGAAGCTACATGGCCCAGGTCGGGTCGACCGAAGCAGGGCTGAAGCCGATCCAGGTGGCATTCGGTGGTGGCGCAGTCACACTGCGTGGAAACGGCGAGGCCGTGTTTGTGCCGGGTGCGGTGGATACCGCACATGCGCGGAGCGCATATGGCGTCTCAGAGGGCGCGCGGATCGTCGATTCGGATCCCCACACTGTCACCGTGACTCTCGTGGATCGCTACGGCAACGGCGTGAGCGGTGAGGCCGCGCGCCTGAGCGCTTCCAGCGTGGAATCGCTCGGCAGCGGCGAGATCACCGCCTTCACGGATCTCGGTGACGGTGTCTATGCCGCGGAGGTCAGTTCCACGCGCGCGGGCAGCAAGACGATTACCGCGGCCTGGGGCAGCGTCGCCATCGTGCTCTCCAGAAACGGAGTTGCTGAGTTTTATTCGGACAACGCGGATCCTGAACACCCGGACACCACCTTCGCAGTGACCTCGGGGCTGCGGACGGTGGGCGCTGAGACCCACACGGTCACCGTGCAGCTCGCCGATCGGTTCGGGAACCCGGTGTCTGGAACCGCTTCAGAGCTCGCGATTGCGACAGCGTCCGAGCTGGGTGGTGCGCGACCGGGTGTGTTCGCGGAAGCGGAGGTCGCGGGTGTGTACCAGGCGATCCTGCCGTCCCACTCCGCCGGCGACAAACTCATCGTGGTCGGGTTGTGGAACACCGTGATCCGGCCCGACGGAAATGACATTGCGCGCTTCATCGCAGGTCCGGCGGACCTGAGCCAAACCACCCTCGAAGCTCCCGAGCGGCTCCGCGCCGACGGCGTGGACTCGGGGCCCGTCACGGTAGCGCTGTTCGACTCGTTCGGAAACCCGAGCGATGCCGTGGACACTGTGGAAATCACAAGTTCGCTCGGGGAACTCGGGAGCCAGACACAGCCGAATGCGGGCCAGTTCCGCGCCAGCCTCAGCTCCAAAGAGCCCGGGACAGCGGTGGTGGGTGCGCTTGTGGACGGTGAGATTGCTCCAGTCACAGCCGAGGTCGTGTTTGACCGAGTTTCCGGTGGGACCGAACCCGGTGGTGAGGACCAGGAAGGCGGCGGGCTCCCACCGACCGGTGGGCCAGCACTCTGGGGAGGCGGCATCCTTGGACTACTCCTGCTTGCGCTCGGAGTTTGGCGGATGCTGCGGACACGGCGCGTGACTCCTTTCCGCGAGATGGGGAGGTGACGTGGACCGCGTACTGACTGAGACGGCTGGAAGGCCTGCAGTGAACGATGCGCTTGCGCTACACAGGTTTCGACGCTCGGAGGGTGTACGTGAGCGGCACTGATCCGGAGCGTTCCGTGAGGAGCCACTCGCCGTCCGCGCGGAGCGTCATCTGTCCCGGGAGCGCCTCCCACGGCACGCTGTCGTGTTCCACGAGGCTGTCGATCCGGAGCCCGCTCTCGATCAACGCCGTGACGATCTCGCCGAGCGAGTGGTTCCACTCGTAGGTGTGTGAGGCCTGGAGTGGGGCCGCGGTTACGACGTAGCTCTGATCGTCGTCCCACTCCGTGGGTGCCTCGTGCTCGAAGTAGGGGTAGCGGAGGTGGAGGTCGTCTTCGAGGGACTCGTCGATCGCCCACAGGATCGGGTGGCCCTCGCGAATGAACAGGGAGCCGCCCGGGGCCAGGAGCGCGGCGACGACCTCGGCCCACTCGCGAATCTTGGGGAGCCAACACAGGGCCCCGATGCCCGTGTACACGAGGTCGAATCCGCCGTTCGGCAGCACAGCAGCGGCTTCACGCACGTCGGCGTGCACAAAATCGACCGCATCGCCGGTCTCCTGTGCAAGCCGTCGCGCTTCAGCGATCCCGCGCTCCGAAAAATCCAGGCCGGTCACCCGGGCCCCAAGCCGTGCTAGCGAGATCGTGTCAGTGCCGATGTGGCACTGCAGGTGCACGGTACGGAGTCCGGAGACATCACCGAGAAGCGGCTGGTCGAATCGCACGACGTCGGAGAGCGCCGACCGGTCCGCCACATACCGCTGCACCTCGTACCCCGAGCCGTCCCGAGCGGCGTGCAGTTCGGCACGTTCGTCCCAGTTCGCCTGATTCGCGGCAGTGAAATTGTGTGTCACGTTTTCCTCCGGTTGGGACCGTGTGTCCTCGGGCAGGGTAGCACCAGGCGTACGCTGGCGGCATGAGCGATCTTGAGTCCCGTCTGCGGTCCCTGCCCGCATTTCCCCACCCGCTCCCCGTGTTGCACGAGGCCGAACTCCCCGCCGATCCGGACGTGCTCTTCCGAGAGTGGCTGGACGCCGCGATCTCAGGCACCGAACGGCAGCCGCACGCGATGGCGTTCGCCTCGCTCCAGGCCGACGGCACCCCGGTGGTGCGGACCCTCATTCTGAAAGACATCGATGCCGATGGGTACCATTTCTCGACCCACCGGACGTCGCGTAAAGGGGGTGAGCTTGCGGCCGACCCGCGGTGCTCGATGCTGTTCTTCTGGCGGGAGTTCGGGCGGCAAGTGCGGGTGACCGGAACCGCGGTCGCGCTCGCTGACGTCGTGAGCCAGCGCGACTGGTCGGAGCGTCCGAGCTACACGGGGAGCCCGAACTCGGATTGGCAGCGGTATGCGCTGCGGCCGGATACGTTTGAGTTCATGCAGGCCCGGGAGGACCGCCAGCACACGCGCATTGAATACGTGCGCGCGGGATCCGACTGGCAGCACGCCGCCGTGCGCACCCCGGCAGGTTAGCGCGGGCAGCTCGTGAACGCGTAGTCGGGGTCGCCGGGGACCGACAGCAGCCGATCCCGCAGCACCATCGTTCCCGGCGCATCGGGGTCGGCGCACATCTCGATAAACGGGCGGGGCAACTCGTCGGTGTACTCGATATCGATGACGTGCTCGCCGTACACGTCCGTGTACGCGGGGCACTCGCTGAACACGCTGCACTCCTCGGTGACGGCGAAGTCGAACCCCGCCCGCTCTTGCAGCACAGCGGCATCCTCTGCGGCGTTCTTCTGCCCGGCTGCGAGACCGGCCCCGTGGGCCACGCGGACGAGCTCGCTGGCGAGCGCAAGGTTGTGATCACGCGTGAGTACCCCGCCAGATCGTGTGTACGAGTCGAGGTTGTCGAACTCGACAGCGTCGAAGCCGTCGCGTGCGCAGCCCTCGACCCACGGGCTGATGACGGCGAGGACCGCCGCGCGCCGCTCCGCGGTGGACGTGTCGAGCAGCGCCTCATCCGGCCAGTCCGGGTCAAAGCGGATCTTGCCGTCCTGGCCTCGAAGTAGCGTCTCATCGGGGAACACATCGAGCTCTCCGGGCTGCGTTTGGAACCCGTTGACGTAGCAGATTGAGTAGACCCCAGGCGCGGGATCGGCGCTGCGATCGCGCCCCACGATGGTGACCTCGGGCGCAGGATCGTAGGCACCGCCCAGCTGGTAGTCAGGGGTGCCGCCGGCCGGGGGAAGGTCAATTCCCGGGGCGCTCCCGCAGCCGCTCAGGGCCAGGAGCAGCACGGCAGCCGCGCCGCTCCGTCCAAGGCTTCGCCTCACTCCCCGCCACAGGTGACGGCGCGGGGCTGAGTGCTGCGGGGAGAGGATCACGCCTCCCAGTATCGCGGACGCATGCGCGTTCCTGGTCATCCCGCCGCTTACAGACCTCGCCCAAACTGAGGCCGTTTATCGTACATGAGTCAAATTTCGGGGGAAAAGGGGGCGGTCTCAGGTGGTGAGTGCAACACCTGCCCTATCTCTAGCAGGAAGCCCTCACCACTGA